>CAYVQL010000190.1:0-21239 GCA_964454135.1 uncultured Enterobacterales bacterium | reverse complement strand
CCGCCCCTGGGCCAGCAGGCCCATGTTCCAGGGGTGGAAGCCGTCCACGTCCTTGCGGGGATCCACCCGGTCCAGCACCAGCTCGGCCTGGATGTGCCCCGGCAAGGGCAGCTGCACCAGGATGCCGTCGATGGCGCTGTCGGCGTTCAAGCGGTCGATGCAGGCCAGCAGCTCGGCCTGGCTGGTCTGCGCGGGCAGGTCGATCTGCAGGTGGTGCAGGCCCAGGCGATGGGCCACTCGGCCCTTGCTGGCCACGTATGTCTGGCTGGCCGGGTCCTCGCCCACCAGCACCACGGCCAGGCCGGGGGGGCGGGCCAGGGCGGCGATGCGCCCGCGCAGGGCCTGGTTGGCGGCCTTGGCGGCAACGCGACCGTTCAGCAGCTGAGCCACGACGCCGCCCGCCTACTTGGCGGCCTTGGCGGCGGGCTTGTCGGCGGCCGGTCTTGCGGCGGTGGGGGCCGGCGCGGAGCTGGCGGTCGAGGCCTTGGGGGAGCCGCCCTTGGAGTCGCTGTTGGAGACGCACTTGGAGGGGGTGCGCTTCAGGCCGTAGTGGTCGCGATACCAGCCCGAACCCTTGAGCACGAAGCTGGTGGCACTGACGCGCTTGCGCACCTGGCCCGCGCCGCAGGCCGGGCAGGCCTGGGGAGGAGGCGCGCGCATGGGCTGCAGCAGCTCGAACTCGTGCTCACAAGCTTGGCAGGCGTACTCGTAGATCGGCATGATGACCTCCGCGGCACCCCGTAGATATACAATTTCACATCATCGGCAAGTCTGTCGCCGAGAAGATCCCAGGGTTCCCTCCTCGCGGTTATGCGCCAGGGATGAATGCAGGCCTGCAAGATGCCGGCGCCAGGACGCAGACGGCGCCTGATCGGCTGGATGAGCTGTTCAGCCACCGCGTCCTGCTGGTGACGGGCAAGGGCGGCACTGGCAAGACCACGCTGTCGGTGGCCCTGGGCCTGGCCGCGGCATCCAGGGGGCTGAAGACGCTGTTGGTGGAGGTGGGCGGGGCGCAGCAGGCGGCGCTCGCCATGGGCCGGGCACCCCGCGGCTACCGCATCCAGCCCCTGCACGGCCGACTCGAGGGGCTCTCCATGCGCCCCGAGGACGCCCTGGAGGATTTCGTCCTCAAGCAGCTCAAGCTGCGCGTGCTCTACAAGCTGGCTTTCCGCAACCGCGTGATCGGCCCCTTCATCGACGCCGTGCCCGGCCTGCCCGACATCATCCAGTTGGGCAAGATCTGGGATCTGGTGCAGGAGATCCGGAGCGGCCAGCCACGCTGGGACCTGCTGATCGTCGACGCTCCAGCCACAGGCCACGGCCTGACCATGCTGGCCGCTCCGCGTAGCATGATGGAGATGACCCTTGCCGGGCCCTTCCACGCCAACGCGCAGCGCGTGCGGCGTCTCTTCTCCGATCCCGCCACCACGGCCATCGTGCTCACCTGCCTGCCCGAGCACCTGCCGGTTCGCGAGACGCTGGAGCTCTACGCCGCCTTGCGCGAGCACCAGCCCCAGGTGGCCTTCTGCGCCTTGAACCAGCTGCAGGACACCCCTTTTCCGCAGCTCGATCTCTGGCCGCGGGCCCGGGCTCACCTGCGCGAGCTGGCGGACAATGCCTGGCGCGAGGCGCTGGAGCTATGCGACGGCTGGGTGGAGCAGAGCCAGCGCCAGGAGCGGGCTCGCAGGGGCCTGGTCCGGGATCTGGCAGTCCCTGTCCTGGACCTGCCTCGCGCTGTGCGGCAGCCCCTGGAGCTGGAGGATCTGCAGCAGCTCGCCGCGGCACTGGCCGAGCGGCTCGCGGATGCTCCCGAAACAGGGGGCCGGTCATGACCGCCGTGCTGGTCTGCTGCGGCGCGGGCGGCGTGGGCAAGACCACGCTGTCGGCGGCCCTGGGCGTCCACCTGGCGCGCCAGGGCCTGCGCGTCGCCACGCTCACCGTGGACCCTGCCCGCCGCCTGGCGGACAGCCTGGGCCTGCAGGGGCTGGGGGACGTGCCGCGACGCATCCGGTCCGAGGCCCTGGATGGGGAACCGGGCGGCTCGCTGGACGTGGCCATGCTGGACGTCAAGGCCTCCTTCGACCGGCTGATCCTGCGCATGGCGCCCAGCCCGGACACGGCACAGCGCCTGTTGGAGAACCGCTACTACCGCTACGTGTCCACCCGCTTGGCTGGCTCCCACGAGTACATGGCCCTGGAGCGCCTGCAGGAGCTGGCCGACAGCGACGAGTACGCTGTGCTGGTGCTCGACACGCCCCCCTCGCGCCACGCCTTGCAGTTCCTGACCGCCCCCGATCGCCTGGCGCGCTTCATGGACCACCGCGTGCTGCGCGTGCTGGCCCTGCCGCGCACGGTGGCGGGCATGGAGAGCCTGCGCCGCGGCAGCGGTTTGGTGATGGGCGTGATGGATCGCTTCCTGGGAGGGCGCACCATCCAGGAAATCGCACAGTTCGTCGCCCTTTTGGAAGAGATGGGCGACGCCGTGAACCAGCGCGTGGAGCAGGTGCGCGCCCAGCTGCGGCGCGCGCGCTTCTTCCTGGTCACCACGCCCCAACCCGCCAGCCAGCGAGAGGCCCTGCTCTTCCTGCGCGCCCTGCAGGACCGCCAGCTGCCCTTCCACGGTTACCTGGTGAACCGCTGCACGCCCGCGCCCAGCCTGCGCGCGGCCCCTGCCCTGGACTGCCGCGTGATCGAGCCCGCGCCGGGCATAGACCACCGCAGCTGGAGCGCCATCCTGGAGGGCGTGCGCCGGGCTCCGGCCCGCTACGCCCACCTGGCGGACGCGGACCAGGCCTCTCTGTCGCTGCTGCGGCACGCCGCCGGCGAGGACGTCCCGCTGTGGTCGGTGCCCGCGCTGGCGCAGGAGGTGGACAACCTGCAGGGCCTGGCGCGCCTGGGGGCCTACCTGCCCCCGCCAGAGGCGCTGTTGAAACCCTGAGGGATCAGGCCTCCGAGCCGAACTCGTACTTCACCGTGATGATGGTGCCGCGCGGGGGCACAGAGGCGCCGTGGAAGGTCAGGTAGAGGGTCTCGTCGTCGAAGGTCCAGCCGTCGACCTCGTCCTCGATGACCGCGTCCCAGGAGCCCGTGTCCTCCTCGTCCTCACCCACGAAGACCTGGAGGGTGCCCTCCTTGGGATTGTTGGAGAGCTGGAAGGAGGAGCGCACGCCCGAGACGGACAGGCCCATCTCGTCCATGATGTCCGAGAAGTCCTCGTCGCAGATATTGCCCTGGATGCCCCCCATGTTCTCGGCGATGGAGATGTAGCGCGTGCCAGGGACCGTGTCCTCGCAGTCGTCGATGATGGAGGGCCCCACGATGGCCGAGGCCAGCACCATGGAGGGGTCTTCCTTGAGCTCACGGAAGTCGGCCACGTAGTCGCGCACGGAGACCAGCATGTCCGAGTTGTCGTAGCAGGACATGCCGTCGGATGCCTCGGGCAGGGCGCCGTCGTCGGAGCAGTCGTTCTCGTCCGAGACGAAGATGATGGACAGGGTGGCGTCGCGACGCAGGAAGCCGTAGTTCACCTCGGAGACCCGCGGCTCGGACAGCGCCTCGTAGGCCGCCTGGATGCCGCGTTCCATGTCCGAGCCCTTGATGCCCACCTGGATGCGCTCGTTGAAGATCTGCTCGTAGTCTTTCAGGTCCTTGGTGATCACCTGGGGATCCCCCAACAGCTGGGCCCGATCCACATTCTTCTGGTCCATATCCGTGGTGATCACGCCGATGTGGAAGTCGATGTTGGTCTCTTCCAGGTGGCCGATGAAGTCGGCGAAGCGCGCGCCCACCTCTTTCTGCTCCTCCTTCATGGAGGGCGAGTTGTCCACCACCCACAGGATGTCCACGTCGGCCGGTGGCTCCTGGTAGAAGGTCTCGATCTCTTTCTGCACGTTGAGGTCCGTGTCCTGCGTGCAGCCCGCGTTGCCCGCCAAGGCGAGGGCCAGGAGACAAAGGGTGCTTCTCATGATGTCTCTCCGCTGTGAACCTTCCAGATCCGCCTCGAAATCGGCCGAGGGGCCGACATCTTTAGAATAATTAGCGGAAAATCCATGCCACCCGCAACAGACAAGGGCTCAAGCCAACAAGCGTTGACAGAAGCATTGCCCAATAGCCCGCGCCGGGCGGCCCTGGAGGCCCCGTAATCGGTCTCAGTCGCTGAACTTGGCCTCGGAGATGCACAGGTCGTTGTATTCTGTGCCCTTCTTGACCGCATCGAACTGGATGCGCACCGAGCTGGTGCTACGCGAGGGGAAGCTGACGGTCTGCTCCATCATGAAGTCCTTGAGCGCGACCGTCTCCTTGCTGCCGTCGGAGAACGTGAGCGTGGCCTGCGTGGCGCGGTTGGACTTCATCCAGAAGCCAGGGCTGTAGGCATTGCCGTTCATCAGCTTGAGCTTGCCGATGGTCTGCGACGATCCGAAGCGGTACTCGAACCAGCTGCCCGTGCCGTCGCCACTCTTCTGATTCTCGCACCACATGGTGTCCACCAAGCCGTCGTAGGTGTTGGAGACCTCATAGGTGCCATCGGCGTCTTCGGGCAGGTGGCCGCTGTCGGTCATGCTGACGGGCTGGGCCCATGTCTCGGCGCTGCCGTCGAAGACCGCCACCTCGGAGATGCAGGTGTCGTTGAAGGTGGTGCCCCGGTAGATGCCCTTGACCTTGATCTTGATGGAGCTGGTGCTGACCGACTTGGAGAGCTGGATGTGCTCGGGGACCTTTTCGTCCTTCAAGGTGAACTTCTGCGTGCTCTCGTCGGAGAAGCTGATCTCGATCTCCTTGGCCCGGTTGTGGCGGTTCCAGAAGTCCCAGCTGTACCAGTTGCCGTTCCACAAGGTGAGGTTGGTGACCTGGTGGGTGCCCCCCAGGTCGAGCTCGATCCAGGAGCCCAGCCCGGAGCCCTCTTCGCCCTCGACCCAGACCGTGGACACCTTCTGGTCCTTGACGTTGCTCTCGCCGTAGGTGACCCCCTCGCCGGGGGGATAGGCGGATGAGGCCGTCACGCCGGCCGGCTTGAGGCGGGCCGCATCGGCGTCGTAGCTGGTGCCCAGCAGGCAGACCGAGAGGAGGAGGGGGAGGAGGTGGGTAGGTTCGCGCATGATGGCGTGGACTCCTGCAGAGCTCGATGTCGGTTCAGCGACCGTGACGGGGCGGGCTTGGCGCTAGGCGCCGGAATCTGTCGGGGTACTGGTTAACGACACGCAGCGCTCACCGCACCGTCCCAACAGAAACACCTGCTGACGGCAGCTAGAAGGCGCCGGATGCCGAAACCCGCAAGCCCTCGAAGCCCGGCAGCTTGCGGCACTGCCCGCCCGCGCAGCGGATGCCCTCTTTGTAGGCTCCGTAGAAGAGCCCGAAGGTGGCGGACGTGAGGGGCTTGTACTGCAGCTCCCCGGCCATGTAGACGTGCTCGGCGATGTTGCCCGTGCTGGAGATGAGTGGATTGTCGGTGTAGTCCTGGTAGAGGATGAAGGTCCAGTGCTCGCTGGCGTGCAGGGCCAACGCGTTGACCAACTCGGTGAAATCCTCTTGCTGGTTGGCGTTCTCACCCCAGCCGAAGTGCATGAAGGCGCTGGCCAGCTCCAGCGTGCCCAGGGGACCGGCTGGCAGCTGCAGGTCCAGGTCAACGTGGGACATCATGTCCTGGCCGCTGTCGTCATCGCGCAGATCCGTGCGCAGGCCTCCGTTGGCGATGATGTGGGCCTTGGGACCGAGCCACTGGATGCCCGCCAGGGGGTGCAGGATGGTCTCAGGGACCTGGTTGAAGTGCAGACCGCCTATTTCGTTGTCCCTGAAGACGGCGAAGGAGGCGTAGGGCAGCAGCACGCCGGGCTTCAGCGCGTAGTCCGCCCGCAGCCGGGCGCCCATGATGTCGTTGGAGTTGACCGCCGCCGAGCTGTCTTCCGTGATGACCCGCTCGTACTCCATGGTGGGGGCCACGGCGACCTCGTAGTTGCCGGCCGTGACGAAGCTGTTGATGCGCTCGGTGTTCTTGTAGCGCTTGGCCTCCAGCAGCAGCACAGTGCGCCCGGGATAGGCCGCCGCGCTGGCGTAGACGCCGTAGCCCAGATCGGGCTGCTCGCCGGCGAAGAAATCGACGGAGCGGTAGTTGAAGAAATCGGCCTCGGCGTTGATGTCGATGCCGCCCAAGCCGAAGGCCTCGGCCGTGGCGCCGGCCACCAGCACGTCCATGGGCTCGGTGTAGCGCGTGTGGAAGAGCTCCAGCTGGTCCAGCTCGCGGGCGAAGCGGTACACCACGCCGTGGGCGCCCAGGTTCAGGGGCCCCAGGCCGAAGCGCTCCATGCGCAGCCCTGAGATCATGTGGTGCAGGTCGGGCGCGATGTCCAGGTTGCGGTTGTCCATCAGGACCTGTTGCGGGTTGGTGAGCCCGCTGACCGCGGTGATGTCCCAGTCGCCCAGCCGCAGCACGGCGCGAGCGCCCCGCAGCGAGGTGTCGATGTCGATGTCGGTGTTGCGCACCAGGTTGAGGGCGATGCCGCGGCCAAAGGAGCCATAGCAGTCCCCCAGCTGCAGCTCCACCTGCCGCCCCTTGTGCCGCAGGTAGACCTTCTCGAGGTTGAGGTAGAAGTCGTCCCAGGTGGCATCCAGCGCCGGATCGCCGAGCGTGTAGGGATGCTGCAGCTCCTCGTCCAGGTAGTAGCGGTTCCCGATCAACGCGACCTGATCCAGCTGCATGCCGAAAGCTATCGTGTTCTTGGAAAAGAGCAGGTTGAAGCGGTTCACCTCCTCCAGGTAGTTCAGCACCTTGAAGTCGTCTGCGGCGAATTCGCTGATCAGGGGATCGTAGTAGTCCGCCCCATCGACCTGGTAGTAGCGCGCCTCCATGCGCTCGTTGATCTGCAGGGTGCCGCCAGCCAACGGCCCCTCACCCTCGAGGCTGATACCCGCCCGGGCGCTGGAGGCGGTTGCCACCGCCAACAAGGGAGCCAACAGTACTGTGGTGGCCTGCGCGGCTCTCACGGCGAGGCCGCCGGCGTCTCGGGCTCGGCCGCGCCGCCCAACAAGGCCTTGATGTCATCTTCGACGTGCACCTCATCCCCGGGGGTGTAGCCGGTGTAGACCTTGGAGATGGCGCCGGAGCGGTCCAGCAGCACCGAGTAGGGCAGGGTCTTGGCGGGGTTGTACATGGCCACCACCGTGGTCTCGCGATCCAACAGCACGGGGAAGGTCAAGCCCTTGCTCTTGACCAGGGGCTTGACCTGCGAGGAGGAGCGCGCGTCATCGGTGTTGACCGAGAGCACCGTGAGGCCCTGGGAACCGTAGGCCTCGTAGAAGCGCTGCAGGTGGGGCATCTCGGCCTGGCAGGGCACGCACCAGGTGGCCCAGAAGCTGATGAGCACGACCTTGTCGGCGTGATCGGAGAGGCTGACCGACTTGCCGTTGATGTCCCGCAGGGTGAAGGCCGGCGCCTGATCGGCAGCCAGCGCGTCACCGGCCCCCAGCGTGAGCAACGTGAGCAGGAGAATGAGCTTGCGCAAGGGACTTCCCTTCGGGTCAGGCCGGCCCTCGGATCGGGCCGGGGATTGGCGGCTTGAACGGAGCGGAGGGGGATAGGCTGACACGCCGCGCCGGCTTCGGATTCCAGGTCCGCGAGTCGGAGCGGCATCAGCTATCTACCCCGCTCTGAAGCCACAGCAAGCGGGGGCGGGCCTGCTCCACTGCGCACTGCGGGTCAGGCCGCGCAGCGCCGTCGTGTTAGGTAGCAACCATGGCACGCATCCTGATCGCTGACGACGAGCCATCCATCCGCCGTGTGCTCGCCGCCCACCTCAAGCGCGACGGCTACCAGGCCGAGACCGCAGAAGATGGCGGAGCTGCCATCAGCTTGCTGCAGCGTGCCCCCTTCCACCTGCTGGTGACCGATCTGCGCATGCCCAACGTGGACGGCATGGCCCTGCTGACCCACTGCAGCGAGCGCTATCCCGGCATGCCGGTCATCGTCATCACGGCCCACGGCACGGTGGACTCGGCCGTCGAGGCCCTCAAGCTGGGAGCCCACGACTACATCACCAAGCCCTTCGATCACGACGAGCTCAAGAACGTCATCCGCAAGGCCCTGGCCCACGAGCGCCGCGGTCGCAGCTCGCTGCACGCCGACAACGACGGGCGCTTCGCCATCATCGGGCGCGCGCGCGGCATGGAGCGCATCTACGCCTTGATCGAGAAGGTGGCCCCCTCCCCCACCACCGTGCTGGTGCAGGGTGAGAGCGGGACGGGCAAGGAGCTGGTAGCGCGGGCGCTGCACGACAACTCCCAGCGCGCCGACGGCCCCTTCATCCAGGTCAACTGCGGCGCCATCCCCGACCAGCTCTTCGAGAGCGAGCTCTTCGGCTACGAGCGCGGGGCCTTCACAGGGGCGGTGAGCGACAAGCCCGGCCGCTTCGAGCTGGCCCACGGGGGCACCCTTTTCCTGGACGAGATCTCCGAGCTGCCGCGCGACATGCAGGTCAAGCTGCTACGGGCCCTGCAAGAGCGCACGATCGAGCGCGTGGGTGGCATCCGCAGCCTGTCGGTGGACGTGCGGGTGATAGCCGCCACCAACCGCGACTTGCAGGCCGAGGTGGGGCGGGGCGCCTTCCGCGAGGACCTCTACTACCGGCTGAACGTCATCCCCATCGTCATCCCTCCCCTGCGGGAGCGGGCAGGTGACATCCCGTTGTTGGCGGCCCACTTCCTGCGCAAGTTCAACCGGCGGCTGGGCCGGCAGCTGGACGGGCTGGAGCCCGAGGCGCTGGCGGCGCTGAGCGCCTGGCACTGGCCTGGAAACGTGCGCGAGCTGGAAAACGTGATGGAACGGGCCGTGCTGCTCGCCGAGGATGAGAGCATCGGGCTGGTCGACATCCACGGCATCAAGCCGGCGGAGACCGGGGACCAGGCGGACGAAGGGGTCCAGGCGGACGAAGATGCCGAGGATCTCGGCCTGAAGGAGTACGTGCGCCGGCACACGGTTCGCCTGGAGAGGAGCCGCATTCGGCGTGCGCTCGAGCTGGAGCAGGGCAACGTCACCCGGGCCGCGCGGCGACTGGGTATCAGCCGAAAGAGCCTCCAGACCAAGATGAAAGAGTACGGGTTGCGAGACCCGCCCGCCAGCTCCGGTTCGAAATGAGCTCTCGTCATGAATCCCGCTCCCTTGACGATCCGCACTGGAACACGTAGGCTCCTGCCGCAGAGGTGTCGTCGATGATCCGCAAGTCCATGGCCTTGTTCCTCGTAGCAACCCCCCTCGCCCAAGGCGCGCAGGCCGCAGAGATCACGTACATACCGCCCTTTCTCCGCGGCGATATCTCGTTGAACTACGCCTACGACCGCGCCAGCGGCAGCCTGTACGAGGGCGAAGAGCGCGTGGGTTCGCGCGTGCTCGAGAACCACCTGCTGACCTACAGCGGAGTCTTCACCGCCGCACCTGGGGCCGCCCTCTTCTTCGAGCTGCCCCACTACGCGGGCTCTCGCCTCGACTTCCCCGAGGCCAACGCCATGGTCTACGACCCGTCCAAGAGCGCGGGCACCATGGTGGATACCGAGGTGCTTGAGGAATTGGCCCCCATCAAGGGCAAGGGCGTTGACGGCGTCTGGCTGGGGCTACGCGGCACGCCCTTCTCGGAGAGCTTCGCCAAGCGCGGCAACCGCGCCACCTGGCTGCTGGAGCTGGCCTTCCAGACCCGCAGCAGCGGCAACTTCTACACCGTGACGGATGGCGAGCGCGGAGCGGGCGTAGGCGGCGGGGGTTTTCGCCTGAACACGGCGTTCAGCACCAGCCACGGTGTCTCGCGCCCCTACCTGGGCTTCGCCTACCTGCGCACGCGGGACATAGAGGTGGAGCTCTACGATGAAGAGGGCGCCGTGCTGGTCTCGGCTGCCACCCTCGAGCCGGCCGACAAGGTCACGATCCGCGGCGGCACCGAGCTGGTGGCCCACGACAACCCTGAGAGCGACAGCCGTTTCTCCATCGACCTGCGCATGGCGTTCGGCTACCGCTCCTGGCAGACCGTGCCCAGCGGGCTCTACCTGCCCTCCGTGCTCTCCACCAGCCGCGACATCCCCGTCACCGAGGGCGAGTACACCTGGGTCTCAGGCGGGCTGGGCTTCTACCACCAGGCCTTCCGCTATATGCAGTGGCACATCGTGGGCGACGTCCAGTACTACAGCCCACGGCAGGTGGAGCACACCTACGACATCACCACAGGTTCCGACACCATCGGATTCACCGTCGGCGCTGGATTCCGCGTGATGATCCGGGAGTCGGCGAGCCAATAGCCTGGAAGCGCGGGTAGCCTGGAAAGGCACGCCTCAACCCACGTCGAAGGCGTCGTCCAGGTAGTCCACCCGCCAGCCCTCGTCGTCCTCTTCGACCAACGCAACGGCGAAGCAGACCTCGTCCCATGGCTCGTCGTACTGCGCCAGGAAGGCGCGCGCGGCGCTGACAAGACGCCGGCGCTTGCCGCGGTCCACGGCCTCCAGACCCAGGGGATCCCCCGGGGCCCGGGCCTTGACCTCCACCAGGCGCAGGGCTGCGCCGCACCGCATCACCAGGTCCAGCTCGCCGCCTCGGGCGCGGAAGTTGCGCTCCACCACGTGCCAGCCGCGCCGCTGCAGCCAGTCCGCCACCTGCTGCTCGGCGAGCTGGCCGCGCAGCAAGGCCTGGCGCCGCTCATCCGCAGGGCGCTCCCCATCTCTCGAGCGCCCCCCATCTCTCGAGGGCACCCTATCTTTCGAGGGCGGCATGCGACGGTTCGGATCCCGGATGCCCTAGCGGGACTTCCGGATGACCTTGAGACGAGCGGACTTGCCGCGGCGCGAGCGAAGGAAGTAGAGCTTGGCGCGCCGCACGCGGTGGCGCGTGACGATCTCGACCTTCTTCACGTTGGGGCTGTCCGCGGGGAAGATGCGCTCCACCCCGACGCCATGGGCTCCCATCTTGCGCACGGTGAAGGTGCTGCGATGGCCGCCACGCCGGATCGCGATCACGGTTCCTTCGAAGATCTGGATGCGGGTCTTCGCCTTCTCCTTGACCTTCTCGGCGGTGCGGCCCGACTTGCCGCCGGGGGTGAACTCGACGATCCGCACGTGCACCCGCACCTTGTCGCCGGGGCGGAGATCCGTCGTGTTGGCCTGGGGGAAATCCGACTGTTCGAGCTGCTGGATGGAGTACATGGAATTCCTCGAAAAAAAGCCCTGGAGACGGCCGCTGTGTCGATGCCTCGCTGCGCGCTGGAAACGACCAGCGCCTGGTCTGTTGCGATGCGAGGGACCGCCGATCGTACCTGCCCCATCCTGGGGCCCAGGTTCCAAGTCGCGCCTAATTAGCGACCGCCCATGCGCGTGTCAAGACTCGTCCTCGTCCCCCGTGTCATCAGGCTGCTCACCCGGTTGCGCTGCCAACAGATCCGGACGCAGCCGCCGCGTGCGCTCCAAGGCCTGAGCGCGGCGCCAGGCCGCGACGCGGGCGTGATGCCCCGAGAGCAGGATCTCGGGAACTTCCCAGCCGCGGTACACCCGCGGTCGGGTGTACTGGGGGTACTCCAACAAGCCATCCTGGAAGGACTCTTCTCGGGCGCTATCCGCGCAACCCAGCACACCGGGCAGCAGCCGCGCCACCGCGTCGGTCACTACCAACGCGGGCAGCTCCCCACCGGTCAGCACGTAGTCGCCGATGGACAGGGTCTCGTCCGTCAGGTGCTGCCGAACACGGTCGTCCACGCCCTCGTAGTGCCCGCAGACCAGCACCAGGTGCGCGCACTGCGCCAAGCGGGCGGCCACTGCCTGGTTGAAGCGCGCGCCCGAAGCCTCCATCAGCACCACGTGGCTGTCTTTCCGGCGCAACGCGGCGATGGCTCGGTCCGCCACGTCCACCTGCAGCACCATGCCCGCGCCTCCGCCATAGGGCGCGTCGTCCGCCTGCTTGTGGCGGCCCGACGCGTGCTCGCGCATGTCGTGGATGCCCACCTCGAGCAGCCCCGCCGCACGGGCGCGCCCCAGGATGGAGCTGTCCAGCGGCCCCTGGCAGAGCCCGGGATGCAAGGTCAGGATGTCGATGCGCATGGTTGCATCATCCCTCCACCACCCCTTCGTCGTCCAGCACGATCCCAGCCTCGGCCACCTCGATCACGTAGTCCCGCAGGACCGGGAAGTAGCGGGTGCAGCGCGAGCTCTTCAGCTCCCAGACGTCCACCGGTCCGCTCTGGTGCACGGCTACGAGCCGGCCGAGCGGGCGGCCGCTGGCACCGCGCACGGGCAGGTCCAGCAGGTCGCTCACGTACCAGGAGCCCGGCTCGAGAGGGGGCAGCTCGTCGCGCCGCACCAGGATCTCCCAGTCCAACAGCTCGCGGGCCACCTCTCTGTCCCGCACGCCGTCGATGGTGCCCAGGATGCGCTTTCCAGCGCCGGGACGGGTTCTCAGACGCACGTGGCGCCGCTCGCCAGCGCGCGAGCGCAGCACCACCGGCCGGGCCTGGCTCAGCAGCTCGCTCTGAGGGTTGTAGAGCAGCAGTCGCAGCTCGCCCCGCACGCCGAAGAGCCCGACCACGCGGCCAAGAACCAGCTCGGTCGCTCCTCGCTCATTGGGTTCGGGCAAGTCGTTCCCCGGGACGGCGCGCGCTACTCCTCCGCGCCGTCTGTGGCCGGCTCGAGCAGCTCGAGCACCGTCTTGCGACGGCCGCTGGCGGCCGAGAGCACCTGGCGCATCGCGCGGATCGTGCGGCCATTGGCTCCGATCACGCGGGAGGCGTCGTCCGGATGCACATCCAGCTCGAGGATCATCACGGACTCGCCCTCGACGGCGTTGACACGCACGTCATCGGGGTGGGAGACCAGCCCCTTGGCCATGAAGGAGACGAGTTCTTCCACTATACCTCCGCTGCAGGCGTCGCAGCGCGAGCACGACGTACCAGGTTCGACACGGTATGGCTCTGGCTGGCGCCCACGCTGAGCCAGTAGTCGACCCGTTCCAGGTCGACGACGATCTTGGGCGGTTCGACCATGGGATCGTAGTAGCCGAGCTTCTCGATGAAACGACCATCGCGGGGCGACCTCTTGTCGGCGACCACGATGCGATAGGAAGGCCTCTTCTTGGCACCCAAGCGCGCCAGGCGGATTCGAACGGCCATAGTGTCCTCAATCATTTCGAAGGTGGATTCCAAGCCGTCGGCACATAGTCGAGAGCAATGGAGCCGTCAAGCCCCGGGGCAGGCGCAGCGCGTCCGGGCGCTGGCCTGCGCTCAAGAACCATCCGCCAACAAACGGCCGCTGGCTCCATCTACGACCAGCTGTGCGGGGATGAGCTGCGGGCCATCGGCCCGTCAGCTCGATCCACGCCCGAGGGCGCGGCGCACAGCGCCCGCGCCCTCGAAGTTGTGCGCCTCCGCAATTCCAAGTAGCGTGTCTGTCAGGCACGACTGGAGGTCGAAGACGCATGAAGCTGCCGCTGCTCATCCCTATCGCCGGGCTCGGGCTCACCTCTGTCGGCTGCCAGCAGCCCTCGGAGAACCAGAAAGAGAACCCGGACGACAGCGCCCCTGTCCTGGACACAGGTGAGCCGCAGGTCTTCGAGGAGGGCTGCATCACGGTGAATGGCGACGTCGGCTACAAGTGGCTCAACGACGCCATCCGCATGGCCGAGGAAGGCTCCCTCATCGAGATCTGCGAAGGCAGCTTCGAAGAGGCTGTGCTGATCGACAAGCCGGTCACGATCCTGGGGGCGGGCAGCGAGCTGACCCTGTGGACGGCGCCCACCAACCACGCGCCCTTCACCATCGAGCCCGGCAAGGAGGCAACGCAGCTGAGCGGGGTGACGCTGCAGGGCGTGGGCATCACGTCCACGCGCTCGGCCATCGAGGTGAGCTCGGCTTCCGACCTCCGCCTGTCCGACATCCAGGCCGACGCCATCCCCAACTACGGCGTCTCCAGCAAGGACTCCGAGCTCACCATCTCCGACAGCGGCTTCCAGGGCAACGAGTGGGGTGCCGTGCTGGCCGACGGGGGCAGCGTCAGCGTCAGCGGCTGCAGGTTCGACGGCAACACCTCTTTCGGTGTCAAGGCCGAAGGGGGCGCCGCGCTCACCATCGCGGACAGCAGCTTCTCCAACACCCTCTACACGGTCCAGGACGACGGCAGCATCGCCGACGGTTTCCCCATCTTCGGCGACGAGGGCAGCGCCATCACGCTCTCGGGCAACCACTTCTACGACAACGAGATCCTGGCGGTCTACGCTGTGGCTTCGGGCGATCTCAGCATGTCAGGCGATCTCATCGAGGGCGGCATCTACGGCGTGCTGCAGGTCTACGGCGACCTGAGCGCCCAAGATGTCACGGTGACCGACGCCACCGAGTTCGGCGTCTACTTCATCGCCCCATCCGGCGGCAGCCTGGCGGCCGATGGCCTTGACATCTCCGGCGATCCCGAGGTGGTGTCGGACTACGCCTGGGACTCGGGCGTGCTGGGTTCCATCGGGCTCTACGCAGAGTCCGACGCCATCGAGATCACCAACAGCCAGATCACGGGCTACAACAGCAATGGCGCCTTCCTGATGAGCTACGAGGCGGGCGGCGGCAACGCCGTCCTCTCGAACCTGCTGGTGGACCGGCCGGGCCGGCGCGGGCTCTACACCTACGCCCTGGACGTCACGGCCGACGAGGTCAGCGTTGTGGGCACGCGCGAGCTGGACGACGGCTACGACGGCTATATCTACATCGACCTGCCCGCCGGCTGGGTGATCTACGGCGGCAACGCCGACATCAGCGGAGGCGAGTTCAGCGACAACCAGGGCTGGGGCATCTCAGGCCTGCAGAGCAACATCTCGGTGCAGGGCGCCAGCTTCTCGGGCAACACGCGGCCAGCGGTGATCGACTACGGTGGCACCAGCGCCATCAGCGGCAGCAGCTTCACGGCCTCGGCCTCCGGGGAGAGCTTCGGCACGGTCTGCGCCTACGAGAACTCCGGCATGGTGCTGTACGACAACGATTTCGTCGAGAACAAGGGCACCTCCATCGTCGATTACAGCGACAGCCTCGGCTACCCCTACTGGTACGTCTACTACGACTCGGGGCTGGACGTGTACTCCTACAACGGCTCGGTCACGGTCTACGAGAACCGCTTCGAGAGAGGCGATCAGAGCATCTACCTGTACAACTCCGACGGCGACATCCACGACAACAGCTGGAGCAAATACAACCGCAGCATCCTCTACGTCTACGGCGAGGGCTCCGACGGCGTGCTCTTCGAGGACAACATCGTGGAGGACTTCGGCGGCGCGCTGCTTTACAGCTACTACGCCGACGTTGAGGTGGAGGGCCTGCAGGCCTCGGCTGGCGGCACCTACGACGTCGCCTACGAGTGCTGGATTCACAAGGCGCTGTCCTGGTCCAGCAGCTACACCAGCTACCAGGACGCCTTCTACCTCTACCAGAGCCGGGCGCTGTTGCAGGACGTCCAGCTGCAGGACGTCTACGCCGACGGCATGTACGCCTACGACAGCGCTGTCGAGCTCGACGAGGTCAGCTTCGAGGATGTGAGCACAGGCAGCTATGGCAACGCCATCGACCTGTACTGGTCCTCCAGCGACGTGGAGTTCTACGCCACCGATCTGGAGATCGACGCGCCGAACGCCAGCTCGGGGCTCTACCTGTCCCAGAGCAGTTCGGCCAACTACGCGGCGCTGGAGGTCTCCGGCCTGCAGGTGGTCGATCCCCGCAACTACGGCATCTACACCTCCGGACTGGGGGGCGGCAGCCTGCTGGAGGTGGATGTCAGCGGCGCGGGTTCCTACGGCGCCTACATCTCCTCCTCCGAGCTGGAGTTCGAAGACTCCAGCTTTTCGGCGAACCAGGGGAGCGGCCTGTACGCCAGCTCCGCCACGCTGGGGCTGGCGGGCTGCGACGCCAGCGACAACGCGGGAGATGGCGCCTACGTCTACGGAGGCAGCGCGACCATCAGCGACGGCGTCTACAGCGGCAACCAGGGTTCAGGTCTGGTGCTGCAGAGCACCGTCGCCTCGGTCCTGGGCAACCAGGTGGTGAGCAATGCCCAATACGGCCTCAGCTGCAGCAGCGCCGTGATCGGGGAATGCGGCAACACCGTGCAGAAGAACGGCCTGGCCGACAACAACGGCTGCGATGAGAGCTGCGTGATCGCGCCCTGATGCGCAGGGGCGCTTTCTTGGGACCGATCAAACCGCCTGACAATCCTACCGCAGAGGGCGCGGAGAGCGCAGAGATCCTCCCCACTTGAACCCGCCCTTCTTTGTAGCGCAAACACACCCTACAAAGTAGGTATTGGAGATGGCGAGCAGGGCGACGGCCCCTCCTTCCAGACTCTGCGTCCTCTGCGTCCTCTGCGGTGAACTGTCGCCGGCGGGGGCCGAATCTGGCCGGTGCCGCTTCTTTCTAGCGCACGTGCCAGCCCAGCGAGGTGGACAGCTGCACGAGCCACCACTCGTCGAGCTCGTAGCTGAGGCCACGGGCGCTGCCCCAGGAGGCGCGCAGGCCCAGGTCGAAGAAGGCAGGGCTGGTGGCACGCCCCAGGTGTCGGCGCACGCCGCCCTCGAAGATCAAGGTCGGCAGGGCATGGGGACCGCCGTAGTAGTTCTCGAGGTCCAGGCGACCGAAGCCGAAGCCGGCCGTGCCGGTCCAGGGGAGCGCGGGATCGAAACGGAGCACGCTGAGAACGCCGTAGTGCAGGTAGGAGAAGGGAAACTCCACCACCACGCCCTCTTGCTCCTCGCTGGCGTCCTGCAGCAGCCCCAGTGCCTTGTCGCCGAAGAGCGAGACGCCCAGACGCGGCCCAGGGGTGGCCGCCGAGACGGTGAAGGCCTCGAAGCGCGCATGGAACGTGGAGTGCGGGCCTGCCAAGGGCCAGCTCCCCAGCAAGATGCCCAGGCCTGCGCCAGCCGAGATGTCGGAGCCGAAGAGGGCGTCGTCCGCACGCTCGTCTTCCGCCCCTGGCAGGGCCTCGCGGTCCAGGCCCTCCCCTTCCTGCTGCCCCCAGGCATTCGCAGGCCCCAAGAGCAGGGCTGCCAAGACGGACTTGCGGCACGGCATGGGCACCTCCAGGGCGACGCGGGACTCCTGGGGTATTTCGCGCTGGCCCGGGGTGCTACCCGCGCTCAGAGGTCGTCGGCGTAGGAGGCCTGCCTGAAGGCGCAGTCGTCCTCGCTGCCCAGCGCCTGGTAGAGGCCCTGGTCGTCCAGCTGATAGACCAGGCTGCCCGCCCCATCCCAGCACTGCGACAGCCCCAGTTCCTCCTCCAGCTCGCCTCCGCTGGCCAGGGCGTCGGCCCGCACCTCGCCGTTGGCGTTCCAGCGGGCGCGCACCAGCGTGCGCTCGCTGCCCACAGCGAGCAGCTCCACGGAGGCCTCGTACTGGAAATCGCCCCCGCCTTGGGAGGAGCGGGCGCAGATCAACCGGGCGTCCAGGGGCTCGTCCTCCAGGCTGGCGCGATAGCCGGAGAGCGCCAGGTCCAGCAGGGCGCCGTCACGGTCGTCGTAGACCGCCTCCACCATGCCCTCGCCGTCCCGCTCCTGGTGCAGGGCCAGCAGGGAGAGATCGGCCTGGAAGGAGCCGCTGCCCTCGGCCACGGTGGCCCCCGCGAAGTGCGTGCCGGAGAAGAAGCTCTCCCAGGGCCCGGCGCTGTTCTCCGCCAGCTGAAAGGCCCAGTCGTACTGCCCCACCCCGCTGCGCACCACGTCCGCCAGCAACAGGGCGCGCGTGCCTGTGCTCAAGGAGGTGGGGCCCCAGCTGCGCACCGATTCCTCGCGCAGCGAGGGCTCCGAGTCGCGCGCATAGCTGGTCAGCAGCATGAGCTCGGCCAGGGCCAGGTTGGCCTGCACGGCCAGCTCCTCTCCCCAGAGCGAGAGATCCGGCTCCTCCAGCTGACCTGGCAGGGGTAGCAGGCTCTTCGCCGCATCATCGTCCGCCTCGAGATCCTCGACGAAGCGCACCGTGTGGCGCTCTTCGTTCGGCAGCGCCGCCAGGAACTCGGCGTCTTCCACGAAGATCTGGTTGCTGATGGGGTTGTCGCAGGCTGCCAGGAGGGCTGGGAGGGAGCTGGTGGCGAAGAAACGGCTCATGGCTCAGAACCTGTAGCCGAAGGACAGCAGGCCCTCGCTGTAGCCCAGGACCTTGTCGAAGCTGTCGATCTGGTAGGGCAGGCTGTACAGGCGCAGCTCGATCTCGATCTCGAAGCGCCGCGGGTGCCAGCCGAACCAGGCCGCCGCACCGGGCGCCACCGTGAACAGATCCTGCGTCGCCACGCTGGTCTCGGGGAAGCTGCGGCGGATGTGCGCGCCGGACAGGCCCAGACCGCCACCGAACTGGAAGCGGCGCGGCTTGGTGGCGAAGCCGCCCCAGACGCCGAAGACCGTGGAGCTGACCGTCACCGGCACCTCGAAGTCCGCCTCCTCGAAGACCAGCGTGGCGCTCTTGCCTCCCGAGAAGACATCGGCGGCGACCCAGCGCCCCTTGCGGTCCGCGAAGCGCAGCCCGGCGCCCCCCGTGGGAATCGCCGGCAGGTACTCGCTCTCCACCTGCGCTTCGGTAGGGCGCCAGACCCCGGCCATGATGCGCAGCGCCAGGCGCGGCAGGTTGGCCTTGCGGATGCGCTGCTCGATGCTGCCTCGCGCCACGTCCTCCTCGTACTCGACGGCCTCGAAACGGGCCTGGGACATGTCGAAGATCTGGCCCTCCTGCAGGTTCACGCGCGCCACCTCCAGGTGCGTGGGGTAGCGCATCTGCACCAGGTAGCCGCCCGGATGCAGGGAGATCTTGCGCTCGCGGCCCTTCAGGTCCACCTCGGCCACGAACATGCGGCGGCTGCGGTCGAAGATGGCGTAGATGCCGTGCATCTCGGGTGGGAAGCGTAGCGTGGAGCGCGCCGCGGCCAGATCGGTGAGCACCACGTCGCCCTTGCCGGCCAGGTCCCACTCGAAGGTGGGGTGCTGGGTGCCGGTGCGCGTGCCCGAGGTGCGGTAGACGGTCTCGTGGTAGACGTACTGGTAGGACTCTGCCAGGGTGACGCGCTGATCGGCGTCTTCGTCCGCCGCCCCCATCAGGGCGCTGGTCAGGAAGTGGGTGAAGTAGCTGCCCCCGATCTCGTCGCTCTCCTGCGACGCTTCATCCCCGCTGGAAGAGGTGATCACCACCTGGCCCGAGGCCCCAAGGCGCTCGCTGATGTCGAATACGAAGCTGGGCGCCTTGACTCCGCCCTTCGTGCCGGTCATCACCCCGGACTGGCAGGCATCCAGAAAAGCCAGCCGCACATCGGCGCCCGTGCGCTCGATCAGCTCGTCCAACATCTCGTAGCCCAGCCAGGTATGGGCCAGCTGAAGCCTGTTCTCGTCGGCATGGCCCGAGTAGTAGAACAGAAAGAGCGTCTCGTCGCCCCGCTGCTTTGCCGCCTCGATGTCGCGCCGCACGTCGGTCATGGCCTCCAACAGGTCATTGCGTCGACCGCCCAGCACGACCCGCACGTCGTCCTCCTGGTAGCCCCCCACCGAGGTCAGCACGCGCTGCATCTTGATCGCGTCGTCCTCGGCGAAGTAGAGCAGGTGCATGCCCGGCGCGCCCTCGTTGTTGCCCGCCAGCACCGCGAAGCGCTGCACGCCCGCCGTGGCGGGCGCCGCGCCCAGCAGCAGCCAGGCGCAGAGGACCAGCAGGACCAGGGCGGCGCGAGCGGGGCGGGACAGGGTCACGGGCCGTCCCCGGCAGGCTCTGACTTGCGCAGGTACACGGCGTCCACGTCCGGGGCCTGCTCGGCCAGCAGCAGCAGGCCCTCGATGCCCTCTTCCCGGTAGATGGCCTCCACCTCGTCGGCCACCCGCGTCACGTCCTCGTAGCCGAAGAAGGCCAGGAAGAGGTCGTAGTCCGGCGCGTCGTCCAGCACGATGCTGCCCTCCAGAACGCGGCGTTCCCCGGGCACGATGGGCTCGGGCTGCTCGCCGCTGGCCGGGTAGAAGACGCTCAGGGAGCCGCTGCCGTCCACCGAGAGCAGCACCAGGCTGCGCTCACCGGCGGTGCGGTAGGTGAACTGCACGCGGTCGCCAGGCAGGTGCCGTTGGTCTTCGCTGCCCGGATGCACCTGGCCGTCGCGCAGCAGGTAGAAATCGATGTCTCCCTCGCCCTTGCTGCGGTGGCTGGCCCGGGTGGGACCGATCTCTTCCTGGGGAGGCAGCACCGCAACCAGCACGGCCGCGGCGGCAGCCACGGCTGCCAGGACCGGTATCCAGCGGCGCCACCAGGGGGCGGAGGCTGCGCCCGCCGGCGCCCGCTGCGCGGCCCGGTCCCGCTCAGCCAGCCGGAAGGCACCCTTGCGCAGGATCTCGGCGTCGAAGGGTGGGATGCGATCCCGGGCCTCTTGCAGCTCGCGCAGCCAGCGCTCGGCGCGCGGATCGGCCAGCACGCGCTGCCGCATGGCCTCGGCTTCCGCGCCCTGCAGCTCGCCGGTGAAGAGCCGCCCCACCTCCAGCCGGCTGGGACGCGCCCCGTCGTTGATTCTGTCTTCGAGGGACATCATGGTCCGCTCCCTGCGATGAACAGCACCAGCAGACCCGGCGGCAGGATCAGCAGTGCGCCCGTCAGCACGGGAACGCCGTCGGCTCCCAGCTGCTTGCGGGCGCGCTTGAAGAACAGGCCCAGACGCTTGCGCAGGGTGGGCACGCTGATGCCCACCATGCGGGCGGTCTGCTCGCGGGTCATGTCGTCGAAGAAGATGCAGATCACGATGGCGCGCGTCTGCTCGTCGGCCAGACCCAGCAGGCGCCGGATGATCTCCTCTTCCTCCACGATCTCGTCCTGGCCGCGCGCAAAGCCGCTGCCAGCAATCTCCCGGCGATGGACCGTGCGCTTCTCGGAACGGCTGGTGCGATTGCGGATCTGGTTCAGGCAGTAGTTGGTGCTGATGCGGTACATCCAGGTCAGCGGCGAGCTCTCCTGACGGAAGCGGTCCCAGTGCAGGATGACCCGTGAGAAGGTCTCCTGCAGGGCGTCGCCAGCGTCCTCGTCGTTGCCCAGGATGGAGCGACAGCGCCGGTGAATCACCGGAGCATAGCGCTCGTAGAGTTCCTGGAGCTCGGCGTCACTGGGCGGCATCATCACCTCTGCTGCCCTTTGGACCCGCCAGGGCGCGCAGACAGAAAAGGCGTGCGCTCCTTTTTTGGGGGGGAAGACAGATTCTCCCCCCTCTATTCGAGGCGGACACCGCCTCTCCCCCCCATCTTCGCCGCTTGATGAGCGGCG
>CAYVQL010000189.1:0-21243 GCA_964454135.1 uncultured Enterobacterales bacterium | reverse complement strand
ACGGCACAGAGATCTGCGACGAAGACGACGCCGACGAGGACTGCGACGGCCTGGCCGACAGCGCCGACGACTCGGCCGATCCCTCCACCCACTACGCCTTCTACGAGGACGCCGACGGTGACGGCTACGGCGACGCCACCTCCACGGTGGCCGACTGCGACGCGCCTTCCGGCTACGTCGAAGACGACACCGACTGCGACGACAGCCTGGCCGAGGTCAACCCCGGCGCCACCGAGGACTGCGACGACGAGGACCTGGACGAGGACTGCGACGAGCTGCCCGACGACTACGACGACAGCGTGGACAGCTCCAGCTACGGCACCTGGTACGAAGACGCCGACGGCGACGGCTACGGCGACGCGGCCAGCCCCATCTCCCAGTGCGAGCAGCCCACCGGCTACGTGGAAGACGCCACCGACTGCGACGACGTCTTCGACCACATCAACCCTGGCGGCCAGGAGATCTGCGACGCCGACGACCAGGACGAGGACTGCGACGGCCAGGCCGACTCGTTGGACCGCTCGGTGAGCGAGGACAGCCTGACCACCTTCTACCAGGACGCCGACGCCGACGGCTACGGCGACGCCGCGGTCACCACCACCTCCTGCGATCCCCCCTCGGGCTTCGTGGACGAGGGCACGGACTGCGACGACACGCGGGACGACATCTCCCCCGACGCCACCGAGGTCTGCGACGACGCCGACGCCGACGAGGACTGCGACGGCCTGGCCGACGACGACGACTCCTCCACCGACATGGCCACTTTCACCACCTGGTACGCTGACACGGATGGTGACAGCTTCGGCGACCTGACCCACACCTCCTCCTTCTGCGACTCCCCCTCCGGCTTCGTGGTGGACGCCACCGACTGCGACGACGCCGTGGCCACCACCTACCCGGGCGCCGACGAGCGCTGCAACGAGGTGGACGACGACTGCGACGGCGACACCGACGAGAACGTCACCATCACCTACCACGTGGACGTGGACGGCGACGGCGAGGGCTCTACGGCCACGGCCATGGAGTTCTGCGATCTGACGCCGCCCGAGGGTTGGTCCGAGGTGGACACCGACTGCGACGACTACGACCCCTACGTCTTCACCGGCGCCCCCGAGCTCTGCGACGGCCAGCAGAACGACTGCGACGACGCCTCCTGGACCGCTGGCGACGAGGACGAGACCGCCAGCCACGAAGACGTGGACGGCACCTGGACCGATCTGGCGGACAGCTACGGGGCCGGCAGCCCCACCGTGCCCACCGCGGTCACGCTGCCCAGCAGCGGCACCGTGCACCTCTGCCCCGCCAACTGGTACGCGCTCCTGACCGCCGAGAGCGGCAGCGAGGTCACCGTCAGCGGGCGCTACGGCTACGCCGACACCGTGATCAACGGCGCCTCGGGCGGCTCGGTGGTCACCCTGGAGGACGCCTCGGTCAGCGCGACCCTCGAAGACCTGACCATCGAGGAGGGCCTGGCCCCTGAGGGCGCGGGCATCAACAGCCAGGGTGGCGAGCTGTCGGTCACCACCTGCCTGTTCCGCTACAACTACCTCGACCTCGACTCCAACTTCGGCTACGGCGCGGGCATCTACGCCGATGGCGGCACGGTCACCGTCAGCGACACCATCTTCAAGGTCAACGCCAACGCCACCAGCTACCAGAGCTTCGGCGGCGCCATCGCCGCGCTGGAGGCCGATCTGGACGTGAGCGGCAGCACCTTCGAGAACAACGACGCCGACTGGGGGGGCGCCATCGCTTGGCAGGCCTCCACCACGGCCAGCCTGGCGGTGGAGCTGTGCAGCTTCGAGGACAACGAGGCCGAGGGCGACGGCGGCGCCCTGTTCATCGAGGCCCACGGCTCGGGCGACGTGAGCGTGGTCGACTGCAGCTTCGAGGACAATGACGCCGACGAGGACGGCGGCGCGATCTACCTGGAAGGTCTGGGATCAGGCACCGTCAGCCTGACCGACGGCATCTTCGACAACAACAGCGCCGACGGCTACGGCGGCGGCGTCAGCTGGGAGGTCACCAACCCCCACGTGGCCTCGAGCTGGGTCATGTCGGGCAACGACGCCGAGATAGGCGGCAGCCTGTGCGCCCTGGCCGACCTGGAGCTCTCGGATGCTGAAATGGGTACGGGCACGGCCAGCTATGGCGCGGGCATCTACGCGGCCGACGCCGAGCTGACGCTGTCGGCCGTGACCGTCACCGCCAACGAGGCCGAGATGTCCGGGGCCGGCATCTACATCGACGGTGGCGCCCTGTACTGCGACACCTGCGCCATCACCGACAACGAGGTGCCCGCCTCGGCCTCCACCTGCTACGGCGGCACGGCCACCGATCCCTACTGCGCCGGCGCCGGCATCTACGCCGAGGGCGACGCCTGGCTGTCGGCCAGCACGGTCACCGGCAACCTGCAGCTGACCAGCGAGGACAGCTTCGGCGGCGGCATCTGGCTGTCCGACGGCGACCTGGTGCTGGACGAGAGCACGCAGGTCAGCGGCAATGAGGCCCAGTACGGCGCCGGCGTGCTGCTCTTCGGTGACGCCGTGGACACCAGCCTGACCATGGAGAGCGGGGCCGAGATCACCGCCAATACGGGCGAGTACTACGCCGGCCTCTACCTGGAGACGGCCACCTTCACCTGCACCGGCGCCACCACCAACAGCACCGGCATCACGGCCCACGCCGAGGGCGGAGGCGTCTACGTGCACTACGAGCACGGGCCCACCACCATCGTGGACGCCGATGTCTGCGACTTCGGCGCTTCGGGCGGCAGCGACGACAATGTGTCGGGCGGTTCGTCGGATGCCGACGTGTACGTGTCAGGAGCCGGCTGGTTCGGCTACGGTGACGATGCGACGTTCGTTTGCGATGAGACGGGGTGTTTCTGACCCTGGATCGCCGGGGCCGCCTGCTGCTCTACCCGCCGCGCGGCCGCCTGCTCTTCGCCACGGATTTCCACGGCCAGCTGGCTGATTTTCTGAAGATGAAGGAGATCTTCCTCCGACGCCGCGCCGCCGAGGAGGATCTGTTTCTGCTGCTGGCGGGCGACCTCGTGCACGGTCCGGGCCCGGAACGCGCCCACCAGGGGGACCTGCGACCCGACGAGTCCCCCGCGCTGCTGCGGGCCTTCGAGCGCCTGCAGGCAAGGGAGCCGGAGCGCGTCCACTGCCTGCTGGGCAACCACGAACTGGGGCACCTTGGCGGCGCACGCCCGCGCAAGTTCCACCACAGCGCCGAGGATCCCAGTGTGGACGACGTCTCCGCGCTCGAGCGGCGGCTGGGCATGTCCAGGGCCGAGGAGGTGCGGCAGCTGTTCTCCGGCTTCCCGCTGATGGCACTGACGCCATGCGGCGCCGTGCTCAGCCACGCGGCGCCCGCTCTTCCGCGCTACCTGGAGGGAGAGGCCCTGCGGACCATCGCCGCGGCGGAGCCAGGGCGCGACGACGAGCTGCTGCGGGAGTTCACCGAGACGCGCTGGATCGACAGCGAGGAGCGGGTCGACGCCCTGCTGGAAGCATTCAGCGAGGCGGGGCAGCCCGCCCACTTCATGGTCTACGGACACGACGTGGTGCCCCGGGGCATCTACCTGGACGACTACCGGCAGGTGGTGGTCAGCACCAGCTTCGGTATCCCGGACGAGCGCAAGACCTACCTGGACCTGGACTTGGCCGGCTCCTATGCGGATCCCTCCCAGCTGCGGCCCGGGCGGGAGATCCGGAGGCTCCATGACCGCGCTTGAGGAGGAGGAATGAGGGCCCTGGGGCATGTCGCCGCGCTTCTGTTGCCGGCCCTGGCCGTGGGCGGCGCGGCGTGCTCCACCCCGATCCCGCGCTCGCATCGGTCAGCTACGATCGCGTGTTCACCGACGAGGATTTCGATCGCGTACGGCCCCTGTACCCGGCTCCGTGGCCCGAGGAGCCGCTGGAGCGCTGTGTCCTTCGGCGCGTCCGAGGACCACGAAACGGCCGGCCGATCCCGACGAGCTGCTGGCGGCCGAATCCAGGCTGCGGCGGCGTAGCATGGCTCGCTGGCAGCAGATTTGGTTGAGCTGCGACAAGAAACGCATCGAACCGACCGGAAGCGCGACAGAGTGGCGATGAACCGACCACTTGGCGCCGAGCGGCATGCCGAGAGCTGTGCAGCTAGCTGATAATGGGCGTTCTTTGATAGCGGGGCGGGTTCGAGTGGTCGGTTCGCGTCCCTTCTGTCGCGACAGCGGTCGGTTCGGCTGGCTTCTCGTTGCGCGCGGGCTCCGTCGGTTGGCTTTGATGGCCGGGCCCGCCGCGGAATAGGGGGAACGGCGCAGCAGACGTAACGCCTGCGGCGCGCCTCCCGCCGTTCCCAGATCCTCGAAGGAGAGCATCGTGGAAGTCCTGGCGATCCTGGTAGCGCTCGCCCTGGCCGCTGGCATCGGCCTGGCGGTCTGGCGCGCCAAGCGGCGCCCGCAGGCCCCCGCAGCCCTGCCTCCGCCCGAGCCCGGCGAGTATCAGCTCTACAACCAGCTCTTGAAGCGAGCCGGCGTCAACCTGGACGCCGAGCGGGCCAACCGCCTGATCGACTACGAGCGGCGGCGCGATCCCAGCCTCACCCGCAAGCGGGCCATCGAAGAGGCCCTGCGGCGGCTGGGGCGGGACAGGGGTTGAGGCGGTCCTGGCCGAGCGTCATTCCCAGCCGCCCCCGCAGTCCGCCAGCCGCAGGTCGTCCGCCAGCATGACGAAGCGGTCCGTGTGGTCCGAGCCGGCTGCAAGGCGCAGCGGCGGCCATGGCCCGACCCTTCATCGCTGGGCTCGGCAGCCGAGCCAATGAGCGCATCCCCGGAGACAGCGTCGGCGCACCTGTTTCTGGTTAACCTTGTCGGCGTGAAGCCAAGAGCCACACAACGAATCGCCCGCAGACGCGCGCCATGAGCGTCGCTCCGCTGCTGCTTGCCTCTGTCGCCTTGGGCACACCTCCCACCTGGCCGGGTGCGATGGGCTCGGCCGCCACGGTCTACGAGCTGGTGGTACCCGAGGGGGCCGTGGCGCCGGGGCTCGCCGTGGCCGCGCCGCAGGAAGAGGGGGGCGCCTTGTCGCACAGCGTGCGCTTCGCCATGCCCGAGCAAGGCGAGGCCCGAATGCGCATCCACGTCTCCTACGACATCTGGGGCCTGATGGGCGGCAAGGAGCAGGTGCTGACCGTGACTGGCGAGGCGGGGGATCGCTGGAGCACAAAGCTGGAATCCCTGGCTTGGCAGGGAGACGGCACCCATTCCGGACAGCAGTTCCTGGGTAGCTCGAGCCAGCTGGAGCGCTTCGTCGCCGGCGTACTGCAGGCCAGCCCCTCTCCCACGCGGGCCCAGCAGGTGCAGTCCGGACTGCAGCTGGGCGATCCGCGGGAGGTGCCCGAATGTCGTACGCTGGCCGCGGTGCCCTATGTAGTGGCGGACGCCCGCTATCAGGGCGAGGCGCTGCTGCGCTGCGCGGCCTGTGGCGCCAGCGTGCTGCTGGTGGGAGAACAGCCCCTGGCCCTGCGGGGACTGGCCCCGGGCCTGGTCACGCGCTGGGGGCGCGGCTCCCTGGCCTGGGCGTCGGACTTCGACGCCACAGCCGGCGCCGCGGCATTGGTGCTCTCGGAGCGCACGCCTGCGGACATGGGTTGGCTCGACTACTTCTATCCGGGCCAGCACCTGCTGCAGGAGCGCGAGGGCTCGCGGCTGGGGGCGCTGGCCCTGGTCCTGCTGCTCTGCTTCTACGTCGCCCTGATCGGGCCGGTTGGCTACTGGGTTGGCATCCGGCCGCGGCGCATGCTCTTGGCCTGGGGCTGGTTTCCGGCGGTCTCGTCCATGGCCGTGGCAGGCGCCTTCATCGTGCACCTGCTCTGGCACTCCGAGCAACAGCTCAGGATCGTCCGCACCACGGTGCTCTCCCCGGCAGGCTACGGACTGCGCAGCCAACAGGTGTCGGCGGACGCGCCCTACGGCAAGACCTTTGCGCTCTCCCTGCCCTGGCAGCAGGCCGATCTGGCCGGTTTCTGGCCGGCGCGGCGCTACGGCAGCCCCTTCGGCAACACGCCGGGGCCGCTGCGCATCGACGAGGACTCGGTCGAGGGAAAGGCCCGCCTCTCGGGGCTGGCGGCCTCCAGCTACGGCATGGCCTCCGTGGGGTGGGTGGCACCCCAGCAGGGCCAGGGTCCACGGGTGATCCCAGAGGGAGACGGGGTACGGCTGCTGAACCAGAGCCCAAGCGCCCTACGCCGTGGTGTGGTGGCGCTGGATGGGGGATTCCGACGTTTCGAGCAGCTGCCCGCAGGACAGAGCCTGCTGCTGAATCTCGACGACGAGCGCCGTTGGAACGAGGCGGGCGACGTGACCTACGACTGGATCGACACGCTCCTGTCGCAGCTGGAGGCGGCCAGCTCGCTGCCTGGAGCCTACGTCGCCGCCGTGGAGTACGAGGACACGCCAGAGAGCCAGCTGGACGTCGAGCCGCCGGTGCCGGTGCGAATCACCGACATCGTTATCGTCAACGGGCCCCTGCTGCGGCCCGCGCCGCTGGAGCCCCAGGAGCCGCTGCCGTGATCCAGGTCCGTGCCGTCAGCCATTCCTACGGCGCCACGCGGGCGCTGGAGCAGGTGAGCCTGGATGTGCCCAAGGGGGCCGTGCTGGGCCTGGTGGGGCCCAACGGCGCGGGCAAGACCACCTTGATCCGCGCCATCGCCACGGTGTTGCGCCAGACCAGCGGGCATATCAACGTGGCGGGCTGCGACACCCTGCGGCAACCCGCCCGAGCCCGGGCCGCGCTGGGCTTTCTGCCTGAGCGCGCCAATCCCTACCCCGACCTGCTGGCCTGGGAGCACCTCGATCTCTTCGCCCGCATCGCCGGTCACCGGGGGGCCGAGCTGGCGCGGCGGGTGGATCAGGCCTTGGAGGCGGCGGGCCTGCCGCAGCGGCGAGACGCGCGTTGCGGCGACCTGAGCAAGGGGCTGCGCCAGCGGCTGGCCCTGCAGGCCGCCCTGCTGCACGACCCGCAGGCCCTGGTGCTGGACGAGCCCAGCGACGGGCTGGACCCGGACAGCCGCGCCGGCCTGTTGGCCGAGGTGCGCGAGCTGGCCACCGGGGGCGTGGCTGTGCTGCTGAGCAGCCACGTGCTGGCCGAGCTGGAGCAGGTTGCCGACGAGGTGGTCATCCTCTCCAAGGGAGCGGTGGCTACGCAGGCGACCGAGGCCGCGGGCCTGTGCTTCACGCTGCGCACCAGGCAGGACCCGCAGGCAGCGCTGCAGCTGCTGCAGGCCCAGCCTACGGTGGCGCAGGCGATCCTGGCGGAGGATGCCGTGGAGCTGCGCCTCGCAGAGGACATCCCCGACGCCGCGGAGGCCGTGGCTGCGCTGGTGAGCGCGGGCTTTTTCGTGGTGGAGGTCCGGCCCCGTGTGGCCAGCCTGCAGGAGCGCTACCGCGCTGCCGTCGATGGGGAGGAGCCGTGAATCCGATCCTGCTCAAGGAGCTGCGCTCCATGCTGCGGGAGCGGCGCGGCTGGCTGGTGCCCATGGTGTACACGGCGGTCTTGGCCGCCGCCGTGATGATCTTCGTCCTGCCCCAGACCCTGTCTCCCATGGCCCAGGACATGCGCTTGTTCGGGGGCTTCCTGGTGGGCCTGGTGGCCGTGCTGCAGACCATGGTGCTGGTGGTGGCGGGTCCCTTGGTGGGCGCCTCCACCATCGCGGGCGAGCGGGAGCGGATCACCTGGCTGAGCTTGCTGGCTTCCCCTGTCCCCCGGCGGCAGATCGCCACAGGCAAGCTGGTGGCGGCCTGCCTCTACCTGTTGCTGCTGCTCTGCGTGTCGGCCCCCGTGGCAGCCCTGGCTCTGCTGGCAGGCGCCATAGACCTGCCCACCCTGGCGGGCCTCTACCTGACGCATGCCTTGCTGGGTTGCACCCTGGCCTGCCTGGGCGTGGCCACCTCGACGCTCTTCCAGCGCACCTGGACCGCGGCCCTGGTCGCCATCTCCCTGGCCTTTGCCGGGGCGGTCTTCACGGCGGCGGTGGCCACGTCGGCGCAGGCGGTGGCGGCGAGCCTGGGTGAGCAGGATCTCTCCGAGCTCTACCACTGGGTGTGGTACTTCAACCCCGGATACGGGGTGTTCCTCTTCTTCCAGGGGCAGGCCGGGGCCGGCGGCCTGCTGCACTGGTTGGGGCACTTCGCCGCCCTGGGGCTGGTGGCGGCGGCCTCGTTGGCGTTCACGGTGCTGCGTCTGCGGGGTCTGCGGGACTGAAGGGCACACCCGGGGGCAGGTCAGGGCAGCGAGCGCACAGGTCGGAAGCCGAGGTTGAAGTCGCGGCTGTTGGGCGTGAACGAGTGGCGCCAGGCGCAGCGCAGCTGGGCGCCCTGCATGGTCCACGCGCCGCCCCGGGCTACCCATCCGCTGCGTTCCAGCTCCTTCCCTTCTGGCTGCGAGCCAGGGAGCACCCGCGCGCCGTCCAGCCTGGGTCCCACTTCGTGGCGATCCGCACACCAGTCCGCCACGTTGCCCGCCATGCCGCGCAGGCCGTAGGGACTCTCGTCCACGGGGAAGCTGTCCGTCACGGACAGAAAGGCCCCTCGATCGCTGTGGCACATGCAGCACCAGGAGGGATCGAACCAGTTCCCCCAGGGGAAATGCCGTCCGTCCACGCCCCGGGCCGCCTTCTCCCACTCCAGCTCGGCCGGTAGCCGCCAGGGCTGGCCCGTGGCAGCGGTCAGCCAGCGCGCAAAGGCCAGCGCAGAGGGCAGGTCCACCATCATCACGGGCCAGTCCTCGCACCAGAGGTCGCCCTCGGCGTCGGGCCGCAGCACGAAGCGGCCTCGCTGGTCGCGTCCGAAGATGGGCGCACCCTGTTGATCGGCGCTGCCGCTGCGTTCCCGCACCACGTAGCGCCAGGCCTCTTCCTCCCGCCCCTTTTGCGACAGGTCGTTCAGAAAAGCGAGATACTCCCCGTTTGTGACAGGGAAGCGCCGCGCCACGAAGCCCTCGCACCAGAGCCTGTGGGCGGGCAGACCGCTGTGGGCCTGCGGATCGCCGCCCGAGCGGAACCATCCCGCCGGGACGTAGCACTCGTCGGCCTGCAGTTGTCCCTGTGGCGGGAGGACGACCGGCCTCGCCTGGGATTCGCCCGGGGGGATGCCGTCCCAGTGTTCCTGCCGGCCGATGCTCACCGGGTAGCGCACTTCGTGGCAGCCCGGAGCGCGGATCTCCAGCAGGTAGCTGCCCATGGACAGGCTCACCGCCTCCAGGGGCGTGCATCCCAGCTCGCTGCCAGTGCCCAGGACCAGGCGCCTGTTTCTGCTTTGATAGCGCCTGATCGTGACCTGGGCGCCCTGGGGTTCCGTGGCGATGCTGAGCGCCCCATGGCCCGCCAGGTAGGCCTGGTGCCCGCGACGACGGGGATCCGTCGCGGGCAGGGCCGCGGCGTGACGCCGCAGCAGGATCTGGTTGCGCAGGGCCGTGCGATCGTCGTGCACGGACTCGGCCTGGGCGTGATGGGCCTGGTAGCGCGCGGCCAGAGCGGCGTGGGCCCGACCCAGGTCGGGAGCATGGGTCAGGGCGGCTTGCAGCGTAGTCTCCTGCTCCAGTTCCTTCAGCTGCGCCTGCCGCTCCAGGGCCTCCGCCTGGTCCAGCGCGGCCCATCCGGGGGCCTTCTCGGCCTCGGACGCAGCGGGTGGCAACGGCTCGAGGAGCGCCTTGCCCTGCCGTCTCTCGCGAGCGGCGCGCCGTCGCAAGCTGGCCACCTGCGGCGCAAGCTCGTCGGCGCGCCGCGCAACCGAGACAGCGCGCTCTCGCTTGCGCTCGCCATCCAGCCAGGCGGCCGCCTCCCGGGCCAACTGGCCGGCGTCGGCGTAGCGTTGGTCGGGATCTCGCGCCATGGCCCGCTCGCAGAGGTTGGTCAGCTCCTCGGGTGCTTGCGGTGCGGAAGCCGCCCGGCACGTCTGGGGAGGACCGGCCAGGACCTGCTCCAGGATGGATCGCGCTTCGCTCTTCACGTAGGGAGGCAGGCCGTACAGGATCTGGTACAGCACCGCCCCCAAGGCGTAGACATCACTGCGCGCGTCCAGGGCAGCGCCGCGGGCCTGCTCGGGGGACATATAGGCCGGTGTGCCCTGGACGGCGCCACGCTCGGCCGCACCCGGCGAAAGACCGCGCAGCCTCGCCAGCCCCCAGTCCAGCACCAGCACCTGGCCGAACTCGCCCACCATGATGTTGGCCGGCTTCAGATCGCAGTGCAGCACGTCGACACTGTGGGCGAAGGCCACCGCTTCGCAGACCCTGTGCCAGGCGTCCGCCAGGCGCCGGAAGGTCCAGCCCCCTGTGCCGGTCCCCCACTCGCCGTCCGACGAGGCCTCGTGCACCTCGGCGATCACCTCCTGCAAGGTGCGGCCGCGCACCTCCTGCATCGTGAAGTAGAACCTCCCATCCTCCAGCCGGCCCAGCTCGTGGAGGGGGACGATGCCCGGGTGTTGCAGCTGCGCCGTGGTACGCGCCTCCTCGACGAAACGCTGCAGCGGGCCCGGGCTGCCCGCGTGCCTCTTGCGCATGATCTTCATGGCCAACCTGCGCTGCAGGTCTCTGTCCCTCACCCGACGCACCTCCCCCATTCCCCCGGTGCCGATCAGGCCCAGATCCTCGTAGCGCTGGGCCAGGATCGGAACCTCGGGCCGCAAGGGCTCCTGGGACGAATCGGGCGCGGGCTCGTCATCCAGGTGGAAGGTGCGGCCCTCGGACGGCTCTCCGATCTGGCCGGAGTCCGCCTCCAGGATGCGACGCAGCTCCTGCACCGCCTCCTGGGACAGCCCAAATCGTGCTGCGAACTCGTCGATGCGTCTGTCCATGGCTTGGGGGCTCCCGAAACGGGCGGCAGGCCCCCGGAAAGGGGCGCTGCTGGCCTCAGGGCGCTATAACGTGCGAAGAAACAGGGCAAGAGCCACTGTGGGCGGCTGTTGCCGCCGCGTGCGATGCAAAAAGCGTAGGAGCGACCTTGAAGCGATCCCTCGGCCCCAAGACCATGGTCTTCCCCCACCCGGTGTTCGTCATCGGCAGCTATAACGAGGATGGCACGCCGAATATCATGACCGCCTCCTGGTCCGGCATCTGCTGCAGCCGCCCACCTGCCATCGCCGTCTCGCTGCGGCCCGCCACGCTCACCCACGGGAACATCCAGCGCACGGGCTGCTTCACGGTGAACATCCCGGGTCGCGCCCACGTGGCCGAGGCCGACTACGCCGGCCTGGTCTCGGGCAGAGAGGGGGATAAGTTCGCCGCCCTGGGCCTGACGCCCCAGCCCAGCCAGCTGGTGGACGCACCCTGCGTGGCCGAGTTTCCCTTCTGGCTGGAGTGCCGGCTGCTGAAGAGCTTCGAGCTGGGCATGCACACCCAGTTCGTCGGAGAGATCGTGGAGGCCAAAGTCGACGAAGACACGCTGGATGAGCAGGGGCGCCCTGACATCTCCAGAGTTGCGCCGCTGATCTACGCCTCGGGCGACCGCAGCTACTACGCGGTGGGTGAGCGCATCGCCAAGGCCTTCTCGGTGGGGCGCAGAGAGAGTTGACCTAGGCGCCCGAAAAGCGCGCCGCCCGCCGCTCCAGGAACGAGCGCATGCCTTCCTGGGCGTCTTCGCTGCGCATCAGGGCCCGCGCCTGGTCCAGCAACGCGGCACGGGCCGCGTCGTCTCCCTGCTCTTGCGCCAGACGCGCGGAGCGCAGCGTGGCCTGCACGGCCAAGGGGGCCTGGGCGGCGACCTTGCACGCCAGCTCCAGAGCGCGCTCCAGCAGCAGGTCGGCGGGGACCACCTCCTGCACCAGGCCCATCTTGAGGGCCTGAGCGGCGTCAAAGACCTCACCCGTGAGCAGCCAGCGCATGGCATCGCCCCAACCCGCCATGCGCGGCCAGCGCATGGTGCCCCCGCCAAAGGGCATGATGCCGCGCTGGACCTCCATCTGGGCCATGCGCGTGCCCTCGGCCGCCAGCCGGATGTCGGATGCCAGCAGCAGCTCCACGCCCATCGTGATGCACCAGCCCTGCACGGCGCAGACCACGGGCTTGCTGCGGAACGGCTCGAACACCCCCAGGGGATCCACGGCTCCGGGCGGGAACAAGGGCTGTCCCGCCAGCACGGCCGGCCCCACCTCGGCCAGGTCCAGGCCGGCGGTGAAGTGCTCCCCATAGGCGTGCAGCAGCAGGCACCAGAGCTGATCATCCGCTTCGTAGGCGCTGTAGGCCTGGGCGAGGGCGGTCAGCATGGCCAGATCGAAGGCGTTGCGCTTGTGGGGGCGGTTCAGGCCGACGAGGAAGACGTGGTCGCGGCGTTCGGTCGTGATCGGGGTGTTGGCCATCGCGGACTCCTGGGATGAAGCGCCAAGTCTGGCGCGCTCTTGACTCGAACGGCAAGAGCCTTGCGCAGCGGGAGGATACAGGATGGGTGCGCTATCGCGCCCTGTTGCGAGGAACGACTCATGAGAACGAAGAAATGGCTTCGGACGGCGCTGCGCTGCTCCGTAGCGACCCTGGCCATCGCCGTCGGCGCGCTCGCGAGCACCTTGACCTTCTGCGGGCAGGCGCAGGCCTCGGTCTTTGCCGCCCCGGGACTGGTGGAGCTGGTTCCCGTGGGCGAGGTGGTAGGGGACGGCGACACCCGCGTGGAGCTGGCGGTGATCGCGCTGCAGGCCAACGGCGCGCCCATGGAGGGCTTGAAGGCGCGGATCTCCGCTTCCGAAGGGCGGGCGCTGCGCTTTCGCGAGGAGGGTGGCGGTCTCTACCTGTTCAGCTACGTGCCGCCTGAGGTCTCGGTCGCCACCGAGGTGCAGCTGCAGCTCAAGGGCAAGTGCCAGGACAACGCTGCGGTGGAGCGCAGCTACGCACTGCAGATCGTCCCACCCCTTCCCCAACAGCTCACTGTGAGCGTGGTGCCGCAGGCCCTGACCCTGGGGCCGGATGCCACCGCCAACCTGACCATCCAGCTGGAACCCGCGGGGGCGGATCTGGCGGCTGTGGACCTGGTGCTCGAGGCCAGCGCGGGCAAGGTCGAGAACCTCACCAACCTGGGCGGGGGGCGCTACACCGCCCTGTACACGCCCTCGCGCGTCAACTATCCGCACGTGGCCATCGTGACGGTGGCCGATCGGCAGGATCCGACCGGGCTCTACGGCGCGGTCTCCATCCCGCTGACCGGGCGCGTGGCCTACCCGGTGACCGCGGCCCCCAACAGCAACGTGATGCTCGAGGTGGCTGGCCGCCCCTTCGGTCCTGTGCAGGTGGGTACGGACGGCAATGCCGCCGTCCCCATCCTGGTTCCTCCTGGCGTGCAGCAGGCCACGCTGACCGCGGCAGGATCCAGCGAGGTGCTCGAGCTGGGCGTACCGGATTCCAAGCGCGTCAAGTTCCTGCCGACCTACGTTGGCATCCCCGGCGATGAACGCCTCTCCATCCCCCTGCGCGTAGCCGTTGCGGCACCCGATGGCGCGCCGGAGCTCGCTGCCGAGCTGGTCCTGAGTGCCTCGGCCGGCCACATCGGCAACGCGGAGCACGAAGGAGAAGGTGTCTACGTCGCCGAGTTCACCCCTCCCTCCACGCAGCAGCCCATGTTGGTGACGCTGACGGCCACGGCGTCGGGCGCGTCGACCGAGCAGCGCGACGAGCTCAGCCTGCCGATGGTACCCATGCTGCCTGGCAACGTCAGCCTGCTGACCGTGCCCGCCAGCCTCGACGAGGGATCCATCCCGCTGCTGGCTGAGGTGCGGGTGAGCGATGCACTGGGGCAGGGGCTGCCCGGCCGCCAGGTGGCGTTCAAGGCCACAGGCGCCACGCAGGGGCGTCCGGTGGAAGACCTGAAGGACGGCAGCTACCGTGCGGTCTTCACCACAGCTTCTTCCGGCTCGGTCCTGCTGACGACCAGCGCGCTGTGCGCTCCCACAGGCAACCCCTTGCGCCAGCTGTTGGTGCTGCCCACCCTGGACCAGCTGCCCAACGATGGGCTCAGCGTTTCCCAGCTGACCATCCTGGCCCTGGACGAGTTCGGCTACCCGGTGGCCGGTGTTCCCGTGCTGCTTGAGCTCATCTCCGGCACCGGCTTTCTGCCCACGTCCGCAACCACCGATGCCGCTGGCCTGGCCCAGGTACACTACACCGCGGGCCGGGAGGCGGGTCTGGCAGTCGTGCGCGTGGCATCGGGCAGCCATGCGGCCGTGGCGAGCATCCTGCAGGCGCCGGCCGGCGCTGTCAGCGGCTTACCGGCGGCCCGCAGCGGCTCGAAGCGCCAGTTGCAGCTGCGTGAGACCTGGGCCTCCATCGTCCAGCCGCTGCGTCTTGGCCGCGGCCAGCCGGCTCCTGCGCAGGCCGTTGTCGCGCCCCAGCCCCCCGCGCAGGCGGTGTCCAGCGGTCTGGCATCGTTGAGCGCCAGCGCCCAGCCTGCCGAGGTGGCGCCAGGGGGCTCGGTGCTGCTGACGGTCCAGGCCAGCGACGATCGAGGGCGCGGCGTCAGCGGCCAGCGGCTGGAGTTCATGGCCAGCGCAGGCAAGCTGGGCGCCGTGCAGGAGCTGGCCGGCGGTCGCTACCAGGTCACGCTCTCCGTTCCCGCTGATCAGCAGGGCAGCCTGCGCGTGGGTGTGCTGGGGCAGGACGGCGCCATCTCGACCTTCGTCAAGGTAGCCGTTTCCCAGGGCGCTGTGGCCGCACCCGTCGCCACGGCGGCACCTGCGCAGCCCACGCAGCCCACGCAGCCCACGCAGCCCACGCAGCCCACGCAGCCCGTGGCGGCCGCACCGCAGCCGGCCAAGGCCGACGATGGCGAGAGCTTGCTGGCACGTGTGTTCAGCCGCCGTCCCGGGGTTCGTTGGTTGCGCGCCCGGGTCGCCATGGGCGTGGCCTCCTACGCTTACGAATACGAGGTGCCCGGCACCACCCACGGCATCGACGACGAGGGCGACCCGGTGCCACTCGGTCACTCCCTTGTCCTGGTGGGGGATGAGCGAGCCCTGATGAAGGAAGGCGAGCTGTCCAGCATGCCCATCCCTGCGGTGGACCTACGCGCTGACGGTTGGTTGCCCGTGTTCCCCTTCGTGGGCGCGGACCTGCGCTACCGCACGATCTGGTTCGGGGCGGACACGGACAGCTTCGCCGAGGCGAACGAGGGGACCGACCTGGGCTGGATCGACTACTTCCTCACGCTGACCGCCCAGGGGCGCTACTTCCACGACGTGGGGGGGCATCGCCTGTGGCTTGGATTGCAGGCCGGCTTGGTGTCCACGTCAGTGCCCGTACCTGCCCAGTGGACTCCCGAGGGCGAGGAGCGGGCGCTCTGGTTCTACCCCTGGGGCTTCACCAGCGTGTACGGCGGGCTGCGGGGTGGCGCGGAGCTGGGCTTCGGGCTGAACCTGGTGGCGGCCTACGCCCTGGGCGTTGAGGGCTACTCAGGCGTCTTCGCGTCGGACATCGACGTGGAGTTGGCCTACGAGGTGATCGAACACCTCACGGTGAACCTTGGTTTCGACCGGCTCGCCCGCGATGTCGTGGTGCCCAGGGATTCCACGGCCGAGGAGATCGAAGCCATGCTCGAGGTTCGCGACGCGCGCAACGCGTTCTACCTGGGGGCGGGGGTGGCCTTCTGATCCGCGAGACGCGCCCCTTTGAGCGCTGACCCGGGCTACTAGCTGATGGCTCGCGCGAGGAAGCGCAGCCCCACCACCTCGCCGGACAGGCCGCGCTTCTGTACGGCGGCGACGGCGGCGATGGCGGCTTGCGCGATGTCGGCGGCCACGGCGACGAACTCCTGTTCGCCATCAGGACCGGACAGCGTCACGGAGTAGCCCCGCAGCAGGACGCTGGGCGCGCGGGCAGGTTCGGAGGGCGTTGGCGCTGGCGACTCGGCGGGTGCGGGCTCGGGCGGCGCAGGAGGCGCTGCGGCGGGCTGACTTTCGGCAGGAGCCTGCGCTGCGGGCTCCGGCTCCAGGGCGGCCGGCTGTTCGGCGACCAGTGGCTCTCCTTCGCCGCGCCAGCGGGCGGGGATGCCGCGCCGGATACGATAGGCGCGCACGTTCTCCGGTGTGACGCCGGCTTTTTCGGCCAGCGCTTTGTCCGGCAGGATGCCAAGCTCGTCCAAGTAGGGATCCAGCTTGGATTTGCGGCCTCGCCCGGTGCGGGCCTGGCGCCTCGCCGGTTTGCTGGCCTTTGGCTTGGGCTGGGAAGCCTTGGACAGTATCTCGCCCTCGCCTGGCAAGGCTTCTCCTTCGCCGCGCCAGCGGGCGGGAATGCCGTGGCGCGTGCGATACCTGCGTACGGCTTCCGAGGTCAAACCCACCTTGTCGGCAATCTCACGATCGGGAATGATGCCGAGTTCGTTGCGAAAGGGAATCAGCTTCGACTTGCGGGGCATGAAAGCTCCGAGGGCAGAGGGACGGCGAAGGGTGGTCCCGGAGAGGTGTTCTTGACCTTCCGGGCCGCGCTGCGGCGCGGTAGCGCTTCTATTAACGCAATTGGGCCGCGACGTTCAGGTCGCGCACCCTCATTTTGCAGGATCTGGCCCCTCGGCTCGCAGCCGGCGTCGGCTCATCCTCTCTGGGTACTTGCCCTGCACGCCCTCGTAGAAGCGCCGTATGTTGTCCATGTCTGCCGGAAGATCGCCGCTGAGACGAAAGACCGGACCGATGCCGGCCAGCTTGCGCCGGTAGTCCAGGAAGCCGCAGACCAGCGGAACATCGGCCTCTCGTGCGATACGATAGAAGCCTGATTTCCAGTAGTCGGACCGGTAGCGCGAGCCTGCCGGGGCGATGGTCAGGTACATGGCCTCCGCTTCCCGCAGCTGTCGGGCTATCTGGGCCACCGCGCCGTGGCGTCGGGTGCGATCGATGGGGATGCCGCCTGCGTGGCGCAACAAGGCCTTGAAGGGCCAGCGAAAGGCTGTGTGGCTGACCAGGTAGGACATGCGCACGCCCAGCGCCCAGCAGAGGGCGAGTAGGAAGACCCCGTCCCAGTTGCTGGTGTGGGGAGCGCCAATCAGGATGCCCTTGGGAGTGTCGGCGGGCACCTCGGCTTGCAGCTTCCAATCCACCAGGCGCAGGAAGAGCCTGCCCAGCAGCCGCCGCAAGGGGCCGATCCGTATGCCTGGGTGGATGGTAGCCACCTTCGCCATAGCCGCGAATAACCCGCGTTGGCTCTGCGTGGGGCGCGGGATACGGACCTATTGGCCTGGTCGCTTGAGCGGCGCCGGGCGCGCGGGCGGGCCCTTGGGGCGCACCGGAGCCGCGGAGGTGGTGGGCACGTGCTGGCGAGGGGCGGGTTCCTGGCCTTCGGCGACCACGAACATGTCCTCGGTCCAATCCGCAAACCAGGCGAAGAGCTCGTCGAAGCCCACATCGGGCAGCTCGGCCTGCTGCAGTGCTGGCAGGTCGAGCCCCGGTTGCAGGTCGTTCAGGCGCACCCAGGGCACGCCTCCCTCCAGGGCGGCTCCCAGCAGCTCCATGGCATGCCCCGAGTCCTCGCCGTGCACGTGGTCGATGGCGCGCTGGATGCGCAGGTAGGGGATCTGCAGTCCGCCGATGGCGTCGACGGCCTCGCGCTCGCTCCAGAACTGGTCGTCGTCGCACTCGAAGCCCACGGGAAAGGGGGGCTGCGTCTGGCCCTGGCCATCCTGGCACCTGGCGATGTAGTCCCTGGAGGAGGGCCCCTCCCAGTCGATCAAGAAGCGCGCGCCGGTGGCGCCACCACTCAGGGCCCCTGAGGAGATGACGATCCCATAGGAGTAGGAGAGCACGCCCACGCCGTCGTCGGCGATGTCCTCTCGCTGCGCCACATGCTCAATGACCGCACGCAGCCCCTCCTGATGCACCAGGCCACCCATATCGTCGGCCCCTCCACTGTTGCCGCGACCGGCAGGATCGTACTTGAAAACAGCGATTCCCCTGCTGGTCATGGCCTCGATATGCGTCGGCTGGTTCAGCACGGAGGATGCGTCACCTGAGGCGCCAGGCACCAGCACGACGGCCTTGTGGGGCCCCTCGCCGGGCGGCAGGTGGGCGTAGACGGCCAGCTCGATCCCGGCGGCGGGATGGCTGACACGGGCGACGATGCTCTCCACCGGAAGCGGTCCTCTCGGGCGCCGCACGCTGGGGGCCCGGCGGGATGGCGGTGGCGGCGGACGCGGCGCTACGGAGGCGGCGCTGGGCTCGCTCTCCACGGGTGCGGGGGTGGCCTGGGCCAGGTCCTTGCTGGCGCAGCTGGCGACGAGCGCCAGGGCGAGACAGGGCGAGAGGGCGGGGAACGAAGAGAGCCTGTTCATCGGGAAACTCCAGGCCTGGGGTTGTCGGTAGCTTATCCGCGGCAGGAGGACGGCGCCTGCGGGCTGTTCCACGTGGAACGGTCGGCGGGATAGATAAGAACACCCCCACCCGAAAAAGGAGGCCGCCTTGCAGCTCGAGTCCTCGGTCCAGGACCTCATTCGCCGGCGCAGCTCGGTGCGCAAGTACCGAAAGCAGCCCATCCCTGCGGAGCTGCGCGCGAGGTTGAGCGACTGGCTGGCGGCCCCGCCCCCGGGGCCCTTTGGCAACGCCACCAGGTATCGCCTGGTGGCCGTGTCCGAGGACAGCGCCGAGGAGCTGAAGGGGCTGGGCACCTACGGTTTCATCAAGGACCCGCCGGCTTTCGTGGTGGGGGGCGTGCGGGCGGGAGCTGGCGATCTGGAGGACTACGGCTACGTCACCGAGCAAGCGGTGCTCTTCGCCACCGACCTGGGCCTGGCCAGCTGCTGGCTGGGGGGCAGCTTCAGCAAGAGCAGCTTCGCCGGCCGCATCGACCTGGAGCAGGACGAGATCCTGCCAGCGGTCTTCTCCGTGGGCCTGGCCACACGCCGGCGCGGCGCCCTGGACCGGCTGATCCGCTGGCAGGCGGGCTCGGCCAAGCGCCGCCCGTGGGAGGCGCTGTTCTTCGAGGCCGAGCTGGGCCATCCCTTGACGGAGGAGCGGGCCGGCGACCTGGCGCAGGCCCTGGAGCTGCTGCGGCTCGCCCCCTCCGCCTCCAACAGGCAGCCCTGGCGGCTCGTGCTGTGCGAGCAGGGTTTGCACCTTTTCCTGCGACGCTCCCCCAAGTACCAGCGCAGCATGCGCGTGATGGGCCTGGTCGACCTGCAGCGCGTGGACATGGGCATCGCCATGTGCCACCTGGATCTCGCTGTGCGGGCCACGGGCATGGCGGGCAGCTGGGAGATGCGGGATCCCGGCTGGGACCTGCCCGAACACCTGACCTACATCGCCACCTGGCTGCGTTCGGGCTGAGCCCGCTCTGCCGGATATGCTTCCCTCTCATCCTCCCTCCAACGAGCCCAACCATGTCCCTCGCCACGCTCCTGCTGCTGCCCCTGGCCCTGTCTATGCCCAATGTCACCCTGCGGGGCGTGGTGGCCGAAGAGGACATCTACCACGGCGCACGCCTCTCCGGCGCCGACGTCTGGCTCGACTCGGGTGAGACCACCACCACCAACGCCGATGGGGAGTGGTCCTTCAGCAACCTGGATCTGGGCACCTACACGGTGCACGCCATCGCCGATGGCTACGAAGAGGGCACCTGCACCAAGGAGTTGACCGACGAGTACGATGAGTGGTGGTGCTCCATCGCGCTCACGGTCGCTCCGGACGACACCGGGTCCCCGCCCGAAGACAGCGACGTGCCGCAAGATACCGATCCCCCGATCGACGACAGCGATCCCCCCGCCGGCGACAGCGATCCCTTCACCCCGCAGTCCGACACCGGCGGCTTTCCTCCGGGTTCCCTGGTGCCCCTGGGGTCGGGTTGCGGCTGCAGCAGCGGCGCCGTGGGTGCCGCGGCCGGCTGGTTGGCGGGGTTGGCGCTGTTGGGCCTGGCCCGGCGTCGCCGGAAATGAAGGCCTCTGACACGCTGCAGCTGCTGGCCCTGCTGCAGCTTTCCCTGCTGGCCTGCTGTGACGATGTGCGCAGCCGGAAGCTGCCGGACGGACTGCAGGGTGAGGACAGCAGCTACGGAATCGAGGACACTGCGGACAGCGCGGCGGACACGGGGCTACAGGAGCCCGAACCTGCCCAGCCCGCGCTCTACCCCGACGATGCGCCACACTCCCCCATCAGCGCCTGGGTGCTGGAGAACCTGCAGCAGCTGGCGGCCACGGATCCCGGTCTGGCGGGCGATGTGTTCATGAAGGTGGGCGACTCCATCACCGTGTCCAGCAACGCCCTGTACTGCTTCGCCGGCGACTACGTGGACCTGGGCGCGCGCCAGGACCTGCAGGTCACGCTGGATCACTTCCTGGCCGGCGACGCCGCGGGCTCCACGCCCTTCGACCGGGACAGCGGAGCGGCCCTGGGCGGCATGAGCGCCACCTGGGCCATCAGCGGCGATCCCTGCCCGCTGCAGATCGAGTACGACGCGCTGGATCCCCTCTTCGCCACGGTGCAGTACGGCACCAACGACATGCAGCTGGGAACCACCTACGAGAGCGCCATCTGGGGCTTCGGCTCGAACATGCTGGACCTGGTGGACGAGCTGCTGATCCGCGGCGTGGTCCCGCTGCTGCTGACCATCCCGCCGCGCCTGGACATCAGCGACAGCGAGTCCTGGGTAGAGACCTACAACGCCGTGATCCGCGGCCTAGCCCAGGGCCGGCAGGTGCCAGTGGCCGACCTGCACCTGGCCCTGCAGGACGTGGCGGGCTTTGGTCTCCTCTCTGACGGCGTGCACCTGAACGCCTATTCGCAGTCGGGCTACTACCGGGCCTGCCAGCTGACGGAAGAGGGCCTGGACTACGGCAACAACACGCGCAACCTGCTGATCCTGGACGCCCTGGATCGGCTGCGGCGGGCCGTGCTGCAGGGCGAGGTGCTGGACGAGGAGGTCGAGTCTCTGCAGGGAGAGGGCTCGTCCGAGGCTCCCTTTGTCATCCCCTGGCTGCCTTTCACCGATCTGCGCGACAGCAGCGACTCGCCCCACTCCCTGATCGACGGCTACTCCAGCTGCGACGAGGGGCAGGACGAGAGCGGCCCCGAGTACATCTACCGGCTGGATTTGCATGAACGCACGCAGCTGCGGGCGATGGTCTTCGATCGTGGGGATGTGGACATCGATCTGCACCTGCTGGGGGACGTGGCGAGTGGAGATGGTTGCCTGGCGAGGGATCACCAGATCCTGGAGGTGGAGCTGGAGGCAGGCAGCTACCACTTCGCGCTGGACAGCTTCGTGTGTGGGGGGGAGGAGCTGTCGGGGGAGTACCTGTTCGTGGTGG
>CAYVQL010000188.1:0-21315 GCA_964454135.1 uncultured Enterobacterales bacterium | reverse complement strand
GCCTCTTCGAGCTCCAGGGCGAGGAATTCAGCTCCACCCTGGCCGGCGACCACGTGCGGATCTACAACCTGGACGGCGACGACGGGGCTCTCTCCTTCAGCGGCGAGGAGGGCACCTGGGATACGGCGTCGGCCAGCCAGTCCGAGATCGACTCCTACATCTTCGTGCACCACGTGCGGGACTGGGCCATCCAGTTCGCGCCCGAGGTGTCCATCATCAACCAGAACATCAAGTCCTACGTGGACGACACCTCGTTCCAGTGCAACGCCTACTACGACGGCAGCCTGAACTTCGCCGCCGCCAGCGGCAGCTGCAACGCCATCGCCCGCATCGCGGACGTGAACTACCACGAGTGGGGCCACGGATTCCACTACTACAGCCTTCAGTCGGGCTACTTCGACTCTTCCACGAGCGAGGCCATCGCCGATACGATGTCCTTCCTGCAGACCGGCGACTCGGTGATCGCGCCCTACTTCTACAAGGGCTACTCGGTGGGCATCCGCGACGTGGACGACTTCGACCACGTCTACCCGGACGACTGGGTCGGAGAGGTCCACTACGACGGCATGATCCTGGGCGGCGCCATCTGGGATCTGCTGCAGCTGATGCAGGAGGTGTACGGCGAGGAAGAGGGCTGGACCGCCACCAGCCAGCTCTACGCCGACGCCGTGCCGGCCGGCTTCTCCATCCCCGAGTCCTTCGACGAGTTCGTAGCCGCGGATGACGACGACGGCGATCTGTCCAACGGCACCCCCCACTACTGCGAGCTCTTGGAGGCCTTCACCCTGCACGGCCTGGGTCCCAGCGGATCCGACTCGCTGCTGGACCTGTCTCACGCGCCTCTCGAGAACCAGGAGGAGGCCGCGGGCGGCTACCTGGTGGAGGTGTTGCTCTCCGAGGTCACGCGGGAATGCTTCGATCTGGACATGAGCGAGGGCGTGGCCTGGTACAGCACCGACTTCGGCGAGTCCTGGTCCTCGGTGCAGCTGGAGCTGGACGCCAAGGGCATGAGCGCCTGGTTGCCCGAGCAGCCGGACGGCACGGTGGTGCACTACTACATCGAGGGCACCACCGAGGAGGGAGACGTGGCCTCGGTGCCGGTGGGTGGCGTCATCAATCCCTTCAGCTTCGCCGTGGGCGAGCTCAACGAGCTCTACTTCGAGGATTTCGAGAGCGGCGAGGGCGGCTTCAGCCACGCGCTGCTGGATGGTGAGGATCAGGAGGGGGCCGACGACTGGATGCATGGTGCGCCCGCGGGCCTGGGTGGAGACCCCGACCACGTCTACAGCGGGGAGTACCTGTGGGGCAACGACCTGGGGGGCGGCAACTACAACGGCGAGTACCAGAACGACAAGTGGAACCAGCTGCAGTCCGACAGCATCGCCGTGGCGCCCTACAACGAGCTGTTGCTGCAGTTCCGTCGCTGGTTGAACGTGGAGGACGGCTACTACGACCAGTCCAATGTGTTGGCCGACGGCGAGGTGGTCTGGTCCAACCACGCCACCGAGTACGCCATCGGCGATGAGCACCACGAGGACGATCAGTGGTCGCTGGCGTCCATCGCGTTCGACGACGCGGATCTAAGCGGCAGCGTGCAGCTGGCCTGGCAGATCCACAGCGACGGCGGCCTGACCATGGGGGGCTGGAACATCGACGACGTGGCGATCTACGCTCCACCCACGCCGCGCAACCTGATGGTCATCTTCGACTTCCAGGCGGCCGAGGAGGGCCCTGGCCTGCTGTTGAGCTGGACCAACCCCGACTACCAGGATCTGCAGGAGATCCGCGTGCTCCATCGAACCGACGCCTTTCCCCAGGACCACGAGGATGGCACCCAGGTGCTGGGCGTGGCCTCACCCGAGCCGGGTGCTGCCTTTTCGCAGCTGATCTCCGACGCCCCTTCGGGCCAGGGCTACTACGCTGTCTTCGCCAGCGACAGCGAGGGCACCTGGACCCGCGGCGCCTACCAGGGCTACAACGCGGACCTGGGGGAGCCTGGCGAGTGGTTCGAGCTGGCGCAGGTAGAAGCCGGCGAGGGCTGCGGCTGCGCCTCGGGCCGCGGCGCGCGGGGAGCCATGCCCCTGGCCCTGCTGGCGCTGCTGGGTCTGGCGCGCAGGCGGCGTTAGAACCGGCATCCTATTTATTGGGTGTCATATTGGGTGTCAGGCACTAGGAATTGATACTTTCAAGAAGTATCAATTCCTAGTGCCTGACACCTTCGGAGATGCCTTCGGAGATCAGTCGGGGTCCTTCTCGCAACCCTCGTCCGTCTCCCCGTCACAGTCGTTGTCGGCTCCGTCGCAGACCTCGTTGCCGCCGGGAAAGGCGTCGGGATCGTCGTCGTCGCAGTCCGAGCCGTTGGTGGTGTAGCCCTCGGGTCTGGTGCAGGCCTGGATGCTGTTGTCGGGATCGCCGAAGCCGTCCCCGTCTGTGTCCGCGTAGTAGGTGCCCGTCACGTCCTCGTCGATCTGACCGTCGCAGTCGTTGTCCACGCCGTCGCAGAGCTCGGTGGCGCCCGGGTGGATGGCGGAGTCCGCGTCGTCGCAGTCCTCGCTGGCCAGGTAGCCGTCGCTGTCCTCGTCCGCGCTGGGATCGATGTCTGCGTCTGCGTCCGCGTCGGCGTCGGCGTCGGCGTCCACGTCCGCGTCGGCCTCCTGGCAATCCGGAGAAGCCTCGCAGTCGGGATCCTCGCAGTCGGTGAGCGTGTCCTCGTCGTTGTCGATGTTATCCGCGCACTCGCCGTCGAAGCTGCCCTCAGGGCTGCCGCAGGACAGGAGCGCGACGGAGAGGAAGGCGAGCAGGGGGAGCATTGGTCTCATGTTTCCTTCCCTGGGTCGGGATCGGTCTGGCTCTTGGTGGTGCTGCACCTGCCACGCTACCACCCGCGTCGGGGATCTCCAAGCAGACGCTGCCAAGCCTGTCATTCAGATCGCGATACCTGGAGCAACCGGGAAGGGCCTTCATCGGGGATGTCTGGAAAATGTGCGACAAAAGCGGGAATGCGCATGCGGGCATGGATGGCACGCCACTTGCTCATGACTACGGCAACCCCGCTGCGCGAACATGAAGGAGCCGAAGATGAAGCGTACTGACAAGAACTCCACCGCCATCGCCGCCACCCTCGCCCTGCTCGGGCTCGCCACGGGCTGCGGCAGCGTCACCAGCGCCACCGGCGAGTACGGCCGCATCGACTACGCCCTGAGCGCCGACTACGAGATGGATGATGCGGCCCTGACCGAGGTGAGCATCCTGACGGGTCATCCCCAGTACATCGTCACGAACCTGACCTCTGATGGCGAGGAGGACGCCGACAATCCCGGGGAGATCGAGCACCGCGTCACCCCTTCCGAGGGCGTGCTGCTGGCTGCGGACGAAGTCGGTGCGGACATCGATGACATCGAGATCACCGTCAGCGAGCCGGGCACCTACCTGATCGAGTCCGTGCTGGCCGGCGTGGTCTTCGACCGCATCGAGCTTTCCTTCGACGCCCCCAGCTCGCTGGATGCCATGACCTGGCTGCGAGAGCCCGGCGACGAGGAATTCGTGCTGGGGAGCGACGAGAGCAACCAGGTGACCGAGGGCACGCAGGCCGCCTTCCTGGCCATCCCCATGGACGCCGAGGGCGAGCGCATCGTCGGTCGCTTCGACATGCAGCTCAGCGCGGATCCGGACTGGATGGTGGTGCCCGACTGGAGCGTCGCGGGCACCTACGAGCAGCAGGTGTCGGGCTGGGCGGCGGAAGAGGCCATCTACTTCATCGAGCCGGGCTCGGTGTCCATAACCCTGGCCGACGAGGTGAACGGCGTGCAGGTCAGCCGCGACTTCGTGGTGTCCGGCATCAGCGAGTAGCTCCCTGGGGATCGGCGCCCACCTCGGCCAGGCGGTCGGCCTGGGCGCCGGCGGGCGGCCGCTTCGGTCCCGCCAGCCCCTCCTGCCCCATTTCGGCCAGCAGCAGATCGGCCTGCCTGGCCAGCACGCCCATCAGCTGCTCGCCGTCGGCGTTCGTCTCCACCCGGGAATCGTCCAGGTAGCGCAGGCCCGCCAGGCGGTGCAGGAGCACGTTGTCGGTCTGGTCGGGGTCCACCTCGAGATCGTAGTACTCGTCTTCGCGGTCCGGGTCTTCGTGGCGCAGGTAGAGGCTGCGGGGAGCCCGGAAGCTCACCAGGCGCCAGGGGCGCCCCCCCGGCGTGTTCGGTGCTTCAAGGCAGAGCCCGCGGGCCTGGAACTTGCTGCGCCCCCTCTTCATGGCCTGCAGCAGGGAGCTGCCCTCCATGGTTCTGGGCGCCTCGATGTCCGCCAGGCCCAGCAGGGTAGGTGCCAGGTCCAGCAGCTCCACCACGGCGGACACGCGCTTGCCGCCCCCCAGGCTGCCGGGGCCGCGCAGGATCAGCGGGATCCGGGTCGATGGATCGTAGAGATCCTGGCCGTGCCGGAACCAGGCGCCGTGCTCTCCCAGGCTCTCACCGTGGTCGCCGTTGACCGCGACCACGGTGTTGGCGGCGATGCCGGCGTCGTCGAGGTGCGTCAGCAGGCGGGCCAACTGGGCGTCGGCGTAGGCGATCTCGCCGTGGTACTGGTCCAGCACCCAGTCCAGCTCCTCGACCTCGGCCAGGTCGGCGCGCATGTAGTCGGGGATCTCGCTCGCCGCAGGCATCTCGCTCAACACCGAAGCCAGGCCCCCGGCGATGCGGGGCGTGGCGTAGGGGTCGGGGGGATCGTAGGGCGCGTGGGGGTCGAAGAGGTGCACCCACGCGAACCAGGGCTCGGGCTGCCGCTCGAGCCAGGCCAGGGCGCGGTCCACGGTCCTGGCCGCGCTGCGCTCGGCCCCGAAGACCAACCCGAAGCGGCGCAGCAGCTGCGAACCCGTGTGGAAGAGCAGCAGATCGCCGCTGCCCCCCAGCCACGTGAACTCGTCGTCGTAGACATGGAAGCCGCGGGCAAAACCAAGCTCGCCCTCCAGCTGACAGCTGGAGACGAAGGCGCCGGTGGCGTAGCCATGGCGCTGCAGCTCCTCGGACAGCCAGGGCAGCTCGTCGGGCAGGGGCCAGCCATCGGCCAGCACCTTGTGGGTCCAGGGACCGGTTGCGCTGTGCATGCTGACGTGGCTGGGACCGGTCAGGGCTATCTGGGCGAAGGCCCGCTCGAAGATCACGCCCTGGGCGGCCAGGCCATCCAGGGCGGGGGTGTGGGCCGGCCCGCCGTAGGCGCCCACGCGGTCGGCGCGCAGGCTGTCCATGGTGACCCAGAGCAGGTTGGGCGAGCCTGGCGATGGGGTCTGCTCGGGCTGCCGCAGAGAGATGGCCGTGACCGTCCAGCCGCCCAGGACCAGCAGCGCCAGGAACGCGCCCAGTGTGCTCAGCAGCTTGCCGCGCAGCAGCCAGGTGCCCAGGGCCGCGGCGGCCAGCAGGACTGCCGCCAGGCCGGCGAAGATCGCGGGCTGGCCCTGCAGGGGCAGCAACCAGTCGTAGGAAGCCGGCGTGGGGAACCAGAAGAGGGCCAGGGCCCACAGGCTCATCACCAGCAGCCCCGCAGCGAAGCCCAGGCGGAAGCGCAGACCGCGCTTGGCCTTGGCCGCCACCAGGCCCAGGGGGAAGCCGGTCAGCGCGCCCATCAAGGCCGGGGCCGCTGCTCCCAGCAGCAGCAGCAGGGCGATGGTAGTGCCATCGGTGAAGAAAGAAGCCCCCAGCACCACCCGTGCGGCCTGGGCCAGCCCGAAGAGGGCGGCCGCCAGGCCAGCGCCCAGCGCGCAGAGGGCGGCGCCCAGGAGTCGGGAGCTGATGGCGGATCCGACGGTCATCGTGGGGCGGGGTTTCCGGGAGTCTTGGCGACAATTCGCCACGTCCCTATAGCGCGTCCTCCCGCGGACAGCCCTGGTTCTCGGATGCACAGGGGCCGTACCTGGAGTAGGAGTGGCCGGACCATCGCCGGCGGCGCCATGAGCTACAAGAAGAGCGATCTGCAGGACAAGCTGGCCCGCTTTCGGGACGAGGATCGGGCGAACAAGCATCGCATCGAGACCACGCTGACCGAGCAGGTCTTCGACGGCTCGCGCGGAGACGAGCAGGGCTGCGTTCTCAGCCTGACGGGGCCGGACCTGGAGCGGCACGTGCGCGTCTACGAGCCTTGGGCGAGCTGGGTGATCGCCGTGGAGCGCGATCGCAAGCTGGCGGCTTTCCTGCGCGGCGTGGCGCGTCGGGAACGGGCGGCCTTTTCGGCCCACGTCATGGTCTGGCGCGGAGATGTCTTCGACTACCAGCACCGCGCCCACCTACCGCCCATCGTACTGGCGGACCTCGATTTCAACCAGGGTTGGACCGAAAGCCTGGAGCTGAGGATCGCCTCGCTCATGGAGCGCTGGCCCAGGGCCTGGTTCCGCGTGACCTTCAACGCTCGCAGCCGCCACAGCTTCGACGGGCTGGCACGGGTGCGCCCGATGACGCAGCAGATCCCCTATCGGGCCCTGGCGGGCGCGACCTCGGATCCCATGGTGACGGCCCAGTTCGGCCCCGCGGGGCGCTGACCGCGGAGACGGGATACAAGCCCCGTCGCTCACAACCGCGGAGAATCCATCATGCCGAATCCCATTGCCGTCTTCGACACTTCCATGGGTGAGTTCAAGGCCGAGATCTACCTGGCCGAGATGCCCATCACCGCCCAGAACTTCATCGATCTGGCCAACGACGGCTTCTACAACGGACTGCACTTCCACCGTGTGATCCCCAGGTTCATGATCCAGTTCGGCTGCCCCCACAGTCGCGATCCTCGCAGCCCGCGCTGCGGCACCGGTGGCCCCCCCCACGGCACCATCCGTGACGAGCACCCGCCCCAGCACAAGCTCTCCAACGAGCCGGGCACCCTGTCCATGGCCAACACCGGCCGGCCCAACAGCGGTGGCTCCCAGTTCTTCATCAACACGGTGCACAACCACTACCTGGACTGGTTCACCGGCGGGCCCTCCAAGCACCCGGTCTTCGGGCGCATCACCGAGGGCATGCAGGTGGTCAGCGCCATCGGGAGCACGCAGACCGACGGCAGCGATCGTCCCATGCAGCCCGTGCAGGTGCGGTCCATCAGCATCGTGCAGGGCTGAGAGGCCGGCCGCCTCAGCGCAGGCCCAGCTCCAGCACAATCGTCACGCCGTGGTCGACGCTGGCTGCGATGCGGTCGAAGCTCGTCTTGTAGCCCAGGGCCAGCGCGCCGTGCAGCGGCCCCTGGCCGCCGAAGCGGTAGCCCAGGTCGACCGCGGCGGATGAGAGCCTGTGGTAGGCTTGTCGGCCATGATAGCAGCTGCATCCCGCCCAGAAGAAAGAGGAGAGGGCTCAGGGTTGCGCCTGATGACTGCGCTGCGGCCCGCGGCGGTGCCCGGGGGCTTGCTGCTGTTTGTCGCCTTTCTCCTTTCCAACCTGCGGGGTCGCTGGACCAGCCATGTGGTCTCCCAGGGGGGGCTGCAGCCCGACGCCATGCTGCACGTCTGGCAGTTCTGGTGGTTCAAGCGCTTCCTGACGGGGCGGAATCCCCTCTTCGATTCCCACATGGACTACTACCCTGGTGTCGCTTCCATGACCGCGCGCTGGGAGGGCCACCTGGATCTGCTGCTGGCGCTGCCCGCTGTCCCCTGGTCCCCCGAGGCGGCCCACAACCTGGCCGCGGCGGGTTTCATGATCCTGGCTGGACTGGGTGCCTACGCCCTGGCTCTGCACGCCTGTGCGGATCGCTGGGCGGCCGGAGGCGCGGCGCTGCTCTTCCTCCTCACGCCGTCCATCATCTCCGAGCTCGCGCAGGGCCGGCCCGAACCCCTGGGTGTGGGCCTGCTGGGGATGAGCCTGGCCTCGCTGGCGCGCTGGTTCGGTGGCAGCGGCAAGCGCAGCCTGGTCCTGGGCCTGGTGGCCTTTGCGCTGGCGATCTGCGCCTATCTCCCCCTGGCGCCAGCTGGCGGGCTGATGCTGGGGATGCTGGCAGCGGCCTACCTGCTGGCGGGAACGTCAGCGGGCGGGGGAGCCGCGCGCACTGCCTGGGTCAAGCGCGGGCTGGCTGTGCTGCTGGGTCTGGCGCTGTTGGCGCTGCCGGCCTTGGTCTACGCCTTCGCCAACCTCGAGGCCTGGGTGCTCCCCAGCGGGGAAGAAGCCAGCGTCCGCTTCCAGGAATGGCTGGCCATGTCCCGGGGCACATCCTTGACGCCTGGGCAGCTGTTCGGTCCCTTCCACGGGCGGGCCGGGGCGGGGTTGGGGATGGCCCTGCCCCTGGCCGCGCTCTTGGCGCTGGTGGCGCGTGGCGCTCGCTGGCGCGCTCTGCCCTGCATCCTGACGGCCCTGCTCTTTGCGGCCATGGCCATGGGGCCCGTGCTGGAGCTGGGCGATCACAGGTTCTGGTCGCCCTACGCCTGGCTGCCCCGTCTGCTGCCCTTCTGGCTGCGCTTCCATTGGCCGGATCGCCTGCTGATCCTGGGTGGCCTGGGTCTGGTGGTGCCCGCCAGCCTGGCGCTGGCCTGGGCTGGGCAGCTGGCGCGGGGCCGCCTGGCGCGCCTGGGGCAGCTCGCGCTGCTGGTCCCCATCCTGGCCCTGGCCGGCTGGCAGGTGCGCGGCACGGCCCCGCTGCCAGTGGCCGCGCTGCCCGTGCTGCCCCAGTCCTACCAGCTGCTGGCCGCGGACTCGCCCAAGGCTGTCGTAGAGGTCGTCGCGACCGCGGATCCACGGTTTCTCAAGGCCAACCGGCAGGCCGTGGGCTACCACGTGCTGCCCCAGGTGGCGCAGATGAGCCATGACGCGCCCTTCTGTTGCGCCCTGGGGCCCGTCGAGTACGAGCCCTCGGAGCTGGCCGCCCTGCGCAGCCAGGATGCGCTCTTCTCCTACCTGACCACCGGGCTGGGCGCGCCCGGCCCCACGGACGGCGACCTGGCCGCCCTGGGTTTCTCCCACGTCGTGCTGCACGGGCATGGTGTGGGACGGCGGCGTGGACAGCGAGCTCGGGAGCAGAAGGTGCCGGCCTCGGACAGCTGCGTCCCGGCCGACTACGACAAGACCCTCGAGCTGCTGCAGAGCCGCTACGGCGCTCCCCTGAGCAGCCAGCGCTATGGCGATGGCGTCTTGGCGGTCTTTCGCGTCACGGATCGTCCTTGAGCTGCCAGTGGAGCGCTCGCCAGCTGGTGATACCGCCCGGTGGGCACAGCAGCGAGAGCCCGGGGGTGGGGTAGGGACTCTCTCCCTGCCCAGGGCGTGCGGTCCGGCCGCCCCGCGAATACAGGTCTCTTCGCTCTGTTCCCCGATGATCCAGGCGGCCCCATGGCGGCAAAGAAGAAGAGAGACAAGCGACCGGCCAGGCGTGCCACGCTCCTGCTGATGAGCGGCGCCGAGGTAGTGGCCGAGGTGTACCCCTTCAGTCCTGTCAAGGAGAAGATGCGCTTTTTGCTGAGAGAGCCCTGGGGCCGGACGCGACCCGGCACCTACCGGGTGACGACGAAGAAGGTGGCCTGCATCGCCTTCCCAAGGGGACCGGAAGACCCTCCCAGTGAAAAGAAGAAAGACGAAGAGCGTTTCAAGGTGCACATCGTCGGGGGCCTGCAGTTTCTCGTAGAGGCGCTGCGCGAGCAGATCGAGAATCCGGTCGGCTTCTACGGTCGCTGCTACGAGCCGGCCAGCCCCTTCAAGCGCGCCTACTTCTTCCGCCACGGCGTGCGTGCCGTCGAGGAGGCCACGGGCATCGGCACCATGCTGAACCAGCGCGGCGAACTCAGCGCCGAGCAGCTGCAGGCCGGGTTGGAGGCTCAGCGGGCGGCGCAGGGCAAGAAGATCGGCGAGATCCTGGTGGATCTCGAGAAGGTGGAGCCCGAGGGCGTGCAGCATGCCCTGGATGAGCAGAGCCGCGATGCCAGCGCCATGGAGACCGTGGTGAGCCAGCCAGCGCGGGTCAGCGCCAAGGCGGGCGAGGAGGAGCGGCGGGGCGGACGCCTGGGCGAGCTGCTCATCGAGTACGGCCTGGTCAGCCCTGACGATGTGGAACAGGCCCTGCTCCTGCAGCGCCAGCAGCGGGGCAAGCGTCTGGGACAGGTGCTCGTGGAGATGGGCGCGATCCACGAGCGCACCCTGGTGATGGTGCTGGCCAAGAAGTTCCAGATGCCCTTCGTGGATCTGGACGAGCATCCCAGCACGCCTGAGGCGCGTCGCCTGCTATCGCTCGCGCAGATGAAGGAACTGCGCGCCCTGCCCCTACAGGTGGGCAGCCACTCGGTGAGCGTCGCCATCACGGATCCCCTGGACATGGACGCGCACGACACGCTGGGCTTCTTGCTCAAGAGCGAGGTGCGCGAGGTGCTCGTGCTGCCGTCCCAGCTCGATCTCTACCTGGACAGCTTGGTGGGACCCGAAGAGGAACACACCGAGCATGAGCTGACCAGCACGGTGGTGGACCTGGGGGAGCTGGCCGTCGCGGTGATCGGCGAGGCCGAGCGGCAGGACCAGGGCGAAGACGAACTGCCGGCAGAGTCGGTGGTCCGCTTGTCCAACAAGATCCTGTTGGAGGGCCTGGCCGATGGGGCCAGCGATATCCATCTGCGCTCCAGGGCGGATGGCCTGTTGCTGTCCCTGCGCCTGCAGGGCCAGCTGCAGGAACGCTGGGTCTTCGACCGCCGGCTGCGAGCGGGCATCCTGGCGCGCATCCGGGAGCTGGCGGGAATGCCGGCCAGCTCGGCAGCGCTGCAGGAGGGTCACATCACCATCAAGCTGGGGGATCGCAGGTACGAGCTCTTCGTCTCCTCGCTGCGCAATATCCATGGGGAGAGCCTCGTCCTGCGGGTGCTCGACCAGCAGTGGAACCTGGGATTGGGCGATCTCGGTTTCCATGAAGATGACGTGATCACGCTGCAGCGCCTGGTCAGGCGGCCCTTCGGCTTGCTGCTGGTGGCGGGCATGCGCGGCTCGGGACGGACCCGGACGCTCTACGCCATGCTGAATCACCTCGGCGGCCATGGGCGCCATGTGGTCACCATCGAGGAGCGGTTGCGGGCCGAGCTGCCGGGAGCGAACCAGATCCGCGTCGATCCGGCGGCGCCCGTGGGCTACGCGGGCTGCCTGCGTGGAGTGCTGCGGCACGATCCGGACGTGATCCTGCTGGGAGAGGTGAGCGATCCGGAGGTGGCGACCGTGGCGGTACAGGCGGCATTGACCGGCCAGTTGCTGTTCAGCTCCCTTGCCGCCCGCTCTGTCTCCGAGGCTGTGCTCCGGCTGCGCGACATGGGCGTTCCGCCCTATATCAGTGCCAGCGCGCTGCTGGGCGTGCTCAGCATGGCCAAGCTGCCCCGTCTCTGCTCCAAGTGCCGGCGGCAGGTCCAAACCGACCGTGCCCTCGAGCGCGGGCTGGAGCATGCCCGCCTGCGCTTCCGAGGGCCCTTCTTCGAGGCCGCGGGCTGCCCGCATTGCCAGCAGAGCGGCGTCAGCGGCGAGGTCCTGCTGTATGAGCTCCTGGAAGTGTCCCCTGCCTTTCGGGCCGCCATCCGCGAGGCCGCGGGGCAGGAGGCGCTGGAGCAGGTCGCGCGACAGAAGGGGATGGTGCCCCGCGCCAAGCGCGCGCTGGATCTCGCGGAGCGCGGCAAGATCAGTGTGCAGGTGCTGATGCAGGAGCTCGGCTGAGTCGATGTCCCCACCTCCCCGCTCCGCGGGAGCGGCGAGCGGCCTTCCTGGCCTGCTTTTCCACAATGGGTCGCGGTCGCTTGCGCTCCTCCCCTACGGCTCGGCGCAGCTTCATCCGGCAGCGCGCGACCGCCGTCGGGGCGGAGCTGGCTGGTTTGCCGTGAGGATGTCGGCGAACGCGTGCGCAGCGTTGGGGCCGCTGTTCGCGCGCGCGGCGCTGGCCGTTCTGGCTGCGCTGTTGGCGGCCTGCCATACGATCTCCGCTCCCCGGCCCACGGACCTGGATCGGCCCAACTTCCTGATCCTCATGCCAGATTCCTTCCGGGCCGACCGCGTGCTGACCCAGCGCGCGGGCCAGCCCCTGGCGCCCAACCTGGCCGCGCTGGCCGGGCGCAACGCCTGCTTCGAGCGGGCCGTCAGTCAGGCTGGCTGGACCATGCCCGCCCTGGCCACGGCGTTGACCGGACGCTACCCCGTGCTGCCCGCGGCGGGCGCCAGGAAGCTGGGCTGGCTCGACCCGCAGCGGCGCAGCTTCCCCACCATCCTGTCGCTCTACGGCTACCATTCCTGGGGTTTTCTGGGCGCGAACCTGGCGTCTCTGCAGGACAGCGTCGGCACCCGTTTCGACGAGCTGGTGGGCGCCGAGGGTCCGGTGCCCGTGGTCCCGGGTGTGACGCGCGAGCTGGTCGAGTGGCTCGAGTCCAGGCCTGAAGAGCCCTTCCTGGCATTCGTGCACGATCTGGACCTGCAGTTCGTGGCAGATGTCGCGGAACTGTCCAGGTATCCAGGGGCCCGGGAGCGTTGCCCCGAGCTGGGGAACGACCGATCGGGAAGGACCTCCATCGCGGTGGGGGAGCTGCAGCGCTGCATCAAGTCCGGGTCCAAGAGCGACGATCCGGCCCTGGCTGTCGCGGCAGCCTACGACGACGCGGTAGCCAGCTACGACCACGCCTTGGGGGAGATCCTGGTTGCCCTGGAACGCACGGGATTGGCTGAGCGCACAGTGCTGGTGTTCACCTCGCCCCATGGGCACCACCTGGGCGAGAACGGCCGCTTCGGCCACGGCACCCTCAACGAGCCCGACCTGCACATCCCCTTGCTCTGGGTCGACCCCGCGCTGCCCGAACCCAGGCAGGTGACGGAGCAGGTGGTGCAGCTGTTGGACCTGGCGCCCAGCATCCTGGCGCGCGCCGGAGCCACGCTCGATGCCGAGATGCAGGGGCAGTCCTTGCTCCCTCTGCTGGGTCTGTCCCAGGGCAGCTACGAGCCGCGCGATGTGTTCAGCGTCAACGACAAGCGAAACATGGCGCTACGTTGGGGTTCCCAGAAGATGGTGCGCTTCAACCCCGGTCGGGGAGGCCGTACCATGCAGCAGGGACAGGACCGCTACCTGCTGTTCGATCTCGACGAGGATCCCCTCGAGACGAACAACCTGATGGAGCTGGCCCCGCCGGAGTCGGTGGAGGCGCTGCGCCAGCGCCTCGACAGCTTCCACGACCAGATCGTCGCTGAGAGCCGGGCCGCGGCACCGGGCGCCGACGCCGAGCCCAACCGGGCGCTGCGCAAGCGCCTGCACGATCACGGCTACTGGCGCCACGTGGATCCCGACGGCGAAGAACGACCGCCCCCACCGCCCGGGCATGGCAAGGGCCAGCGGCGACGTTGAGGAGGCGGGCTTAGGGCTCCAGTGCTAGAGGGCACTCCATCACGAGAGGTGTTCCATGCGTTTCGCCCTTCTTCTCCCCTTCTTCCTCCTGCTGGCCTGCGACGAGAAACCGGACGACAGCGCCGCGCTGGCGGATCTGGATGGCGACGGCTACGAAGAGGCCGACGGCGACTGCGACGACGGCGACGCCGCGGTGAATCCGGGAGCGGACGAGGTGCCCTGCGACGGCGTGGACAACGACTGCGTCGATGGCGACCTGACGGACCAGGACGGCGACGGGCACGAGTGCGAAGAGGTGGGCGGCACGGACTGCGACGATCTCGACGCCCAGGTCCATCCCGACGCCGAGGACGAGTGCGGCGACCTGGTCGACCGCGACTGCGACGGCGATGCCGAGTGCGACTGCGACGGCGATGGCTTCGAGGGCGAACAGTGCGCCGGGGACGACTGCGACGACGAGGCCGCCGATGTGCACCCCGAGGCCGACGACGCTTGCTACGACGGCCTCGATGCCGACTGCGACGGCAGCAACGAGTACGACTGCGATGCGGACGGCTACGACGCCGCGGACTACGGGGGCGAGGACTGCGACGACAGCGACCCGGCCTTCCACCCGGACGCGGCGGACGAGTGCGGCGATCTGCTGGACTACGACTGCGACGGCGACGCCGAGTGCGACTGCGACGGCGACGGCCACGAGGGCGAGCACTGCGACGACAGCGACAGCGACGCCGGCGACGCCGCCGTGCATCACTAGGCCGAAGACGCCTGCTACGACGGACTGGACGCCGACTGCGGCGGCGACGACGACGACGACTGCGACGGCGACGGCCACGCCTCGGCCGACCGCGGCGGCGAGGACTGCGACGACGCGGATCCGCTCTTCCACCCGGACGCGGCGGACGAGTGCGGCGACCTGGTGGATCACGACTGCGACGGCGCCGAGGAGTGCGACTGCGACGGCGACGGCGTCGAGGGCGAGCAGTGCAAGGGCGCGGACTGTGATGACGGCGACGCGGCCGTCTACCCCGCAGCTGCAGACGCCTGCTACGACGGCGTAGACGCCGACTGCGCCGAGGACGACGACGACGACTGCGATGGCGACGGCTACGCATCGGCCGATATGGGCGGCGACGACTGCGACGGCGATGGCTACGCCTCCTGCGACTACGGCGGCGACGACTGCGACGACACCGACTCCAGCCCGGACCCCGCTGCCGCCGACTCTTGCTTCGACGGCCTGGACACCGACTGCGACGGCAGCGACGAGACCGACTGCGACGGCGACGGCTACGGCTCGCAGGACAAGGGAGGCGACGACTGCGACGACGCCGAAGCGACGGTGCACCCGGGCGCCACGGACACCTGCTACGACGGCTTTGACGCCGACTGCGCCGAGGACGACGACGACGACTGCGACGGCGACGGCTACGCCTCCAGCGACTACGGCGGCCTGGACTGCGACGACACGGACGCGGCCGTCAGCCCGGATGCGGACGACGACGCGGTCGACGGCGTGGACGACGACTGCGACGGCACCGCGGACCAGGACGCCCACTGCAATATCTACGCGCCGCTGGAGAACGGCTCGAGCGCCTGGCGCGAGTACGACACGGTGCTCGACGGCGTCAGCTACGCCGAGCTGGTGGAGGTCACCTCGTGGAACGATGGGGCCGGCGAGGCGACCCTCAGTCGGGACCTCAGCGACAGCTCGGGCAACAGCACCGGTGTCGCGGAGCGCTGGGTCTGCGGGAGCAGCGGTGTGTCCATGAGCGGCTTCGACTACGAGAGCATGGGCATGGCCCTGGCCTCGGTCAGCTACGACGCCGCCCGCGTCTTCCTGCTGGACGAGGCCTCCATGAGCGCCGGAACCAGCTGGTCCTACACCTACACGGCCAGCGATGCCACCTGGGGAGCCCTGTGGGACGCTTCGGGGACCTACACCATCGTCGGTCCAACCACGATCACGGTGGCCGCCGGCAGCTTCGACGTGCTCGAGATCACCAACGACTACGAGGTGACCATCCAGAGCTCCATGGTGGGCTACAGCGACCGGGACGTGGTGGCCACCATGTACTTCGCCGAGCGCATCGGGTTGGTCTACTCGGAGGAGGTCGATGACCAGGGCAGCGTGGTGGAGACCCGCGAGCTGGCGGACTACGACGGGTTCTATCCCTGATCCTCAGGGCTCGGTCAGCACCAACGAGATCTCATCGGCGTAGCCGTCGTTGTAGCCATAGCTGCGCCAGGCGGTCAGGGTGATGCGAGCGCTGCGGGTGTGGGCGGGCACGCTGCCCGTGTCGCTGCGCGACCATAGCCCGGTGGCGTAGCCGCGGTCCGCGGCCGTGAAGGGCTCCAGGGTCACGCTGTGCAGGGCCACGCCGCTGGCGTCCAGGAACGAGGCGCTCAGGCCGCTGCGATCGTCCTGGCTGGCGTAGCCGCCCAGCCAGGCGCTGAGCTGGTACTGCACGCCGCCGGCGTCGATGGTCTCGGCCAGCGCGGAGAGATCCACGTCCTGGGAGATGCTGGTGTCGCTGGTGTCGCCACCGCCGCAGAAGAAGTTGGCGCCGCGGTCCGGGGGTCCGGGATCGCTGTCCAGGGGAAAGCCGCCCTCGGCGCCGTAGACCATCACCGTGTGCCAGCCCTCGTCTTGCCAGCCGGGGATGGAGGCGTCGGGCCAGAAATCGCCGAAGCCCCGCTCGTACTCGGCGTCGCCGTTGAAGACCAGGTTCTGGCCGAAGCTCGCCTCGGACGGTGCGGTGGCTGCCAGGCCCACGGGCACGCCGTCCATGTCCCAGCTTTCGTCCAGCGCTACGCCCAGGTGGCTCAGGGCCGTGGGCGACACGTCCACGATGGCGGGGGCGGGCCAGATCTCGCCAGGTGCGGCGGCCCGGCCGGCGACGATGAAGGGCACCGTGCGCTCATCGGGGGTGTTGCCACCGTGGCTGGCGCCGCTGCCGCCGTGGTCGCTGGAGATCACCAGCAACCAGTCCTCTTCGGCGAAGCTCTCGCGGGCCTCGATGGCCTCCAGCATTTGCCCTATCTGGGTGTCGATGTCCTGCAGCTCGGCCTGGTACTCGGCGGCGTCGGGGTCGAAGCCGTAGCTATGACCGGCGACGTCCAGGTCCGAGAGCATGATGACCACGGCGTCGGGATCCTGCTCGGCCAGGTCGTCTTTCAGGGCCGCCACCATCAGCGCGTCCCCATCGTCGGCGTAGTCGTGGAAGCGCTGGATGTCCGCGTGGGTCACCACGGCCGTGTCGAAGGGCTCCCAGGTGCCGTAGTAGGCGGTGATGGCCTCGGGGCGGGCCTCGTGCAGGCGGGCGAAGAAGTGGGGGTATTGCCCCACGTCGGGATCGGAGAACTCGTTGTCGTCCACGCCGTGCTTGTCGCGCCAGACTCCGGTGGAGAAGCTGGTCTGGCCCGGACCGCTGGACGTGACGTCGGCGGCGCGGCCCGCCAGGGAGTAGGCGGCCTGGGGCAGCAGGGCGTCCAGGGTGGCGGTCTGCGAGGTGGCCAGCGAGTCGTGGCGCCAGCCGTCCACCATGACGGCCAGGACCTTGGGCGTGCCCTGCGGTGCGGCGCTGTCCCCGGTGTCCGGGCTGCCCGTGTCGGCGGTCCCCGTGTCCGGCGCCTCGCTGTCGGGCTGGCCGCTGTCTTCAGGGCATTCCTCGCCCCCTTCGCAGACAGCGCAGCTGTCCTCGCAGAGGGGGCGGACGCCGGAGTCGGTGCAGGCGAGCAGGAGCAGGAGCTGGGTGATCATGGGACCTCCGGACACCCCCTAACGCCAACGCCAACAACATCTGGCTGATGTGGTGGGCGCGGCTGGTCGACGCTCCTCAGTGCCTGTCCGCAGGGCCATGGTTCGGCGCGAGCCTCGCTCGGGTTGGCGTGCTCGGAGAACCTGATGCCGGGACAGGGCGGAGGGAAGCGGGGCCTGGCGATGCAGTGAGGGGTCTTAGCGTGGGAATGGCTGCGGCTGCCCCTATTCGCCGACCTGCACCAGGCTGTTGGCGATGACGCGCTCATTGCCGTCGCTGTCGGTGGCCACGATCTCCAGCAGGTGGGGGCAGTCCTGGGGCTCGCCGAAGTCGTGGCTGCCCGAGAAGCCCACAGCGTCGCAGTCGGGATAGCCGGGCCACACCGCGCAGACGTCCGGACGGGAGCCGCCGTAGCACAAGGGCACCTGCTCGGACTCGTCGATCAGCGCGTGGACGGAGACCACGCCGCGGTTGTCCAGGGCCCAGCCGCTGATGTCCGTCTGGCCCGAGCTGACCGTCTCGCCCGGCGCGTCGAGCCAGCCGAAGGGGGCCAGGTTGCTCAGCACCCAGGCGGCCTCGCCGGCGATGGTCTCGTAGCCGCCGATCAGCAGGTAGGCCCGCGCCATGACGGCGCCTCCGGCGGGGATGGCGAAGGAGATCTGCGCCCGGACGTTGTTGAAGGGCAAGGAGCGCAGCTGCCAGCCCTGGAAATCCGTCTCGCCGTTCTCGTAGAGGATGCCCACGCCGTAGCTGGCGTCGTCGTTCTGCAGCGAGACCCAGGGCTCGGGGCTGGTGAAGTTGATGTAGTAGAAGCCGTCGTCGTTGCCGGCGGGGGTGTCGATGTCGATCTGCTGCCCCGAGGCGTCGAAGAGGCGCCACAGGTCTGGGCCTCCCTGGCCATTGGCCGAGTAGACGGTGGGCAGCTCGTACACGGTGCTGGCGTGATCCAGGCCGCCCTGCTCGTGCAGCTCGTAGCGTAGCTCCACCACGTGGGTGCGTACGAAGCGCAGGCTCTGGCGCAAGCTCACGTCCGAGGTGCGCCATTCCAGGCTGCTGTCATCGCAGCCGCCGCTGTCGCAGCTGGTGTCGTCCCAGTTGGGATTCCACTGCAGGGGCGTGGTCCACGGGTCGAGCTGCCCGTCGGAGGTGGAGATGCTGTCGATGCCCGAGCCGTTGTTGCAGCGGTTGCCGCCCTGAACGGGGTTCCAGCCCAGGTAGGTGATCGAGGCGCCGCAGGCCGTGCCCGCGCTCTGGCAGGAGGCGTTGTGGGCGCAGCCCTGGTATTGCCGGTCCGGATCGTAGAAGGCGGCCTGCACCTCGCGGCCGGTGTCGTTGGCGTCGATGGCGTTGGTGTCGTTGCTCCCGGGACTGCCGTCGGCCAGGCCCCAGAAAACGATGGTCCCGCCCCACTCCTGGCGCACCCCGATCTTGAGATAGCTGCCGCTGTCGTAGAGGTAGCTGTCGGTGAAGCCGTCTACGCTGGTGGTCTCGCTGGGCCCGGGGGAGTCCTCGCCGGGCAGCGGAGAGTCGGAGATGGACTCCAGCGTGCTGTACTCGCAGTCGCTGTCGGCGTCGCTGTCGGCGTCGCTGTCGGCGTCGGCGTCGCTGTCCGCATCGGAGTCCGCGTCGGCGTCCGCCTCGACGTCGCTGTCGTCGGGGGGCAGGCTGTCCGCTGGGGCCAGGGTGTTCTGCTACCCGCAACCAAGGAAGAGGAAGAAGGGGAGGATGGATAGGCGCATGCCAGGGGAGTATCCCGTCGGCAGGGCTCTTGACTGCTGTGTTGCGGGTCGAGGCCGCGGGCCCCGGGGCTGGCTACCAGCTCCCGTCGGGCCCGCCATAGGCCCCCATGTCGTTCTGCGTGCCGTCGGTGTCGTCGTAGCTGCTGGAGGGATCGCCGGCGTCGATGGCAGGGCTGGTGCTGCCGAGGCCGAAATCGTCGTTGTTCGGGTTACCGTCGCAGCTGGCGTCCACGAAGTCCGGGTCGCTGGAGATGGAACCCGTGCCGGCCGCGTAGCCGCCGCCGTAGGTGTAGGACGAGGTCTGGTCGTTGTAGATGTCGCTGTAGTCGAAGGTCCCCGAGCCCGCTCCGTACACGGCGTAGGCGTCGATGTCGGTGTAGACGATGCTGTTGGTCAGCACGAGCGTGCTGGTGGAGCTGCCGTAGACCGCCGCGCCGTGGGAGCTGCCGGTGTCGGACTCGTCGCCGTAGAAGACGGAGTTGATGAAGGTCGCGTAGGTTCCGGCCTTTCCTCCATCCATCAGGAACAGGCCGCCGCCGTCGGTCTCGGCGATGTTGCAGGCGGTGATCGTGTTGGTGGCCGAGATGGTGGCATCGACGGCCTGCAGTCCGGCGCCGTCGGTGGCCGTGTTGTCCATGACCCGGGTGTGGAGCATGGTCAGGTTGGTCCCTTCGCCCAGGAAGGCGCCGCCACCCTGGTCGGCGTAGTTTTCGAAGATGTCGACGTCTTCCAGCGATACCAGGGCGTCCACGGCGCAGAGGCCGCCACCCATGCTGGCCTGCCAGACCTGCTCGAAATCGTCCACCGCGACCTGCAGGAACTCGGGGAGCGCGTTGTCTTCGATGACCAGATCGTAGAAAACCGGATCGTCGCCTTCGACGTAGACGCCCCCACCGCAGAAGCTGTAGAAGGTGATGGTGCAGGTGTCCGTGCCGGCGTGGGATGTGGAGGAATCGGCGCAGGTGTCGGAGGCGCTGCCTGTGGACATGGTGCCCGTGCCCCCGCGCACGGTGAAGCCGTGCACGGTGGGGGCGGCGCCGCTGTTGCTTGCGATGCTGACGGTGGAGGCGCAGTCCGTGGGGTTGTTGTAGTCGCAAGTCGACAGGTCGGCGTCGATGAAGGTGACGTCCTCGCCGTCGACGCCCCACAGGTCGATGGAGGCGCCGTTCAGGTCGATCTGCTCCTCGTAGGTGCCCTGGTAGGCGATTACGCAGGAGAAGGCTCGGTCGATGCCGTCCTGGATGCTGTCGAGTGGATCCGCCAGGGTGCCAGCGCCGCTGCTGGAGCCGCGGGAGATGTCCACCACCACTGGCTCGCTGGGGTCGGTGTCGTCGCAGTCGAACCAGTTCTCCACGTAGCCCGAGGGCAGGCTGCACTCGGAGACGGTGTTGTCGGGGTCGCCCAGGCCGTCGGAGTCGTCGTCGGCGTAGAAGGTGGTGCCGTCGGTGGGGAAGTCGTCGACTACGCCGTTGCAGTCGTTGTCTGCCTGGTCGCAGTCCTCGGTGGCGCCCGGGTAGGTGGTGGCGTCGGTGTCGTCGCAGTCGGTGTTGTCGGCCACGAAGCCGCTGGGCTGGCTGCAGTCGATGTCCTGCAAGCTCGGATCGCCGAAGCCGTCGCTGTCGCGGTCGGCGTACCAGGTGAGGACGTCCGCTGCCGTGTCCTCGTCCACGAAGCCGTCGCAGTTGTTGTCGATGCCGTCACAGACCTCGGTCTCGGACGGGTTGGCCAACGCGGTCGTGTCGTCGCAGTCGGTGTTGTCGGCCACATAGCCGCTGGGCTGGTAGCAGGTGACATCGGTGCTGGCCGGATCGCCGTAGCTGTCGCCGTCGCCGTCGGCGTACCAGGTGGTGGCGTCCACGGCGTCGTCTTCGTCGGTCACGCCGTCGCAGTCGTCGTCCACCAGGTTGCAGTACTCGTCGGCCCCCGGGTAGGTGGTGGCCACGGCGTCGTCGCAGTCGGTGTTGTCGGCCACGTAGCCGCTGGGCACGTAGCAGGCATCGGCGGTGACGGCCGGATCGCCGAAGCCGTCGCCGTCGCTGTCGGCGTACCAGGTGGTGGCGTCCTGGGCGTCGTTTTCGTCTACCGAGCCGTCGCAGTCGTCGTCGTAGCCGTTGCAGTACTCGTCGGCCGCGGGGTTGATGGCCGGATCCAGGTCGTCGCAGTCGCTGTTGTCGGCCACGTAGTAGGTGGGCTGGTCGCAGGCGATGCTGGTGAGCGTGGCGTCGCCGTAGCCGTCGGCGTCGCGGTCGGCGTACCAGGTGGAGGCGTCCAGGGCGTCGTCCTCGTCGACGGTTCCGTCGCAGTCGTCGTCGTAGCCGTTGCAGTACTCGTCGGCGCCCGGGTATGAGGCGGCCCGGGCGTCGTCGCAGTCGGTGTTGTCGGCCACGTAGCCCTTGGGGCAGGAGCAGGCCGTGACGCTCACCACGGGGTCGCCGTAGCTGTCGCCGTCGCTGTCGGCGTACCAGGTCTGCGCGTCATCCGAGGTGTCCTCGTCGATGTCGCCGTCGCAGTCGTCCTCGTAGCCGGTG
>CAYVQL010000187.1:0-21333 GCA_964454135.1 uncultured Enterobacterales bacterium | reverse complement strand
CCCGTGGGTCACGGGTGCCTTCGGTCTCTTTCTGGCCCTGAGCCTCCTGCCAGGCCGGTCGGCGGACGGCAGGGCCGCGGATGGCGATCGGGCTGAGCTCGACGTCCGCTCCTAGCAGCGCGGGCGGTCTTGCGCGCCATGGGCAAGCAGCGGCCGGTCAAGCTGCTCATCTCGGCGGCCGAGGCCTCGGGAGACCTGCTGGCGGCCGACCTGGTGCGCGCCCTGGGTCGGCAGTGCGCGCTGCAGCCGCGCGGCATCGCCGGTCCGGCCATGCGCGCTGCGGGCGTGGAGCCCATCGCTCGCAGCGAGACCATCGCGGTCAACGGCCTGTGGGAGGTCTTGGGCCGCCTGGGCGAGATCCGCCGCACGGGCCGGCAGCTGGAGCGCGCCATGGAGCAGGGCGCCGACCTGCTGGTGGTGGTGGACGCCCCCGATTTCCACCTGCCCCTGGCGCGCAAGGCGCGCGCCCTCGGCATCCCGGCCGTGGGCTACGTCAGCCCGCAGATCTGGGCCTGGCGCCGCGGCCGGGCGCGGGGTATCGCCGCTTGCCTGGATCGCCTGCTCTGCCTGTTCCCCTTCGAACCGCAGCTCTACCAGGACTGGGGGCTGGACGCCCGCTTCGTGGGCCACCCCGTGGCGGACCGCCTGGGCCCGCCCCTGCCGCGACCTGCGGGCTCGCGATACGCCCTGCTGCCCGGCAGCCGCCGGCACGAGGCGCAGCGCCTGCTGCCGGTCTTTCTGCAGGCCGCCGAGCTGCTGCGGCAAGAGCAGCCCCGGGCCAGCTTCGTGCTGGGACTGGCCGAGGAGCTGCGCCAGGAGCCCGATCTGGCCGACCGCGCTCGTCGTGCTGGCGTCGAGGTGGTCGACGGGCTGCTGCCTGCCGTTCGCGGCGCCCGTGCGGCCCTGGTGGCCAGCGGCACTGCCACCCTGGAGCTGGCGGTGCTGGGCGTGCCCATGGTGGTGGCCTACCGCGTGCACGCCAGCACCTACCTGGCCGGCCGCCTGCTGGTGCGCGGCGTGCGCCACATCGCGCTGCCCAACATCCTGGCGGGGCGCCAGATCGTGCCCGAGCACATCCAGGATCTGCGCCCTGAACGGCTGGCCGCCGACCTGCTCTCAGTCGCCGAAGACCCCGCAACCCTGGACGATCTGGCCTCCGTACGCACCAGCCTGGGACCCGGTCGCGCCTCCCAGCGTGCCGCCGAGGCCCTGCTGGACCTCTGCCAACCCTGACGCCCCCAAACACACGGCATCAACCCCCCCCATGGGGGGTTAGACTGCTCCGGCACCCGCTCCGAAATCCAGGTCCAGCCCCATGTCGCCCCAACCAGCCGTGGTCACCCCCACCTACAACGAAGCCGAGAACATCGAGCCCTTCGTGCGTCGCGTCTTCCAGGCCGTACCCCACGCCACGCTCTGGCTGGTGGACGACGGGTCTCCCGACGGCACGGCGGACATCGCCAGCGGCCTGGACGGTCGCTGGGGTCCGGTGCGCGTCATCCGCCGCTCCGGCAAGCTGGGCCTGGGCAGCGCCTATCGCGCGGGCTTCGCAGCCACCCTGGAAGCCGGCCACGATCCCATCTGCCAGATGGACGCCGACCTGTCCCACGACCCGGCGGACCTGCCGCGCTTGATCGCCGCGCCAACCGATCTGGCGCTGGGTTCGCGCTACGTCCCTGGGGGCGGCACCCGCAACTGGCCCCTCTCGCGCAAGCTGATCTCGCGCGGTGGCGGGCTCTACGCGCGTCTCTGGCTGGGTCTGCCCTACCGCGATCCCACGGGCGGCTTCAAGTGCTGGAGAGCTGACTGCCTGCGGGCCGTGGACATGAGCCAGGTGCGCTCCGAGGGCTACGTCTTCCAGGTGGAGGCCACCTACCGGGCCCACAAGCGCGGCTTCGTCATCCAAGAGCTGCCGATCGTCTTCACCGAGCGCGAGGCCGGAGACAGCAAGATGAACCCGGCCATCGCACGCGAGGCGGCCTGGCGCGTACCCGCCCTGCGCTGGCGCCGGTAGGGGAATGGAGCCGAGGCGAGCCCGGGCCGAGCGGCTCAAGCTGCGCGTCCTGTCCGGGGGCGCGGGCTCGCCCGCGGCGGAGCTGCCCGCCGATGCGGACGTGCCACTGCAGCGCGTCGAGAGCTTCTGGCCTGCGCTGGCATTTCTGGTCGTCCTGACGCTGCTGCGGCTCTGGGTTGCGGCCCAACCCGGTCTGGCGGCGGACGAGGCCTACTACTGGACCTGGAGCCAGGCCCTGGCGCCCGGCTACTTCGACCATCCGCCCCTGGTCGCCTGGTTGATCCGGGCCTCGACCAGCCTGTTCGGGGCGTCCGAGCTGGGGGTGCGGGCCGCCTGCGTGCTGCTGGGCGGGCTGGCGGTGGCGGCCCTGGCGCTGGCTTCGCGGCGTCCCTGGCTGACCGTGGCGGCCTGCGCCACCATGCCCCTGATGGCCCTGGGGGGTCTGCTGGCCACGCCCGACGCGCCTTTGTTCTTTGGCTGGGCCTTGGCCCTGGTCGGGGCCCAGCGCGGCGGGCGCTGGTGGCTGCTGGCGGGCCTGGCCGCGGGCGTCGCCACCATGGGCAAGCTGACGGGCTTGCTCTTGTTTCCCCTGCTGCTGGCGGGCGGCCCCCGGGAGTGGAAGACGCCCTGGCCCTGGCTGGGAGCCCTGTTGATGCTGGCGACGCTGATGCCCAACCTGCTCTGGCAGCACGAGCACGACTGGGTGAGCCTGCGCTTCCAGCTGGGGCACGGCTTTGGCGTGGCAAGCGAGGTGGGCTCTGCGGCCGCCGATGCGCCGGGCCTGTTGGGCTTGCTGGAGTTCATCGGTGCCCAGGCGGCTCTGGTGGGGCCCCTGCTCTTGCTCGCCATTGGAGCCTTCTGGCTGGTGGGTTGGATGGAGCGCGGCGCCATCCGCCTGTGGTGGTGGGTGTCCTTTCCGCCCTTCGCCTTCTTCGCCTTGGCCGCGACCATCGCCCCCAGCGAGGCCAACTGGCCCGTCCCGGCCTACGCTGGCGCGCTGCTGGGCCTGGCCCACCTGTCCACGCGCTGGCGGCGCGTGGCCTGGGTGGGCGTAGGTCTGGGGGCGGCCATGTCCGCGTTGCTGATGACGCACCTGGTGCAGCCCCTCTGGGCCCTGCCGCGGGATCCCGGCCTGCGACTGGTGGGAGGTGAGATCCTGGGGCAGGCCGTGCAGGCCTGGGGTGTGGAGCCGGTCTACACCACCCGCTACCAGGAGGCCTCCTGGATCCGCTTCTACGGCTCCGTGCGCGCCGAGGTCCTGCCCGCTGCGGGGCGCCCCAGCCAGTACGACCTGTGGCCACACAGCCCCCTGCCTGAGCACGCCCTCTTCGTGCGGCCCTGGCGGCGCTCCCCGCCGCGGCGGCTGGAGGACTTCTGGCAGTGGCGCGAGGGGCCCAATACGGTCCTGGCACGCGATGATCTGCAGCGGCGTGCCGCGCGCTGGCAGGTCTTCGAGGTGCGCGGCCTGGTTCCGGACTCCCAGCAGCGTCCGCTCGAGGGAGGTGCGCCCTGAAGCCCAGCACTCGCCGCTTCCTGCGCCTGTTCCGGCCCCACGTGGCCGGACTGGTGGTGGGCACGATCCTGCTGGTCATCGCGGCCAGCATTCCAGGCGCCATCGTCGGTTTGATCAAGTTCGTGTTGGACTTCGTGCTGATCCGCCAGGAAGAGTGGGCCCTGGCACTGATGCCCTTTGCCGTCGCCGGGCTCTACGGGCTGAGCGCGGTGGTGAACATCAGCCGCGGGCTGCTCACCAAGAGCATCGCCTTCAAGGTGGTGCGCCACCTGCGGGCCGATCTGATGCGCCAGTACCTGCGTCTGGGCGTGGCCTACCACCAAGGCGCGGCGACCGGCGCCCAGGTCAGCCGTCTGGCCAATGACGTCAACAACGTGCAGTACGCGGTCAGCGGCTTCGCCACGGTCGTGCAGAAGCCCCTGACGCTGGTGGGCTTGATTGGGTGGGTTTTCTACCTGAATCCGCTGCTGGCCACAGTGGCGATCTGCGTACTGCCGGTGGTTGGCCTACCCATCGATCGCTTCGGCAAGCGGCTGCGGCACAGCAGCCGCGCCTCGTTCTCCAACCTGGCCCAGCTCTCGGCCCTGGTGCAAGAGCTGCTGGTGGGCATCCGCGTGGTGCAGGCCTTCGGCGCCGAGGAACGGGCGCAACAGCGCTTCGAGGCCCTCAACCAGGAGCAGTACCGCCTGCAGCTGCGGGCCGCAGCGGCCCAGCTGGTGCCGGGTCCGGTGATCGAGCTGATCGCGGCCGTGGGCGTGGGAGCCGCCATCTATGTTGGGGGGCGCCAGGTCTTCGCGGGCGAGCTGACCCCAGGTGACCTCTTTGCCTTCTTGGTCGCACTGGGCCTGATGAACGACCCCCTGAAGGGTCTCTCCCTGATCGTGAGTCTGTGGCAGCGCTCCGTGGCCGCTGGTGACGAGGTCTTCCGCCTACTGGACATGGAGCCGGACGTGGCCGACGAAGGCCAGCGAAGGGCGGATACCCGCAGCTGCAGGCTGGATTTCTGCGCGCTGGGCTTCGACTACGGCGACGGCCCTGTGCTGCAGGACGTGGAGTTCTCCATCCGCCCCGGCGAGGTGGTGGCCCTGGTGGGGCCCTCGGGGGCTGGCAAGACCACCTTGGCCAACCTGGTGCCCCGCTTCCACGATCCCACCCAGGGCAGCCTGAGGCTGAACGGGCACCCTTTGCCCGAGTACGAGCTGGCCTCGCTCCGCCGTCACGTGGCCCTGGTCACCCAGGAGACCTTCCTCTTCAACGACAGCGTGGCGGCCAACATCGCCTTCGGCAGGCCCGAGGCCAGCCTGGAAGAGGTCCGGACCGCGGCACGCGCCGCCAATGCCCACGACTTCATCAGCCAGCTACCCCGCGGCTACGAGACGCGCATCGACGAGCTGGGCATGCGCCTGTCCGGCGGCCAGCGGCAGCGCATATGCATCGCCCGGGCGCTGCTGGCGGACGCCCCTGTGCTGGTGCTGGACGAGGCCACCAGCGCCCTGGACAGCGAGAGCGAGGCGGCCGTGCAGCAGGCCCTGGAGCGGCTGATGGAGAACCGCACGGTGCTGGTCATCGCCCACCGCTTGTCCACCATCCGACGCGCCGACTGCATCCTGGTGATCGAGGACGGGCGCGTGGTGGAGCGCGGCCGTCACGAGGAGCTGCTGGCGCTGGACGGCTGCTACGCGCGCCTGCACCGGAGACAGGGGTGAAGGAAGGGGCGTTGCCCGGTCCCGGTCCCCGCATGCGCGGCTACGGTCTGCTGGCCGATCTGCTCCTGCCCGCTGCCGCCCTCTGGGCGGCCCTCCGACACAGGACGCGGCGCGACCTGGCCGAGCGCCTGGCCTGGCGTCCGCCCCGGGTGGAGCCGGGCTGCCTATGGATCCACGGCGCCAGCCTGGGGGAGGGGCGCGTGGTGGCCGCCCTGGTCGCGGCCCTGCAGCGCAGCAGACCGGATCTGCCGCTGCTGCGGACCGCCACCAGCGACACGGGGCGCCGGCAACAGACGGGAGCGGACTGCAGCTGCTGCCTGCCGCTGGACGCGCCATGGCTGCTCAAGCGCTTCATGCGCCGCGTACGACCCCGAGCCCTGGTGCTGGTGGAGGGCGAGCTCTGGCCGGGCTTGCTGCTGGCCGCGGCGGGCCGCATCCCCGTGGCGGTGCTGGGCGCGCGGGTGGGGCCTGGCACGCGGGGCCTGGCCCAGCGCTTTCCCGGGCTCTTCGGCGAGCTGGGGCGCTGCGCCGGCACCTGGCTGGCGCGCTCCCAGGAGGATGCGGACTGGCTGGCGCCGCGCCTGGGGCGCGAGGTGCCGCAGGTGGGAGATCTGAAGGGGGAGGCCCCCCTGGAGCCGGCTCCCTTCCGCTGGAGCCGGCCCTGCCTGGTGGCGGGATCCACGCGCGAGGGTGACGAGGAGCGCCTGCTGGACGCCCTGCAGGCCATGCCAGCGCCACCCGGGCTGCTGCTGGCCCCGCGCCACCCCGAGCGCTTCCCGGAGGTGGCCCGGCTGCTGGAGCGCCGGGGCCTGGCATGGGGCAGGCGCAGCGGATTCTCGGGAGAACAGGCGCCCGCGGACTGGCAGGTGCTGCTGCTGGACTCCGTGGGGGAGCTGGGGCGGCTCTACGCCCAGGCGGATGCCGCCTTCGTGGGCGGGACCTTCGATGTCAAGCTGGGCGGTCACAGCGCTGCCGAGGCCGTGCGGGCGGGCCTGCCCGTGGTGCACGGTCCCCACATCTTTGCCAACCGCAGCTCTTTTCAGGACGCGCGCTGCTTCCCCGCGCCGCGCGCGCAGGACCTGGCCGACGCCTTGCAGGGGGCCTTGGCGGCGCCGCGCTCGCCACCCCCCGAAGCCCAGGCCAGCGCTCGGGCCGTGAAGCTGCTGGCCCCTTTGCTGGACGCCCCCACGCCCGCGGAGCGCAGCCACCGTCCCCTGCTGTGGCCGCTGGTGCCCCTCTACCTGGGGGCCGGTCGCGCCAGGCGCCTGCTGCGGCGCCCGCGAGCGGCATCCATACCCGTCATCAGCGTCGGCAACCTGGCCTCGGGGGGCACGGGCAAGACTCCGGTCACGGCCTGGCTGGCCCACTGGTTCGCGGCGCGCGGCGTGCCGGTAGCCGTGGTCTCCCGCGGCTACCGGCGCAGCACGGCCGGCCCGCTGCTGCGCGACAGCCGGCAGGGCCCCCTCGAGGCCGCCTGGCTGGGGGACGAGAGCGCCATGCTGGCCAGGCAGGGCCTGCTGACCGTTTCCTGCCCCCAGCGCCGCCTGGGCGTGGCGCGGGCGGCGGAGCTGGGCGCCCGGTTGGCACTGCTGGACGACGGCTTCCAGCAGCGGGACGTGCGCAACGACCTGGACATCGTGCTGCTGGACGCCCGGGAGCCGGGGGCCGGCGGGCCGATCCCCGTGGGCGAGCGGCGCGAGCCGTTCTCCTCCCTGGCGCGCGCAAGCCTGGTGTGGTGCAACCACGGCGCGCTGCCGCCCCAGCTGGAGCGCCACCTGGCGGCTGGGGCGACTCGGGTCCGCACGAGCTACCATGCGCGGGACTGGTGGGGTGAGCAGGGCGCCGAGCCCCTGGCTGCCCTGGCAGGCCAGCAGGTCTGCGCCCTGGCGGGAATAGCCCGGCCAGCGGCCTTCTTCGCCATGCTGCGGCGTGCTGGAGTGGCGGTGGCCCGCCAGCTGGTCCGCCCGGACCACCACGCCTGGAGCGCCGCCGAGCTGAAGCAGCTGCGGCAGCGCGCCGGGGGCTTGCCCCTGGTCACCACGGAGAAGGACCTGGCGCGCCTGCCGCCGGGCAGCGCGGCCCGCGCCTTGCGCATCGAGCTGCGCTTCGAGCGGGGCGCAGGGGCGCTGCGGGAGCTGCTCTCGAGCTTCGCGGCGCGGCATGGGGTGAGGCTCGAGCCACGCGGTTGAGTAGGAAGGTGTGCCGGTTTCGAAGCACACTGAGGGGGCGAAGGGAGGGCAGAGGCGGACGGCGGACTTGCCGTGGGAGGAGAGGAAGGAGCGGGATATCCTTGGGAGAGCACGTACCCCGGAGCATTCCATGAGCGAGACGGCCCTTTACCTGAAAAGCCTGGACATCCGGAACTTCAGGGGCTTCGAGAAGCTCCGGGTCGAGCTGCACCCGGAGTTCAACCTGGTGCTGGGAGCGAACGGAGCGGGGAAGACTTCGCTGGTGGATGCGCTCGCCGCCGCGATGAGGTTCTTCATTCGCCAGCAATGGGGGCCGATTCTGCGAAGGAGCGACATCCGGCGGGTCCTTGTCTCTGGCAATGGAGCACCGACGCTCGACCTCGTTGAGCCCTGTACGATCGACGCTGAGGCTCTCGCCTTGGGATGGACACCCACTTGGTCGATCTCCATCAACTCCGTCGCTGGTGCCACCCAAAAACTCGACCAAGCCCTGCAGGCATGGTGGCGGTTGGCGCAGCAAGAGGAAGCGCACCGCAACCCGGTCGATCTACCGGTCCTCGCCTGCTTCGCATCCACTCGTTCCTGGAATCAACTGGCGGCGAACCCCAAGGACATGAAGCTGCCCCCGCGCGATGTGGGTTGGCGAAACTGGTGGCAGCCCAGCACGACATTCGCAGAAACCGCTACGTGGATCCGGCGCCAGACCTTCGCCGATTTGCAGACCAAGACCGCTCTTCCCCAGCTGGCCGCTGTGAAAAAAGCCGTCATCGACTGCCTCGGCGACGTCTCTGACTTCTTCTACGACATCCGTACAGAGCAGCTTCGCGTGAGCCTCGATGACGGCTCCCACCTCCCCCTGTCCATGCTCAGCGACGGCTACCGGAACATCGTCGCCATGGTCGTGGATCTGGCCTGGCGCGCGGTCACCCTCAATCCCCGCCTGGGGGTGGAGGCCCCGGCCCGATCCCCCGGCGTCGTGCTCATCGACGAGATCGATCTCCACCTCCACCCATCCTGGCAGCGACGAGTGATCGGCGATCTCCGACGCGTATTCCCGGCTATGCAGTTCGTAGCCACCACCCACTCGCCACAGGTGCTCGCCTCGGCGAAGAGGGAATGGGTCCGAATGCTGGATGGAAGCCCGGTCGCGCGCGAGGTGGGGCCCGTGCAGGGCCGAGACAGCAATAGCCTGCTGGAGGACATCTTCGGCGACTCCGACCGCCCCAAAGGTGAGAGGAACGCGATCGCCGGGCTCTTTGAGCACATCGATCGAGGGCAGTGGCCCGAAGCGCGAGAGGCCCTTGATCGACTCGAGCTCCAGCTGGGTCCGGACGATCCTGAGATGATCCGCGCGCGCTGGATGATCGAAATAGAGGAAGCCTGACATGCTCCGCTATGCCAAAGGCGCTGATCCCAGGTGCCTGGTGGAGGCGCGCGCCACGCCCGACGCGACATGGGAGAGCCTCGGGAAAGCACAGAAGGACGAGCTTCGGGAGGCTCTGGTTCGCGACCAGGGCTGGCTCTGCGCATATTGCCAGCGCCGCATCCGACCCAAGACGGACCGAATGAAGATAGAGCACTGGACTTCGAGGAGCGAAGGTGGGGAGGATCTCACGTGGAGCAACCTGCTCGGCGCCTGCCTGGGTGATGCCGATCTGGAGGAGGGCCTTCCACCCGGGACGACGAAGCGCCAGGAGCGCATCCACTGCGACAGCTCGAAGGCTGACAGGACGCTCTTCCTTCACCCGGTCGAAGGACGAGGTCCCAGCTCCCGAGACTTCCTCAGATATCGAGGAAATGGAGAAGTCACGGCGGCGGACGCCAGAGCGGATCAGGACATCGCCACACTGAACCTCAACGTCACTCGGCTCACGAGAGGGCGCAAGGAGATCCTCGAGGCTCTCAAGGTGCGGTTGGACCGTCGCGGATGGACCGGACATCACCTGCGAGGCGAGCTGACAAGGATCGACACGCGCTCCCAGGAAGGTCATGCCCTGCAATACCAGGAAGTCGCTCGCTACTACCTCAAACGCTGGCTGCGGAGGATCTCGTAGGCAGGGGCGAGTGGTGACAGCCGTCCGGCTCAAGGCGCAGTGAGCGTTCCAGGATCTCGCCTCTGACAAGCCTCCGCCGCCTGCCTGGCCAGCTTGTACTCCATGGCTCCAATCCGATCAGCCGGCGCGCACCTGGATGGAGCGCGGCTTGAGGGCCTCGCTCTTGGGCAGCAGCACCTGCAGCACACCCCGCTCCAGCGTGGCTGAGATCTGATCGGCGTCGATGCTGTCGGGCACCTGGAACCGGCGGCGGTAGTCGGTGGCGTGGTACTCGCGCCCTACGAGTTCGCCTTCGTCGTCGGGCTGGCTCCAGGCGCCACCGATGCTCAGCTCGCCCTTGTCAAGCCGGATATCGACCTTGTCGGGATCGACGCCCGGCAGGTCGAGGCGCAACAGGAAGCCCTCGTCGTTCTCGAAGACGTCGGCCGGAGGGACTGCCAGGACGCGGCCCCGGATGCCCTGGGACGGGGAATTGTTCTTGCGGACGATTGGATTGGCCTGAGACATGATGTCCTCCTCGTCGTGCGATTCTTCCAAGAGATGAGAAATACGGGGAGCCCGGCGCGGATCAGGCCGCGCGGACCGTGATGCTGCGGGGCTTGAGCTCGGGGGCCTTGGGCAGCGTGATGCTCAGGATGCCGTTCTTCAGCTGGGCCTCGGACTCTTCGTACTGCACCTGGGCGGGCAGGGAGAAGCTGCGGCGGAAGCGCAGGGCGGCGCGTTCCTGGCGGTGGGCGGAGTAGCCCTCGGGCACCTCGGCCTTGCGCTCGCCCGAGATGGTCAGTGCCCCCTCGGAGCCGGAGATCTCGATATCTTCCAGGGCAACGCCGGGCAGGCCCAGCTCCAGGCGGTAGCTGCCACCCTTGTCGAAGAGGTTGGCCCGCGGCCCGCGGCCACAGCGAGCGCTCTGTCGCGGTTGCTCTTTCTCCTCGAAGAGACGGTCCATGCGGCGCCTGAATTCTTCGAAATCGTCGAAGCCGGTGAATGCGTCGTACCATGCCAACATGATGCACCTCCGTGGGTGGGTTGCTGTGATTTTGCAGCTCGAAGGCGAACTCCGAACCGGGCCACAGGGTTGGCGGCTGGGAGCCGCTGCTGCGGGGAGGCTTGGGTTCGTGGCTTCTCGCTCGTCGCAAAAAAAATGGAAGCACGCCCCCCCCGGGCGTCAAGGGGGTCGGGTCGACAAAATTCGCTGCGTGAGGGGGACTACAGGCCTGGTGCTAGTAGACCTCGATCTGCAGGCTGTAGGAGTCGGCGCAGCTGTAGCCGGACTTGGGGTTGGGGTAGACGTAGACCTCGAAGTCGCCGCCGTCGTCCGGGCTGCAGGTGCCGGAGTAGTCCACCGTCTCGGTGGCGTTGCCGCCGTTGTCCGAGGAACCCACGATGGCTCCGGCCTCGTAGCTGTACAGCTCCAGCACGTAGTCGTTGCCCGAGGGGATGCTGGAGAGGGTGATCTGGATGCCGTAGCCCTCGTTGTCCAGGCAGTCGTACCACTCGTCCTCGGTCTCGAAGGCGAAGATGTCGTAGTCGTCGGGGGAGTGGATGGTGCCCGACATGGTCTGGCTGTCGGCGCTGCCGTAGAAGTAGGCCGCCTCGCAGATGCAGTAGGTGCTGCCATTCATGCTGCCGAGGTCGGTGACGCCGCTGCCCGTGCCGTCGCCCAGGCCGTTGTTGATCTCGCCGTCGCAGTCGTTGTCCAACTCGTCGCAGAGCTCCGACGCGCCCGGGTAGGTGGTGGCGTCGTTGTCGTCGCAGTCGCCCTCGTTGACCGTGAAGCCGTCGGCGTCGAAGTCCCAGTCGTCCTCGTCGACGACCGTGAAGCTGACGGCGTCGTAGGACTGCAGGCCGCCGGTGTCCATCACTCGCAGCTCCACGTCGTAGGGGCCGGGGCTCAAGTCGGTGGCGAAGCTGAGCAGGCCGGAGGTGCTGGCGGGAGAGTTGTCCAGCAGGTCCTCGCTGCCGTCGTCGTGCACCCACACCCACTCCACGCCCATCGAAGAGAGCTGGTTCTGGTCCTCGGCGTCCTGCACCGAGCCGGCGAAGCTCACCGAGCCCTCCAGCAGGCGCTCGTTGCTGGTGGGATCGGTGATCACGGCGCTGGGCGCGGTGTTCTCTTCCAGGATGGTGATGTAGACGAAGTCGTAGTCGTTGGCCCCCTGGGTGTCCTTGACCGTCACCGTCACGGTGTGGTCGCCCACGGTCAGCGTGGACAGGTTGAGCGAGAGGAAGCCGGAGTCGTCCGGGGGATCGTTGCCCAGCTCGTTGCCCGCCTCGTCCTCCCAGAGCACCTCCATCAGCTCCGGCGCGTCCTCCTCGTCTTCGTCTTCCACCACGGCCGAGAAAGCGATGGAGCTGCCCACCAGGAAGCTGTCGCCGCTCTCGGGGTACTCGATCTCCACCACGGGCGCGTGGTTTTCCCGCGTCAGGGTCACGGCGACGTTGTCCTCGCCCACCTCACCGTCGCTGTCGATGGCCTGCAGGGTGACCAGGTGGGTGCCCGGGCTCAGGTTGATGGTGGAGAACTGCACCCGCCCGTCGGAGTCGGGCACGCCCTCGTCCAGGATCCCGTCCAGGTCGCTCTTCCAGGTGGCGGTGAGCTGATCGGGCTTGTCCTGCTGGTCCTCGACGACGCCGGCGAAGGTGACGGTCTCGCCGGTGGCGAACTGCTGGCTGGAGCCGGGCGAGTTGATCTCCACCGTGGGCGGCGTGGTCACCGCGATCATGGAGACGTCGCCGCAAGCCAGGGCGGCGGCAGCGGAGAGGGCGAGGAATCGGGGGGCGCTGCGCATGGCGGGTGCTCCTGCGGGCCGCGAGGCGCCTTGGATCGTGCGCAGGCGGCTGGCTAGCGATTCTATCAGGACATCGCCCGGACCGCGACGATGCCGTTGCAGGCCCTGGAATCAGTGGCGGGTCTTGAGGATCCCCGGGAACTGCACCCCGGCGCGGGGATCCACGCCCTTGTAGTGGGCCCGGGCCTGCCCCACCTGCACCACGAAGCCGAAGTTGGGCAGGTTCACCTGGCCGTCATCGCCGATCATCTGCTCGGGCGGGTGGGGGTAGGGACCGGCCATCTCGAAGGCCTCCACCACGCAATGGTCGATGGGGGGCGAGCCGCTCTCGCCGGAGATATCGATGGCCGCCAGGGCGCCCTCGGAGGTGAGCACCACGTCGACCACGGTCTCGTAGCGGCTCTTGGCCAGGCGGGTGCTGCGGGGGAGATTGTCGATGTTCTGCTGCCAGTAGAAGCCCACCAGGCGCCGGATGCGGTTGATGTAGTCGGCGAACAGGAACTCGTTGGTGTTGAGGTTGACCGCCTGGCCGCGCTCTTCGTCCAGCAGGTCGTTGTTGGGGGCGCCGGTCAGGGACTGGTCCATGTGGCTGGCGGGCACTGGTTTTTGAAGGCCCTCGCGGTTGGTGAGGGCGAAGGGGGACTGCATGGCCGCCATGATGCCGTCGCGGTGCGGATCGAAGCGATCGTTCCCCACGCGGGCGCCGGTGGAGGGATCGGTGACCTGCAGGTCCAGCAGGTCCTCGAACTGCAGCTTGCTCTCTTTGCTGTACTGGGGCGCGAGCACCTCGGGGTTGAGCTTGTAGCGCTCGCTGCGGGTCTCTTTCTCGACCACCCGGTTGTGCTCCGCCAGGTAGTCGGCGTCTTCGGGGACCTGTTCTTCGAGGGGGGGAGGAACGTCGACGATCTGGCCTCGCGCATCGGGCGGCACCGGGGGCTCGGGGGGCAGCTCCTCGGGCTGCACAAGCACCAGGGAGACCGGCCGCGCCGGGGGCAGGTCCAGGCTGCGCATGATCAGGGGCCAGAGCGGCAGGGCCAGGGCCATCAGCAGCACGTGCAGCAGCAGGGAGAGGCCGCCGAAGGTGATGGCGGTGGCCAGCCGGCTGGGGCGGCGGACGGCTTGTCGCTTGTGGCGTCTCGAATGGCGCACAGGGGAAACCTGCGGGTGGGGTGCGGGCCAGGGCTTCAGGGTAATCGGCACGAAGAGCGCACCGCAACATGAGATTGACCCCGTCGACAACACCTCACAGTGGCGGTCTTTTCCTTCGTCACGGAAGAACCTGGGGACGCGTGCGGCTGTAGGCCTCGACGGTGTCCTGCAGCCAGCCGTCCAGACCGGCCGCCAGGTAGAATCGCGGCTGCAGCAAGTCGTCGTCCGGCGTCAACTGGCCGTCCTCCAGGGCCCGCCTGGCCAGCGGCGTGCCTGGGTAGATGCGCAGCCCGACCGCCAGCTTCAGGAAATCGAGCTGCAGCTCGTCGGCGAAATCCAGGCTCTGGCGCACCGTCGCACGCGTCTCGTCCGGACCGCCCAGCAGCAAGAAGCCCCTGCGGCGGATCCCATGCCGCGCGAGCAGCTGGGAGATGCGTCGGATCTCAGGCGGATCGAAGCGCTTGTGCATGGCCCGCAGCGTGACGGGCGAGCCGCTCTCCATACCCAGGCTGACGTCGCTGCAGCCAGCGCGGGCCATGGCTCGCACCAGGGACTCCTGTATGCGATAGGGGTAGAGGATGGCGCGCCACCGCAGGTCCGGCAGCTCGTCCGCCAGGCGCTGGCAGAGCGCCAGGGCGTAGCTGGCCGGGAGGTTGAAGGTGGAGTCGGCGAAGAAGAGATCCTGGTAGCCCGCAGCGCGAACGGCGCGCAGCTCGGCCATCACCGCGTCCAGGGGGCGTTGGCGCAGGGCGCGTCCTTCCACCAGGGGCGTGGAGCAGTAGCTGCAGTCCAGGGAACAGCCGCGGCGCGTCAGCACGGGCACTGAGATGCCCGGGCGGGAGGCGGGGTCGGCGGGCAGGTAGTCGGCCGGATCGGGCGCCAGCGCGCTCATAGGGGGCGCCGGCTGCGGTTCGGGTTCCACAACGCCCCCGTCCACGCGCCGGTAGAGGCCGGGCAGGCCGTCCAGGTCAGCGCCGGTCCGCAGGCGCGCCAGCAGCGCAGGGAAGGCCCGCTCGCCCTCACCCCGGATGCCCATGTCGGCCTGCAGGTAGCGCAGCGCCGCGCGCGGGAAGATGCTGTAACCGGCCCCTCCCAGCACGAGGGGTGCCTGGACGCGCTCGCGAATGACGCGCAGCAGGGGCCGCACCTGCTCCAGCAGGAAGCGCGGCTGCTGGCGGTCCTGGTTGTCGATGTTGCGCAGCGACAGGCCCACCAGCTCAGGCGCCTCCCGCTCCAGGGCCTGCCGCAGGGCCTGCAGCGGGTCTGGCTGGAACATCAGGTCCAGCGTGGCCGTCTGGTGCCCGGCTGCCCGTGCTGCGGCCGCCACCCGCGCCAGGCCCAGGGGCGGCGTGGGCATGTTCACCAGCTCGGTGTTGACGGAGACGAGCAGGACGCGCATGGGGCTCTCTTGTTGGGCCAGCTTAGCCTGAGATCTGCGCAGGCCTGGCGGGTCGCCGAGCCGGATCCGCCAGTCGGCACCCGGAGGGGAAATCAGATGAGCTGATGGGTTCTGGCTCCGCCAGGCTAAGGTGAGGCCACGTGATTGTAGGCCTTGAGATCTGGGAAGGCGGTGCCGCCATCGTAGAGCAGGTGGTACATCTGCCAGCTCTTGGACACGCGCTTCACGTAGTTGCGCGTCTCGCGGTAGGGGATGCTCTCCACGAACTCGTCCACGGGGCGGTTGCCGCGCTGTCGCAGCCACTTGTCCACGTTGCCCTCGCCGGCGTTGTAGCCGGCCAGGGACAGGAAGGGATCACCCCCGTAGCGCTTCAGCAAAAAGGCCAGGTAGCGGGCGCCTATCTTGAGGTTGCTCTCGACATCGAACATGGTGGCCTTGCTGACCGACATGCCCATCCAGCCGCCCACGCTGCGCGCCGTGGCGGGCATCAGCTGGGACAGGCCGCGCGCGCCGGCGTGGCTGACGATGTCCTTGTTGAAGTTGGACTCCTCGCGCACCAGCCCGTGAAAGAGGCGGAAGTCGAAGTCGTGGGGCTCGCAGGCCGCCTTGGTCTCGGCCTCGTACTTGCGCAGCCAGGTGCTGATGAGCAGGCGCGAGCGGTTGCTGGTCAGGCTCTCGGGGGGATGGCTGCGCACGTAGGTGCGCAGGCGGTCATGGGCCCAGAGCCACTGGCCGTTGGCGGTCATCAGGTCGGTGAAGACGCCGATTTCGCCGGGGTTCAGCTCGTCGCGGTCCAGCTGGTTCAGCTCGGCCAGGGCCTCTGCCAGCAATCCCACCCTGGCCAGGGCGAAGGCGTTGGAGGCGACGGTGGAGTCGAGGAAGGACTGGCGTACCTGCCAGGCGCCAGGGGCCGCGCCCCAGCCAGGATGGGGCAGGGCCGCCAGCCGCTCGGGGGCCAGCTCCTGCAGGCGCCCGGCGGCCAGCAGGCCGTAGTAGCTGCCCGGGTGCTGGCGGCAGAATCCCAGCAGCCGCTCGATGGCCGCCTCGCGCAGCTGCTCGTCCTGGACCAGCTGGCTGGGCGCCTCACGGTTCGGGTAGAGCTGCCAGCGGATCTGCCAGTAGCCGGCGGCCCGCACGTGCACCGGATCCTGCTCCAGGGGCAGCTCTTCGGTGGCGCGCTCGGCCCATTGGATGGCGCTGGGCGTGTCGCCCTGCAGGTAGGCGTTCCAGGCCAGGCGCCAGAAGCCCTCGCCGGCCATGTCTCCGGTGGGGTAGGCGTCCACCTGGGCTGCCCAGCGCTCCATGGCCTTGGCCGTGTCGCCGGCTTCTTGCCAACCGATGCCGGCCAGCACGTAGCCGTCGTCGGCCATGCTGTGCTCGGCGTAGAGCACGGGCAGGCGCTCGTAGACCTGCGCCGCGCTGGCCCAGGCCTTCTTGCGCTCCATGGCCTTGCCCGCCAGGTAGAAGCTCTTGGCGCCCCGATCCTGGTCGGCCTGGGCGCATTTTTCGCCGGCCGGCTTGAGGATGCTGTGGGCCTTGGTCAGGTTGTTCTTGCGGTAGTGGGAGCGGCCCAGGGCGTACCAGGCGCGGCAGGCGTCGGCGTCGGCTTCCTTGATCGCGCCCACTACGGGGGTCAGCAGGTTGACGGCGTCGTTGTAGCGCCGCTGGCCCATCAGGGCGTCGGCCCGCGCAGCCTTGTCGCGCCAGCTGGCGCGGTACTTGCTTCCGCGAGCCTCGTAGCCGGCCAGGTTCTTCCTGGCGGCGCTGTCCTCGGCGGAGTTGGGGTACTCCCTCCAGATGCGGCGCAGCAGGGGGTAGGCCTCTTCCGAGCCGATGCCGTAGCGGCGCGCCAGGGTCAGCAGGGCCAGGGCCGTGCCCTCTGAAGGGTCCTCGCGCTCCGACAGAGCCTGGTAGACGGCCCGCGAGTCCGCGGTGCGCTCCAGCTTGTAGAGCGCCTCTCCCAGCATCACCTGGGCGCGGGGCCAGATCACGGCGTCGTCGGCCGAGATGCCCTGCAACTTGTCCGCCGCCTCCAGGGCTCGACCGTCCGCCAGCAGGATCTCTCCCAGGGTGAGCGCCACGTAGGCCGCAGGCGGGGTGGGCGCGGCCGCCACCTGCTCCAGCAGGGGGATGGCCTGGGCCGCCTGCCCGGTGCGGATGCGCAGCCAGGCCAGCAGGAAGGCGTGGTCGGCCTGCGCTTCCGGGGAGAGCGCGCTGGTGTCCAGCGCCGCCACGGCCTTGGCGGCCTTGGAATGGGAGCGCTTGTTCAGCAGATCCAGGGTGGCCTGTTCCAACGGCAGCACGGGCTTGGCGAACAGGGGACCCAGCAGCATCAGGGGATCCACTGGCTCGGCGGGCTCAGGCTCGAGCTCCGTCTCCTGGGGCTGGTCAGCGGCCTGCTCCTCGCCGCCGCTGGCGGAGATGAAGACGCGCTGGCCCGCAGCCTGGTCGTCGGGCCCTGCGTAGCAGTCGAGGAGAAAGAGGGAGGGGATGCCCAGCGCCGCTAGGAGGGGCGCGCCCATCAGGAGGGTGCTCAGCTGCATGATGTTTCTTGGGAGAGAGGGGGAGGGGGGGGCGCTGAAGGATGAGGTGGTGGATGGGGCAGCGCCGGTGAGGATCCAGGCTATTGTAACACCCCCCCCGTCGGGGCTTCTTCCTGATGCGGAGTCGCGATGTCCTTTCTGCTCGCCGCCTTCCTGCTGGGGTTGGGGCCGCATCCCGAACCGGGCTTGGACCTCTGCAAGCGCCCCGGGCCGTTGCCGGCTCAGCCCAGCCCGCCGCCCCCCGCCCTGCAGGAAGGCTGGGACATCACGCACTACGACATCAGCCTGGCGCTGGATCCCGAGGCCCAGCAGCTGCACGGAGAGATCGGGATCGAGGCCATGGCGCGCATAGATGATCCCGGGCCCCTGCTGCTGCACGCCACGGATCCCCAGATCCAGGCGATCCAGGTTGGGGGCGCGGCTGCCGACTACAGCCGCAAGGGGGACGAGCTCTGGGTGCATGCGGGCAGCCCGGCCGTCGGGGAGAGCGTCGACCTGCGCGTGGTCTACACCGCTGTCGGCGCCAGCAGCGGCTCCCTGGGCCTGCACTGGGGCGATCCCATCTTCAGCTTCAACGAGCCCGATGGCGCCCGCAGTTGGCTCGTGGTCTACGACGTGCCCACGGACAAGGCCACGTTGGCCTGGCATATCACCGCGCCCGAGTCTTTGACCGTGGTGGCCAACGGGGAGCTGCTGGCCGTGAGCGAGCAGAGCGACGGGACCCGCAGCTGGGACTTCGACTTCCCCTGGCCCATCCCCCCCTACCTGATGGTCCTCAACGCCGGACAGTTCGCGGAACATACCGAAGTCGAGGGCCAGGTGCCGGTGAGCCTGTGGTCGGCGGCCGAGGACCAGGCCCAGGCCCTGGAGGCCATGGGCGACACCTCCGCCATGATCGAGCACTTCTCGGAGCTGTTCGGTCCCTACCCCTACTCGCTCTACGGCAACGTGCTGGTGCCCATGGGCGGCGCCATGGAGCACAGCACCAAGACCTCGTTCGGGCGCGATCTGATCCTCTACGATTTCTACGCCGAGCTGGTCAACGTGCACGAGCTGGGCCACCAGTGGTGGGGCGACTACGTCACCTGCGCCGAGTGGGAGGAGATCTGGCTCAACGAGGGTTTCGCCAGCTACACCGAGACCCTCTGGTACGAGCACCTCTTCGGCGAGAAGGGCCTGCAGGAGTACCTGGCCTACCAGCGCGAGGCCTACCTGGGCTGGCGCGAAAACGAGGGCCTGTTCCCGCTGTACGACCCCGACTACATGTGGGGCGGTACGGTCTACGAAAAGGGCGCCCTGGTACTGCATATGCTGCGCTTCGTGCTGGGCGGCGAGGCCTTCTTCGAGGGCCTGCGGCACTACGCCGAGCTGCACGCCCACGACGTGGCCACGTCGCTGGACCTGCAGCAGGCCATGGAGGACATCTACGGCGCAGAGCTGGGCTGGTTCTTCGACCAGTGGGTCTACCGCGCCGGCGAGCCCAGCTACCAGGTGGGATTGACCCAGACCGATCTGGGCCCGGAAGGCTGGCAGGTCGATGTGCACGTGCGCCAGACCGCGGATGATCTGTGGACCATGCCGGTGGAGTGGACGCTCTTGCTGCAGGACGGCTCGCTGCAGCGGGACCTGCAGTGGGTCGAGGACGAGGTGTCGGTCTTCAGCAGCTGCCTGTCGCAGCCGGCCAGCGAGCTTCAGTTCAGCCCCGCTGGCAACCTGCTCTACGGCGAGCTGGTCTACGACGACGGCGCCTTCGCGCCAGCGGCCATCGTCTGCCCCGAGCCGGTGGGCGACACCGGGGATACGGGAGGGGAGGGGGACTCGGACCCGGGCGAGCAGCCCCGGGACAGCGGGGATGACGGCCAGGATCCGGGGTCGCAGCCCGAGGACGATCCCAGCGCCGGCAGCTGCGGCTGCGGCGCCGCGCGCGCCCTCGCCTGGCCCGCCGCGCTGTTGCTCGCCTGCTGGGGGCTGCTGCTGCTGCGCCGCAGGCCTGGCGACGGAACATACCATGGCTGAGCGTGCGGCCTCTGGCGGGGGCCGGGCCCAGCCGCCGTGCTGGGCGGCCCTGGCAGGCTGGCTGGCGCTGGTGCTGCTCATCGCCTGGTTCTGGCATTCGCCGGTGTTCTTCCCCCTGCGCATCCTGGTGGTGCTCTTCCACGAGTGCGGCCACGGCCTGGCCGCCGTGCTGACCGGTGGAGAGGTGCTGGAGATCGGCCTGTCGGCCAACGAGGGCGGCACCTGCCTCACCCGCGGGGGCTGGAGCTTCGTCGTGCTGAACGCCGGCTACCTGGGCTCGCTGGTCTGCGGCCTGCTGCTGCTGGCCCTGTCCCGGGGGCGCAGGGCGCCGCGTGGCCTGGTCCTGGCGCTGGGAGCCTTGGTGCTTTCGGTGACCGTGCTGCTGCTGCGGCCCCTGCTCTCCTTCGGCTTCCTCTACGGCGCGCTGGCCGGCGGCGCGCTGCTGGCGCTGGGTCTGTGGGCGCCGCCCTGGATCAACTGGATCCTGCTGCGCCTGGTGGGCAGCTTCAGCGTGCTCTACGCCCTGCTGGACATCCGGGACGACGTCTTCGCGGCTCGCCCCGGCAGCCTCAGCGATGCCAGCGCCCTGGCTGCCATGACCGGCATCCCGGCGGTGCTGTGGGGGGTGGTCTGGGGGTTGGTGGCGCTGGGGTTGCTGGTGGGATTGCGGAGGAGGTTGTTATAGCCGCATGGACACGGCTTCCTCGTCTCCTGCAGGAAGTTCCTGCTCCTATCTTGGCTTTGCTTTTGCCCCATCCATGAGCAGCTATGATTCTCTCAGTCGAGGCTTCGGGCCTGCGTGCGTGCGGGCTGGTATCGCGCAGCGACGTCGATGATAGGTGGCTATGAAATTCCAGGCGCACCGGGCTATCCCCGAGGTGTTGCAGCGGTAGGAGTGGATAGGCTTCTGATCTCGGATCCCAGGGCCTTCTGGGCGGCATGGCAGGAGTCCCCCCAGTTCTCCGACCCCCATCTTCCACGATCCCCATTAGACCGCCATGATCGAAGCCGGCGCCTCACCGCTCTTCCGACGCCAAAGAAGGCCGAATCCATCGATCAGGCCGTCGTAGACGGCAATGAAGCCTTATTCTGCGTGAACTCAGGTATAAGATGGCCCCGCATCGAGCTTCGTTTGACATGGCGATGCTACGTGAGCGAATGCTATCGTGATGTCATCAAGGCGAAATACCAGAACTGCCATGTTACAGCGCAGTAAACTGGCCTACGGGTGCAGAGATACGCAAAATCCTTACCGAAAGGAAAGTGCGCCGACGCGTGTTCTATGGTAGAAAAACCCTGTAGTTACGCAGGCGAGGACCGATGTCGGTCCCGAGGTGATCGCCATGTACGATAAGAACAAGCTAACCGAACTCGTGCTCTATATCGGTGATCGGTGTGCGCTCGATACGCACTATGGCGTGCTGAAGCTCAACAAGATCCTTTTCTATTCAGACTTCCGTGCCCACCGACGCCTTGGTCACCCCATTACGGGCGCCCAGTACCGCAAATATCCACATGGTCCTGCACCCGCAGTAATGAAGATGCTGCGAAAGGAGCTAGAGGCGAGCAAGGACGCCGTCGAGTACCATCGTCATTTTCAAAGCTGGAACGATGATGGCGAAGGCATTGTTGAAAAACGCCTCCTGCCTCGTCGCAAAGCTGATCTAGACCAGTTCAGCGCTGCGGAGATCGCGTTGGTTGAACAGGTCATCGATCAACTACGGCCTATGACGGGCACGGCAGTCAGCAAGATGTCCCACAAGCATCCAGGGTGGCGACTGACGGCGATGGGCGACGACATTCCCTACGGAGCCGCACTTTTGCCAGAAGCCGGAACCATGCCGCCTCTCACAGCAGCCGACCATCAACGCGCAAAAGAAGTAGCAGTCAACTACACCGCGGGCGGGCTGTCGACGCGCAGGCTCTCCTGCAGTGGAATGCGCGCGCAAATCTGCAGTGGG
>CAYVQL010000186.1:0-21352 GCA_964454135.1 uncultured Enterobacterales bacterium | reverse complement strand
TACGCCCGGCAATTCAATCGGCTTTCAACCTTGGCAATGCATCGGTTGGCCGCAAAGATGACCGAGCCCAGATCTTCGCATACCGTCTACGAGCTGCACTACCGCTTCGTGTTCACGACGAAGTACTGCAAGCCGGTGCTCCGGGGAGAGATAGCGGCTCGGGTTCGGCACTTGATAAGAGAGATCTGCCGGTCGCACGACGTGCGCATCATCGCCGGCGCTGTCCGTGGGGACACGTGCATCTCTTCGTCAGCGCCCCGCCGAAGATCGCGCCGAGCCGGTGGATGCAGACCGTCAAAGGCAAGACGTCTCACCATCTGCTCTCCGAATACCGAAGGCTGGAGCGTGAGTTCTGGGATCGCTACCTTTGGGCACGAGGCTACTTCGTGTGCTCCAGCGGCAATGTCACCGATGAGGTGATCGCGGAGTATGTCGCTACGCAAGGTGGCGATCTCCAGGACGACCCGTTCACCATCGGCTGAGGTCTGCATCGTGCGGTGAGGCCTTTTGTCGGCTTCAACCGAGCATCAAAGTAGTCGGCTTTTGCCGAGCATCAAAGCCCTCGCCTTCAGGCGAGGGTCGTTTACTCCAAGGCCTCAATCGAGATCCCCTGCACCTCGGGCCCGTAGAAGCTGTCCTCGAACTCGGCGCGGTTGACCCCGCGTTGCTTGAGGCCCTGCTTGCGCAGGTTCTCCAGCAGGTCCACCTCCCTGGGGGCCGAGGACGAGGGCAGCTGCAGGGGCGGAGGTGCCGCGGCGGGGCCGCTCCAGAAGGCGTAGTGCTCGCCGCGGCGGGCGATCACCGTGGGCACGCCGCGCACGCCGTCGGCGGCGAACACCCCGCGCAGATCCGTGTCCCCGCTGACGATGGCGCCGCCGCTGGAGCCGATCACCTTCACGTGGGCGTCCTCCACGGGGTGGCCCGCCGGGTCGGTCACCGTGACCCGCACTCGCCTGGCGGAGCGGTCCTCCTGGCACTCCAGCTCCAGGTTGGAGTAGAGCACCATGGCGCTGAGCTCGGCGTCTTCGCCCTTCAGCACCACCAGGTAGGCGCCCGGTCGTGCCAGGGGCAGGTTGATGTCGGTCTGCTGCTGCAGGTGGGTTCGGCCCTGCAGGGGGACGGTCTGCTTGTTGGCGGGCTCGATGCCGGCCAGGCGAACGTCGGTGACGCGCGAGAGGTTCTTTTCGCGCAGGTAGAGTCGCATCAGGTCCACCTGGTAGAGCAGCATGTCCGCCTGGGGCACGTTGCGGCTGGTGACTTGCAGCCGGGGCGTGCCCGTCAGGGGGATGGTGGTCACCTGCTCGGCAGAAAGCTCCACACGCTCTAGGCGGGCGGCTGCCTCAGCCGCGTCGCGGAAGCGGTCGGAGACCTCTTTGTACCGCTCCAGCGCCAGGGTCACCTGGCCCTGGGCGTCGTGGATCTGGGCGATGGCGTACAGGGCCAGGGGCTGCTGGTCCGAGAGCGCCTGCGCGCCGCCTTCTTGTGGCGTGAAGCTCTCGCTGGCCACACGCTGCAGCAGGCGCAGGGCGGCGGCGGTCTGGCCCTCAGCGCGGCGCGCGTGCCCCTCCATGTACAGCAGCTCATCCAGGTAGGGGCCCTCGGGGAAGCGACGCGTGAACACCCGCGAGGCGTCGATGGCGCTTCTGTGGTCCTCCAGCTCCAGGTAGGTCCCCGCCAGGTGGAAACCGGCTTCTTCCGCCAGGGGGGAGCCGGGGTAGCGGGCCGCGAACTCCAGCATCCAGTCGGCCGAGGTGGCCAGCAGGGTGAGGCGGTCGTAGCCCAGGGCCTTCAGCTGCGGATCCCCGGCGGCCTGCTCGGCGTGGTCGGCCCAGATCTGGGGCAGGTGGAAGAGGTTGCTCTGCACCGGGGACAGGTCCGGGTAGGCCGTGCCCAGGTCGTACTGGTAGCGCAGCGCGGGCAGCACCAGCGCCTGCTGCTCCAGCACGCGGCCCAGGCGCGCCTCGGTCAGGAAGCGGGCCCCCAGGGTGGTGCGGTAGACGCGCACGGCTCGGTGATGCTCGCCCAGGTCCTCGTAGGCGCGGGCCACGGCCACCACCTGCTCAAAGGGTATGCGGAAGCTGGGATCCCGCTCCTTGAGCAGCTCGAAGGCCTGCAGCGTGCCCTGCGGATCCTCCAGGGCCACCCAGGCGCTCAGCAGGGCGGCGGCCACCTTCTTGGTCTCGCTCTTGTCCAGGGCGGACTGCGCCAGGAGCTCGCCGAAGACCGTGGCCACCTCGGCCCAGCGCTCCTCCTCGGCCAGGCGCAGACCCAGGCCGTAGCGCTCGTCGGGGGTCAGGCGGTAGGGCGCGGCCGGGTAGGACACGCCCTCGATCTCGCCCTGGATGAGCGTGTCGGAGGTGGAGACCTGCAGGCTGCCTGCCGGGCCCACCTCGATCACCTGGCCGCTGGAGAGCTCACGCAAGAGCGGCGCGGGGAGGGTCCAGCTGCCGGGCGATGCCCCGGCGACTCGGTAGCGCAGGGTGGTGCTGGAGCGGGAGGCGTCCAGGTAGGCCACGATGCGGTCGGACGCCACCTCGGCATGCAGCACGCCCGAGATGGAGCCCGGGACCACGGTCACCCCGCCTGCCAGCAGCTCCTCCAGGATCCACACCGTCCCGCTGGGCGCGCGATCCTGGCCGCGCTCGTAGCGGATCTCCAGCTCCACCTGGGCTTGCTGCCCCACGGGCAGCTGCACCAGCTCGTCGTACCAGCGCTGGTAGCTGCCTGTCAGCGATCCGTAGCCCTGCGCGATGGGGATGCCGCGGAAGTGCAGGTCGGGACGATGGACCTTGCGCTCCACCAGCAGGCGCGGGTCGTCGGGCAGGCTGGAGTCCTGGCCCGGCCGAGCCGCGATGCCGGCGCGGTAGCGCACGGGGCCGCGGCCCGCGGGCTCCAGCAGCAGCTCCACGGACTCGGCCCAGGGGACAGTGGCCGTGAAGCGGTGGGCGCGGGGCTGCTTCGCGAAGTCGATTCGCTCTTCGCTGCCGTCGGGCAGGCGCAGCCGCAGCGTGGTCGGGGAGCGCCCGGCCCCCTGCAGGCGCGCCAAGGCCGCGCACAAAGAGGCCAGCCGGTGGGTGGGGAGCCATGGGCTGTCCAGCTGGGCCTCGATGGCGTCTGCAGCCTCGTTCAGCAGCGGGTTGCCCGCGTCCAGGGCGTGCAGGCCCTCGCTGGCTGCCGCCAGGGTCTCGGCATCGCCCGAGGAGATGGCCTCTTGCAACGCGGATTCCAGCGCGCCGTGTTGGTCGGCCACGTCCTGGCGCAGGCCCAGGCGCACGGCCGCCGCGGCCAGGCGCCCCAGGGCCGCCGGGGAGCCTGGCTCCCGCAGCTGGCGGGTCAGGGCGGCGGACCAGGTCGCGTCGTCGCCCTGCTCGAAGCTCAGGGCATAGATCAGCAGCGCCTGGTGAGCCGGGCTGCGACCTGCGTCGTCGCGTAGCTGGCGCAGCAGCTGGGTGCGCGCGTCGGCGGCCTTGCTGGCGGCCTTCTCACGTGCCTGACCGGGCAGCAGCTCGAGTCGGGCGCCGCGTACCAGGGCCACGTAGCCGAAGGCCGTCAGCGAGCCGTCGTGGCCCGAGCCCGGTCGGGACCACCGCTGGCCGAAGTCCCGGCGGTCCTCCAGAAGCGCCAGCAGGTGGGAGCGGGCCAGGGAGCGCAGCATGCGCTCCTGATCGGCGGGCAGGCGCCGGTCTCCGGAGCCGTCCAGCAGCGCCGTGGCGGCGAAGGCCAGGTGGGCGTTGGTGTAGGGGGAGCGGATGCAGAGGCTGGGCCGGGCCAGGTTCAGAGCCAGGGCCCCGGGCAGGCTGGCTGGTGAGACCTCCAGCAGCAGCTGAAGGTCGCCGCTGGAGCCCTCGGGCGGCCGCAGGCTGATCTCGGTGCTGCGCAGCAGCCGGCCCGCCTGCCAGCGCTCCAGGGGCACGTCGGCCGAGGCCAGGGGGCTGCCCAGCTGGTCGGTCGCCCTGCCCGCGGCCCCTTCCAGGCTGAGCTGGAAGGGGACCAGCAGGGCGCCGTCCGCGCTCCTGGTGGCCTGGGAGGCGCGCACGGGGCCGGCCGGAACGGCGAGCGAGAGGGGACCGCGCTGGGGCAGCTCCAGGTCTTGCGGCGTCAGCGCCACGGCGCCCAGCGCGCCCTGCACGCGGTAGGTCCCTCCGCCGTCCGCCACCAGGTCGGCCACCAGCGCGGGCTGGTCGCCCTCGCGCACGAAGCTGGGTGGCGCCAGGGCCACGGACAGGGGCGCGCGGGCCACCACGTCCTGCTGCAATTCGCCGCTACGGATGCCCTCGTCAAAGGCCAGCACGGTGACCTTCCAGGCCGCGGAGCGGGCCGGCAGCGGGATGGACAGCTCGACCACGCCGTCCGGGCCGGTGCGCAGGTCCGCCAGCCACAGGGCCGACTCGGAGTGGAAGGCCTCCACCTGCAGGGCCTGGGTCTGCCTGGCGCTGGCCCGACCGCTGCTGGAACGGCTGCGGGACGGGGCGTAGCCGGCCTTGGCGGCCCGCGGCTTGGCCCCGTAGCTCCCCATGTCGTCGAGGCTGGCCTCTTCCTCCGGGGCGTAGTCGTAGCTGGCGATGGACTCGGCGGCGATGGGCTCCGCTCGCCTTCTCTCACGCTTTTGGCGCTCCTTCTCGGCCAGGATGGCGGCGTCGATCTCCATGCCGGGCCCTGCCGAGCGCAGGGCGGTGGCGCCGGCGCTGGCGCAGTCCAGGGCGTGGGTGGCGGGCAGGAAGACGCCGGTGGCGTCGCGCCGGGTCTCGGGAAAGCGGGCCAGCAGCGAGGCGTCGGTCACGGCCACGGACAGCTGGGCGTCCACGGGGCGTCCGGCCTCGTCGGTCACTGCGATGCGCGTGCCCAGGGTGGAGCCGGGCAGGGGCTCCTCTTCCAGTCCCTCCAGGGCCACCTCCAGGCGCGCTGCCACCTCCAGGTCCAGCTGTCCGCTGATGATACGGTCGTCGCGCAAGGCCAGCACCGTCAGCCTGGCTCGGGGCGCCAGGGCTTCGTCCAGCGTCACGCTCAGCTGCGATTGGTTCTCGTGCAGCTGAGCTGTGTGCGCCATGGCGATGCCGTCCGCATCCAGGATGGCCAGGACCGGCCCGGGAGCCGTGCCCAGCACGTCCACGGGGATGGTCTCGCCGGCGAAGACCGAGCTGCGCTCCGTCAAGACGGCCAGTCCCTGGGCGGGGCCGCCCTCTTCCACCACCTGCACCGTGGACTCGGAGCGCACCAGGTTGCCCCGGGCGTCCCTGCCCAGGGCCACCACGCGCCAGGTGCCGGGCGCGTCCAGCACCCAGTCGGCCTGAGCCTGCCCTTGCGCATCGGTCATCAGCTGCTGGATGCGGGCGGGTTGGGCGGCGGGCGCCGTGAGAGGCACCAGCTGCGCCTCCTCCTCCCACAGGGGCACGGCGAAGGGATTGCCCTCCCAGGCGGCGCGGGAAGGCGCAGCGGGCCGGTGGTGCAGCGCCACCTCCAGCGCCTGCTCCACAGGGGGCGCTCCCTCCGCGGCGCTGGTGGCCTGCAGGCGGGCGTGGAGCGCCTCGCCCACACGCAGGGTGTCTCTGTCCAGCTCCAGCGACAGGTCGAGCTCGGCATCGCGCACCGGGGCTGCGGCCTGGGCCTGCACGGGCTCACCCGCCAGGCTGGCGCTGAGGTGTACCGCGCCCAGGCCGCCGTGGTTGAGCGTGGAGGTGCTCAGCAGCACCTCGCCGTTTTGATCGGTGGGCTCGGTCTGGCTGGGCTCGCGCTCGTGGGCCCACTGCACCTGCAGACGCGCGCCGGTGATGGGCTCGCCGGTGTAGGTGGCGGCCCGCACCCGGGCCTGCACCTGGTCGCCCAGCACGTAGGACGGGCGGTCGAACTCGATGGAGAGCAGCCGCCGCGAGGGCGCCGTGTCGGTCACCTGGAAGCTGGCCGCGCCCGCGGTGCCCCAGGTGCCGTCGTCCTGGCGGACGTCCACGGCCAGGCTGTAGCTGCCATTGCCGTACTCGGACTCCAGCGTGAGCTGGCCGCCCAGGGCGCCGAAGCGGTCCAGCTCGGCCTCCCAGGCGCGGATCTCCCAGCCCTGGGGCGAGATCAGCCGCATGCGGACCTGCTCGCCGGCCATGCCCTGGGTCCTGCGGTCGTGCTGACGCCGCAGCAGGGCGCGGTAGCCTACGCTGGCGGCCGGGCGGTAGGCCGGGCGGTCGGTGAAGAGGTAGGAGACCGCCGGCAGCTCTTCGGGCTTGCCCGGATCGTGGCCGGACACGGTGGCGGTGGCCATCTGGCGGCCCTTCAGGGCCAGGGCCACCACCTGGGGTGGGGTGGCGTCACCGTCCAGGGCCGGGCGATACAGCCAGGTGCCGTCGCCGCCGGTGCGCCCTTCGGTGAACACGGCCTGACCGTCCGACAAGAGCACCCGCGCCCCGCGCACCGGCTTGCCCTGGCGACGGTCCTGCACGTACACCAGCACGTCCCCGCCCTGGCGGTGCGTGGCGATGGTGATGTCACTGATCACCAACTGGATCTGGGCGCGCATGGTCTCGCCGGTGGCCCCCACCATGTAGACGCCGGGCTCGCCGCTGGGCAGGTCGACCATCCCGGACCAGGTCAGCCCCCCCGTGGCCCCCTCCAGGGGCTGCTCCCAGCGCCGATCGGGCTCGATCAGCTCCACGTCCAGGGAGTCCATGGCCTCCACCGAGCCCTCCTTGCGCATCAGGATCTCGGGGTCCACGCGGTGCAGGGTGAGCTCCACCTGCTCCAGGTTGCGCGCCCGCAGCCAGATCTGGGGTTCCTCGTCGCTGCGCAGGGGGCGGTCCACGTACAGGTCCAGCCCTTCGGTCTCCAGCGACTGCATCAGCGCGCTGCAGTCGCCGTAGCGCGGGCCGCCGCTTTCCAGGCAGCGCTGCAGGTGCTCGCGGGCCTGCGCCACGTCTCGCTTCTCTTCGAGCATGATGCGGGCCAGGGCGTACTCGGCCCGGGAGCCGGCTGGGTGCCGCGGGAACTTGGAGGCCACGACCTCGAAGGCCGCCTGCGCCTGGTCCAGGCGGCCCTGCTGGTAGCGGATCAGGCCGATGAGGTAGCGCACCTCGGCGTCCTCGGCGGCATGGGCCTGGGCGTGAGCCTCGAAGGCCGCCACGGCGCCGTCCGCATCGCCGGCCTGGTAGAGCTCGTACCCTCTGCGCTGGTGCTGGTTGGAGAGGTGCAGCTGCACCGCCGGCCACTCGCTGTGGGTGGGGTAGGCGGCCGAGTAGGCGCGGTAGACCTCCTGGGCCTGCTGCTCCCGCCCCATGCGCTCCAGCAGCCGGGCCAGCTCCACCATGGCCTGGGGTCGGTCCTCGCTCTGCGCGCGCTGCGGGGCGTCGATGAAGCCGCGGTAGGCCTCGGCTGCTTGCTGCAGGCGTCCGTTCCACGCCAGCACCCGAGCGATGCGCAGGTGGGCTGCGGCGTGCTGCTCGTGCTCGGGGCAGCGCTCCAGCAGGGCGCGCAGATCCGCCACGGCGCCCTCCGGATCCAGGGCGCTGGCGGAGCCCTCGGGCGCCTGCAGCTGGCCGGCCTGCCACAGGGCGTCTCCCAGCTCGGTGGCGTCGGGGTGCAGCCGCGCCAGCAGGTGGTACTGGCGGATGGCCTCGGCCGGATCGCTGGAAGAGAGCGCGCGCGCCAGGTGGTAGCGGTCCGCGGCGGCCATGGGATTCAGATCCTGGTCCAGGCGCTGAGACAGCAGGCGCGTGGCCTGCAGGTGGTTGCCCAGCTCGATGTCGGCGCGGGCCAGGTAGTGCTCGGCCTCCTGCCGCACGGCGTCGCCCGGCTCCAGCTCCAGCACGGTGGCGAAGAGCACGCGGGCGGTGCGGTGGTCCGGCGCCTCTTTCTCGTCTTCCGGCTCGAAGGCTGCGTGCGCCAGGGAGAGGAAGCCGCGGCCCAGCTCGTCGCGGCGCTCCACAGCCAGCAGGGCGTCGGTCTGCTCGCGGTAGGTGGCCGAGGACTGATCGCTCTGGCCTCGCTCAGACAGGCTGTCGGCGCGGCAGAAGCGCGCCTTGCGCGCCCAGGGCGAGTCGGGGAAGTCCCGCAGCAGCCTGTCGAAGGCGCGGATGGCGCCCTTGTGATCGCCGTTCAGCTGCAACGCCCGCCCCTGCAGGTAGCGCAGGTGGGGACCGGCGTCGGGATCCGCGGCCGCGCGGGCGGCTTCGCGACCCAGCGTGGACGCGGCGCGCTGGTAGGCGCCAGCCATCATGGCCTGGCGCGCCTGGTCGGCCCGGGCCCAGGCCTGGGTGGGGAGGAGGAAGAGGACCAGCAGGATCAGGAGGTTTTTCACGGATGACATGGCGTTCTTCCGGGGGGATGGGCGTTGGGGGAGTCTACCAGCTGGCTCGCCTCGCCGCCCTGGGCTGGGGACAGGACCCAGGCCATCGAAGCGGCAGCGCCGCGGCCTTGCCTAGCTCTGGCTCCGCCAGCTCGAGAAACAGCGTGAACTCGTCCCCGCAGGTGGCGTAGTCGTAGTCGGGGCAGAGCTCCACGGAGCCGAGCGTCTCGGCCTCGAAGCCCGCGGGAGGCGTCTCGCAGCCGGCGCCCTGCCTGACGAGGTCCACGGCGTTGTCCGCGTAGCTGTTGCCCGCCAGCGTGGCCGAGGCGCTGTCCAGGAGCAGGCCCGCGCCGCGGCCGCCCTGCAGCAGGTTGCCCTCCAGCAGCAGGCCGGCTCCGCTGTCCTGGGCGTAGACCGCATCGCCGCACTTGTTCAGGCTCTCGCGGGTCCAGCCCTCACCCGCGAGGATCGTGTTGCCCGAGAGCGAGTAGCTGCCCTCGCCCGAGAGCCAGGCGCCCGCGATGGGATTGCCCTGGATGGTGCAGCCCGTGACGGCGAGGCTTGGCGGGCTGCCATCCCAGCTCGCGGCGTAGACGCCCACGCCGCCGCCCAGGTTCTCCTGCTCGAGGCTGCCCTCGATGGTGCAGTCCTCGATCACCAGGTTCGCCGTGCGAACCACCACCGCCCCGGCGAACTGGTTCTGCGACAGCGCGCAGCCCGCGCAGCTGAGCTGGCTGCCAGGGTAGATGACGTAGAGCCCTGGCCCCTGGTTCGAGGATACCTCGAGGTCCGTGGCCTCGACAGCAGCGGCCTCCTGCACGGCCACGCCCATGCCCACGGTGTAGACCTCGCCGCGCCTGGTGCCAACGACGGTCGTGTCCCGCAGCTCGACGCTCGTTCCGGCTCCGGAGGCTGTCAAGCCCGCCCCTGTGTTCCCCGAGATCTGGCAGGATTCCAGCTCCAGGCTGGCCCCGTCGTCGACCACGACGCCGTATCCGAAGTCCCCGCTCTCCATGGGCTGGGTGTCCCGGATGGTGGCGTCCTGGAAGATGGCCGTGGAGCTGGCGCCGGAGACGCGGATGCCTGCCGTCGTGTTCCCCGAGATCTCGCAGGCCTCGGCCTCCAGGCGCGCGCCCTCAGCCACGAAGAGGCCTATGCCCAGGGCCCAGCCTTCGCCCTGCCGGGTGTCCTGGATGGTCGTGTCCGCCAGCGTGACCGCGGTGCCGGAATCCCCGGCCATGACGCCGATCCCCGTGTTCCCGTTCACTTCGCAGGCCTCGGCGTTCAGCTCAGCGCCGTCGTAGACGAGGATGCCGAAGCCGGATTCCCCGCTCGCGTCGGCTTGCGTGTCCTGGATGGTCACCTGGCGCAGGGTGACCGTCGTATCGGAGCCCTGGGCCACGACGCCGATCGACCCGCTGTCCGACACCTGGCTGGACTCCGCCTGCAGGCTGGCCTGGTTTTGGACCTCGATGCCGTACCCCCCCTGGCCGTCTTCGTGGGTCCGCGTGTCCTGGACGGTCGTGTCGCGCAGGGTGACGGTCGTGCCCGAGTCGGTGGCGAAGACGCCGAATCCCGTGCTCTCCAGCACCTCGCAGGACTCCGCCAGGAGCACGGTCTGGTACAGGGTGGCCTGGTGGGCTGCCATGCCGTACTGGCCATTCCCCACCAGCTGCGAATCCCGGATCGTCAAGGTCCCCGACCCGACGAGCAGGCCGACATAGGGAGATTCGCTCACCGTCACCCCCGAGATCGCCAGCTCCGAGGTCTTGGCTTTCACGTCGATGCCGGGCGTCTGCTCGCCCCCCACGCTGGCATCGATGGTGACCAGCTCATGGCAGCGCCCGGCCAGCTGCACGTCTGCATGCGCGCTGTTCAACGCCAGGGTCTCGGGGTAGGTCCCGGCTGCCACGGCCACCAGGCCGCCACCGGCGTCACCCGCGGCGTCGAGGCCCGCCTGGATGGTCGCGAAGGGCGCGCTCTCGCTGCCGTCGCCGATCCCAGCGGCCGAGCCGTCCACGTAGACCGTGCTCTCGTCGAGCTGCAGATCGCCCCAGGTGCCGGTGCCGCATCCGGCGGGTAGCGTTCCGGTGTCGTCGTCCGGACAGCCGGTGTCTTCGGCGAGACCGGTCTCGTCGGGCGGGCGCTCCCTGTGCGGGTCCTTGCCGCAGGCCAGGGCGAGCAGGGGAACCAAGGCGGCGAGGATGGGACGGAGGATCATGCGCTCCTTGGCAGCCTGGCAAGCGGAGCTCTCGAAGGGAGGCGAGATCAGTTCGACAGCTCCACCGACAGGTACTCCCCTGGCGGGATGCGGAAGCGCTGCTCGATGGGATCGGGTTGGCTGGTCCAGTCCGCGTCATTGGCGGCCTCGGCATGCACCTGGAAGCTGCCCACGACAGTGGATGCCAGGGTGTCGAGGTTGGCCAGCACCAGATACCAGGGCCGGTTCAAGGGCAGCTCGACCCTGCCAGCGCTGCTCTGTGCGTCCTGGTCGAGGTAGGCGGCCTCGAAGCTCTTGCCGTCCGCGAGCGAGAGCAGGTTTTCGTCGTCCACGACGAACACGTCCAGGTAGCCGTCGTCGTGCTCCAGGGACATGCTGCCCCAGAAGGCCCCATCGGCCTCGACCCGGTAGCTCTCCACTTGCACATTGAAGCCCAGCAGGGCAGTGATGGCGTCCTCGGGAGGCGGTTTCGCCAGGCTGGGCTGAGGAGGATCGGTGAGGTCGCCCAGGTTGTCGATGGTGAGCGAGTGCGTCTGCCAGGCCACGCTCTGGGAGACGGCCAGGCTGGCGTAGCCCTCGCCGGGGGTGCGTCCGATGTCGGAGACCACGTCGAAGTAGTAGGGATTGGCCTCGCCCACCGTGGCGACGGCGTACCCGTCGATGTCGGTGACGATCTCGCTGGCCCAGGCCAGGTACTCCGGGTAGCCGTAGACGGCCCAGGTCCCGTAGATGGTCACCACGGCGCCGTCCACCGGTTGGTCGTCGTCGTCGAGGACCGTGAACTCCAGGTACGAGGGGTAGGTGCCGTAGTCCTCGGTTCGCTCCGTGCTGATGTGGGTGTCGCCGCGGGTGGTGGAGATGGCGAAGAGGATGTTGGAAGACAGGCCCGGGTCGGAGGCCGCGGGCTGGTAGCTGCTGCTGAGATCGTTGCAGTCGCCTTCGGCCATGGTGTAGCCGTCGCCGTCGCGGTCGTGTCCGTCGAAGCCCTCATCCGCCTCGCCGTCGCAGTTCTCGTCGCGGGCGTCGTTCGTCTCCGCGGCGTCGGGATTGACCGCGGCGTCGTTGTCGTCGCAGTCGCCATCGACGACGGCCCAGCCGTCCGCGTCGCTGTCGCTGATGTCGGTCCCGTCCTCGGCCACGCCATCGCAGTCGTCGTCCTGCAGGTCGTCTTCCTCTTTGGCGGTCGGGTGGCGCGTCTCGTCCGTGTCGTCGCAGTCTCCGTCGGCGATGCTGTAGCCGTCGCCGTCGCCGTCCAGCTCGGAGTCCACGAAGTCCTCGTCGGCCTCGCCGTCGCAGTCGTCGTCGTAGCCGTTCTGGAGCTCCTTGGCCTCGGGCAGGATCGCGGCGTCCTGGTCGTTGCAGTCGCCGTCCGCGGTGGCGTAGCCGTCGCCGTCGTTGTCGTCTTCGCCGTCGCCGAAGTCGGCCGTGCCGTCGCAGTCGTTGTCCAGCAGATCCCGGCTGACGCCGCCGCCGTAGCCGGGATTGTCCAGGCCCGAACCCGTGACATCCCAGTGGACCCAGCGGTCGTCCCAGAACTCGTCCCAGGTGTGGTCGTTGGACCAGGCCGCTGCGTTGACCGCGGGGATCAGCGCCGTACGGGCCGCTGCGCTGGCCATGTCGGCGTGCTCCCCGCAGTTGCCGCAGCCCACCACGTAGATGCGCACGGGCTGCACCGGACGCTCGCTGCCCGCGCCCCAGTTGATGGCGCTCCAGACAAAGGCGGAGGTCATGCCGATGGCGCTGTCCGCGCCCTCTTCGTAGGTCGAGTGCAGGTTCTTCCAGAGCAGGTCCACGCCCTCGAACCAGCCGTCCATGATGGGGCAGTCCCGGTCCTCAGGGCATTCCTCGACGGCCCGGTCCCAGAAGAACTCGCGCCAGAAGTAGCCCTCGTCCGGGCTGGTCTCGTCGTCCGAGTCCCATCCGTCGACGAAGGCCGGCCACTCGTCCTCCAACCGGGGGTGGACCACGTCCCAGTAGTAGAGCTCCTTGTCGATGGTGCGCTCGACGATGGTCTCGCCGTCTTCGTCGGTGGTGCGGTAGGTGGCCGTGGTGTAGTAGCCCTCGTCCACGCCGGGCTCGCCCACGTCGTCCAGGGTGACGTACTCCAGCTGCTCGTCGGCCAGGTAGATGTACTCGGCGTTGATGAGGAAGAGCTCGGGGTAGAAACTGCGGTAGTCCAGCACCTCGGGGCTGGTGTGGGCCATGGCGAAGGCCAGCTCGTCGATCATGTAGTGATCGTCGATGTCCACGATGTACGCGGCCAGCTCATCCTGCAGGTCGCTGTCGAGCTTGGCCATGTTGATGGCCAGATCGTCCTGCAGCCAGTCCGGGGTCAGCGCCACGGCCTCCCAGGCCAGGTCGGTGAGGACCAAGGGATCGTAGCTGACGCTGAGCGAGGGAGAGTGCTCGGTCGCAGGCGGGTCGCTGTCCTGCACGTCCGGATCTCCCGTCTCCTCCCCTCCTTGCTGCTCCTTCTTGGACTCTCCGCAGGCGGTCAGGATCACGAGAAAGAGGAGAGCATGGCTCTTCATGGGGCGCTCCAGGGAGGGAGGGACAGGTTCGCTTAACCCCCCCCGATTTGTCGGCACCTGGGGCAAGCTCCGCTCGAGGGAGCGTCGGCCCGGATCACGGTTCGCGGGCTGCCATGCTCGAGCTGGGACGATGGGCCTCGATGAACGCGGTGGGATCCAGGTAGCGCCAGCCCGGAGCCCCGTAGCCCCGGCCCAGGGGCAGCTGGGGATGGCTGCGCAGCTCGAAGTGCAGGTGGGCGGGGTAGCGCCCCCCGGCGTTGCCCATGGTGCCGATGCGGTCGCCACGGGACACGCGATCGCCCGCCGCCACCCTGTGCTCGTCCAGGTGGGCGTAGAGCGACTCCACGGTATCGACGGCGCCCTGGTCGTCGTAGCGGTGGGCGATGCGCACCAGCTTGCCCCAGCCGCCTCCCACATCGCGCACCAGCGTGACCTCGCCGTCGGCGATGGCGAAGATGGGATCCCCCAGGTCGCTGTCGCCGCCTCCTGTGCCGTTCCAGTCCGAGCCCAGGTGCGCGTTGACGCCGAAGGGCTGGGCGTCGTAGTAGCCCTGGGCGTCGGGAGGACCCACCGGGTAGTCGAAGCCGTCGGCCAGGGGCAGATCCGACCAGCGGTCGGTGGGCTGGCGGACGGCCAGGGCCTCGCTTCCGTGGGTGGTCACCTGCTGCGCGGTCCCCGTGCCCGGGGGCATGGTGGGTGTGCAGGAGCACAGGGCGAAGAGCATGGGCAGGAAGCGGGCGGTCGCGGGTGTGCGGCGTGTCATGGATCCTCCAGCAGCGAACTTGCTGCCAGTCATGACCGTGCAGTGGCGAGTCGGTTCCGGAGAGGGGGCGGCCTCTTCAGGGAGACTCCTCCCAGGGCGTGCTCTCGAACCAGAGGGGGAGGCCATCCTGCAGGCCTTGCAGCGCGTAGCTGCCCCCTCCGTCGTGCACGCGCAGGAGCAAGGAGCCGTCGACCTCGCGCAGCCGCTCGTGCTCACCCGCGAAGGAGCCCGCCCGCGTGACCCAGGCCAGGCCGCCGCCAAGCCGCGCGCCGATACGATCCAGCACCTCCTGGGCAGGGGCTGCCAGGTAGGTGCCATTGCTGCCGATGAGCGCGTTTCGGGAGCGGCCGTCGGCGGGCAAGAGCAGGTCCGTCCAGGTCTGGTTCGTGCTGGAGGCGATGCCGTGGTGGTTGAGCTGCAGCACGTCCACGGCGTTCAGCTCTCCGCCGGCCTGCTCTGCGACGTAGGACTCCAGGTCGGGCGTGTCCTTGCCGCCGCCCGTGAGATCGCCTCCTAAGACCATGGCGAAGTCGCCGTAGCGCAGCAGGCCCACCAGGCTGCGGGCGTTCTCGGCGTCCGAGGGGTCGAATTCGTCGAGATCCGACATCGCTGCGATCCCCTCGTCGGAGGCCACGTGAGCGTTGGCCGCCAGGATGGTCAGGCTGGCGGAGGAGCCCAGGTCCAGCTCCAGGGGCAGGGCGGCGCAGTCCGCCGCCGGCCAAGCCCCCTGGTCGAGCTGGTCGCAGGGGGCCGCGGCGCCGGAGCAGAGCGGCAGATCCGCGCTGGGGTGGTCCTGCAGCCAGGCGCAGACCTCTTCGTACTCAGACTCGTTGACCCCCAGCGTGTCGTAGGGCCCGCGGCTGATGACCGAGCCTGTCACTGAGACGGCTCGCTCGTCGTTGCGCCGAGAGGGCTCGAAGAGGTCGTCGAAGCCGCCGATGTGGTCGGCGTGGTAGTGTGTGAGCAGCACGTGGTCCACGCTGCGATCCAGGCCGTGGCGCTCCAGGGCTTCGACGATGTCGTCGGCGTGGCGATCGTTGCCCAGGTCCAGCAGCAGCGAGCTGCCGTCGGGTCCCACGATGAGCGCGGCCTCGCCCGTGGCCCCCGAGCCCAGGCCGATCTGCTCCACAATGAGCTCGCCCTCGCCGCGCAGGACGGGCTCCGGAGAGCCGCAGGCCGCTGAGAGCAGGCTCAGGGCGAGTGGGAGGCGGGGTCTGGTCATGGTGAAGGTGCGCTGCCGTCGACGCGGCTCCTGGCAAAGAGCAGAATACCTTGTCTTGCCCGCGCTGTTCTGTATGCTGATCCGCGAATTTGCCACCTGGCATAGATCTGCGGAGAGACAGATGAAGCCGCTGTTCCGCCCGCTCGCGCTGCTGACTATCATGACCTGCGGTTTTCAGTGCGGTGAAGTTCCCCCTGCCAGCTTCGGCGACGCGGGAGCCGCACACGCCGCCGAGATCGCCTTGACGCTCAACGGGGAGCTCTCCAAGTTCCCCGCCTCCTTCGCGCTCTGGTTGGAGTCCGAGGACGGGTCCGTGAGGAGCATCTTCGCCTCCCACAAGGCGGCCCACAAGGCCTGGTTCGGCAAGGGGGAGCGGCCCGAGGCCCTGCCCGCCTGGTTCGCTGCTCGCGCCCTTGAAGAGCGGGCTGGCGGCGCGCCATCGGTGGACAACATCAGCGGCGCCACGCCAGTGGGCTCCTTCACGGCCTGGGCCCCCCGCCCGGCTGGTTGGGCTGACGGGCCCGTGACGCTCAAGGTCGAGGTGAACGTCTCTTTCGACGACAACGAGGCGTGGACGGACAGGGTGGACGGGCAGCCCGCGCTGGTGTGGGGGGCGGAGCTGGCCGCTGATGAGCAGAGCGAGGGCCCCGTTCAGCTGGAGATCCTGGGGCGCAGCGAGCTCGACGGCGACATCGTCACATTCAGACGGATTCGGTGCTACGCTTTCCTTTCTGCCTCCGAGAAGAAGGGGAACCGATGACGTGCTTCACACCTCTGCGATGTGTCTGGGAGACCACGCTACGCTGCAACCTGAGCTGCCGCCACTGCGGCTCCGCGGCGGGACACGCTCGACCTGACGAGTTGAGCACCGCCGAGGCCGAAGATCTCTTCCAGCAGCTGGCTGACCTGGGCTGTCGGCGCCTGACCCTGTCGGGTGGGGAGCCCACCACGCGCCTGGACTGGCTGGACCTGATCCGTCTGGCCAGTGCGGCCGGCCTGCAGGTCGGCATGTTCACCAACGGCCTGCGCTTCGACCAGGAGGCCGCGCGACGGGCCGAGCGCAGCGGGCTGTCCAGCGTGGGCTTCAGTATCGACGGCGTCGGCCCCACCCACGACCGCTTGCGGGGCCGGGCCGGGCACTTCCGAGCCCTGATCGACGCCGTGGTCTGCGCCCGCCGAGCCGGGCTCTCCATCACCATCGTCTCCACGCTGCACCGCTCCAACCTGACAGAGCTGAGCGCCCTGCAGGCCCTGGCGCGTGAGGCGGGCGCCTGGTCCTGGCAGGTCCAGCCGGTCATGGCCATGGGCAACGCCAGCGAGCATCCCGAGCTGCTGCTGCGGGGCGAGGACTTGATCCGGGCCGAGCGGGACCTGGCCGCCTTGATCGAGCGCAGCCCGCAGCGCATCTCGGTCTGCAACTCCTTCGGCTACTTCGGGCCCCACGAGAGGCAGCTGCGCAAGAGCCACGGCGCCCTGCACTTCAAGGGCTGCGCCGCTGGAACCCGCACGCTGGGCATCCAGTCCAATGGCGATGTCAAGGGCTGCTTGTCCATCGGGGCCGGCTGCGGCCAGCAGGGGGACGCCTACGTCGAAGGCAATATCCGCCAGGAGCCGCTGGCGAGCATCTGGAACCGGCCCGGCGCCTTCGCCTACAACCGGCAGTGGCGCCAGGACGATCTGACGGGGTTCTGCCGCCGCTGCCGGCACGCTCCCCTGTGCCGGGGCGGCTGCCGCTCGATGATGGTGGCCACGTCAGCGGGCAGTGAGAACCGCTGCTGCGTGTACCGGGCGCTGCAGGAGGCGCGGGCGGCGCAGGCCAGCGCGGGCAGCCAGGCCTGGCGCCAGGCGGGCAGCGCCACGCTCATGTCCCTGGCGCTGCTGCTGGCGGGCCCGCTGCCCGGCTGCGAGACGCCTGGTTCCGGCGACAGCGCGGTGGAGGCCGACACCGACACGGACACGGACGCGGACACCGACACCGACACGGATGCGGACAGCGACGCGGACAGCGATGCGGACGCCGACACCGACGCCGATGCCTACGACATCGACGCTGGGATCAAGGGCAGCGTGGACAGCGATATCGATGCTGAACGGCTGCTTTCGTTGATTCCGGTGGAAGGTTGATGCTTGCCTGGGCGGGGCTGGATCTCCGGGGCGTCCCTTTCGATGGCGGAGGCGCTTCGGAGGAGGGAAGGCGTGGAACGCTGAAGTGGCTCCCTACGGTCTGCATTGGCGAGGCGAGACTATGGCCGCTGCTGGCGCTATGCTGTTGAGCAGGAGGTAGCTATGGTCGAGCTCCGATTCGAGATGCCAGAGGGCGCCTTGGCCGCCTTGCGAACCGATCTCGAGGGTTTCGGTCGCGAGTTGCGGTTGGCCGCGGCGGTGACCTGGTATGATCGGCGTCTGGTCTCCCAGGGGCGGGCCGCAGAGATAGCTGGCATCTCTCGAAGCGAGTTCATCGACGCACTGGGACGCTATGGTGTCTCCCCATTTCAGGAGACGGCGGACGAGATCGTAGAAGCAGCCCATGGCTGACGTACGGATCGCCAATGCCTCGCCCCTGATCGCGCTGGCGAAAGTTGGACGGCTCGCTATCCTGTCCGAGGGCGGTGCCCGCGTGCTGTTGCCCGAGGCGGTTGTCCGCGAAGTCATGGCTGGACGAGGGGACGATCCTGCGCGGCTGGCGCTCGCCGAAGGTTGGGGCGAGGTTGTGGGGGTGGAGGTTGTGCCTGCGACGGTGCTCGAGTGGGGCTTGGGTGCGGGTGAGTCGGCGGTGATCGCACTCGCGCTACAGCGTGATTCCGGTGAGGCGGTGCTCGACGACGCCCAGGCGCGGCGCTGCGCTAGTGTGCACGGTCTCAAGGTCATCGGGACTCTGGGGCTCGTGGCGCGAGCAGCTCTTCGCGGTTCCGTCCCAGAAGCTGGACCCATCATCCGTGACCTGCGTGCTGCCGGACTTCGTCTCGACGACAGGCTGGTGCGAGATGTGCTGCACAGGGTGTTGGAAGAGCGCTGGGAGCCCTGATCGTCCAGGTGATCGACCCATGGCCCATCGAACCCTGAAAACAGGCTACTCCCAGCTCGAGGAGCGCCTGAACCGTGCGCCGCAGGGCGCGCCGCCTTCGGCCCTTCTCACACGCATCCTGGAGCTGCTGTTTTCAGAGCGCGAGGCCGAGCTGGTGGCCCAGCTTCCCATCCGTCCCTTCCGCGCGGACGAGGCCGCCCGGCGCTGGCGGCTGCCCCTGGGCGAGGCGCGCAGCATCCTGGACGAGCTGGCGTCGCGCGCCATCCTGGTGGACCTCTTCGAGGGCCAAGAGCGCCGTTACCTGCTGCCGCCGCCCATGGCCGGCTTCTTCGAGTTCTCCCTGATGCGCGTGCGCAGCGACCTGGACCAGCGGGCGCTGGCCGAGCTGTTCCACCAGTACCTCAACGAGGAGGAAGACTTCGTCCGCGAGCTCTTCACCGTGGGCGAGACCCGCTTGGGGCGGGCCTTCGTCAGCGAGCCGGCCCTCTCCCCGGCCAACGCGCTGCACGTGCTGGACTACGAGCGCGCCTCGCACGTGGTGCGCACGGCCAGCGCCATCGCCGTGGGCCTGTGCTATTGCCGCCACAAGATGCAGCACCTGGGCAAGGCCTGCGACGCGCCGCTGGACATCTGCCTGACCTTCAACACCAGCGCAGCGTCGCTGATCCGCTACGGACACGCCCAGCGGATCGACGTGTCACAGGGCCTGGACGTGCTGGCTCGGGCCCGCGAGCTGGGCTTGATCCAGTTCGGCGAGAATGTGCGCCGGGGCGTGAACTTCATCTGCAACTGCTGCGGCTGCTGCTGCGAGGCCTTGCTGGCCCACCAGCGCTTCACCCTGCTGCAGTCCATCCGGACCACGCCCTTCTTGCCCGTGGCGGACGAGCAGGCCTGCAAGGGCTGCGGCGCCTGCGTGCGGGCCTGCCACGTGGACGCCGTCGCCACGGGGGAGCCTGGCGCCCTGGCGCGGATCGACGAGCGCCGCTGCCTGGGTTGCGGCGTGTGCCTGCGCGTCTGCAAGCAGGGAGCGCTCAGCCTCGTAGCTCGACCCCAGCGGCTGCTGACCCCGGTGGATGGCATCCATCGGGCGGTGCTGATGGCCATCGAGCGTGGCAAGTTGCAGCACCTGATCTTCGACGACCGGGGACGCGCAAGCCACAGGGCCCTGGCAGCGGTGCTGGGGGCCATCCTGCGTTTGCCCCCAGCCAAGCGCTTGCTGGCCAAGCGGCAGCTGGGATCGTTCTACCTGGCGCGGGCCCTGCAACGGTTGGCGTAGACAGGGGGGCGAGGAATGATGTAACCTCGAATCTTACGGAAACAGGCCAATAATCGGGAGTCGAACCATATGAGCCCTCGCAGGGACCTGTTCCCTTCCCCCTTCTCCGAAGAGACGCGGGCCATGCTCCTGCAGAGCGCTCGGCTCAACTCCGCGGGCTACGATGCCTGGGGCTTGAACCTCGAGAGCCTGGAGCGCGCCACCAGCGTCGCCAGCGTGCTCTACCGGCGCTACTTCCGCGTCGAGGCCAGCGGTGTGGACGAGGTGCCCCAGGGACGCGTGCTGCTGGTGGCCAACCACGGCGGCCAGCTGCCCATCGACGGCGCGCTGATCGCGCTGGCCATGCTGCTGGAGCCTGAGCAGCCACGGGTGGTGCGCGGAATGGTGGAGCGCTGGTTCCCCACGCTGCCCTTTGTCGGCACCTTCTTCATCCGCTGCGGCCAGGTGGTGGGCGATCCCGACAACTGCCGCGAGCTCTTGAACCAGGAACAGGCCATCATGGTCTTCCCCGAGGGCGTGGGCGGCATCGGCAAGACCATGCGCAAGCACTACCAGTTGCAGGAGTTCGGCACGGGCTTCGTGCGCCTGGCGCTGGAGACCGGCGCTCCCATCGTGCCGGTGGCGGTGATCGGCTCCGAGGAGATCTACCCGGGCATCCACAACCTGCGCACGCTCGCCCGGCTGCTGGGCACGCCCTACGTCCCGATCACGCCCTTCTTCCCCCTGCTGGGCCCGTTGGGCATGCTCCCGCTGCCCGTCCGCATCCAGATCCGCTTTGGCCAGTCCATGCTCTTCGAGGGCGATCCCGACCAACCCGACGAAGAGGTCCAACACAAGGTGGAGCAGGTCAAGTCGTCCATCCAACACATGCTGGACGAAGGGATTGAGGCCCGCCCCCGGCTGCGAATGATCGACCGGCTGGCGGGAGTGAGGCGATGAGCGCCCTGATCACGGGTGCGGCTGGGGCGCTGTCGCGCATGGTGGCGCGCGAGCTGACAGGGGAGCATGAGATCATCGGCCTCGATCTGCGCCCCATGGTCAGGGAGACGACCGTCTTCTCCAGCTACTACCGGCTCAAGCGCTACAACCACCGCAGCACCGACGAGGTCTTCCGTCGCCACAAGCCCCGTGCCCTGATCCACCTGGGCGTGCGCGGCGCCGCGGCCTCTTCCCAGCGGCAGCGCTACACCCAGAACGTGCTGGGCACGCGCCACCTGCTGATGCTCGCCGCTCGCTACGACGTGGAGCGCGTGGTGGTCTTGTCCACCTTCCACGTCTACGGAGCCCACGAGCACAACCCGGTGAACATCCGTGAGGACGCGCCGCTGCGGGCCAGCCAGGACTTCCCGGAGCTGGCCGACGCGGTGGAGTTGGACCACACGGCCACCCAGTTCCTCTGGCGCTTCCGCGACATGAGCACCGTGCTGCTGCGGCCGGCCCATATCGTCGGCCCCAGCCTGCGCAACCGCATCACGCGCCTGTTGAAGTCACAGTATTGCCCCCGCCTGCTGGGCTTCGACGCCATGCAGCAGTTCCTGCACGAGGAGGATGCCGCCCGCGCCATCGCGCTGGCGCTGCGCGGGCGGTCCGTAGGTGTCTACAACGTGGCGGGCGAGGGCGCGCTGCCCTACAGCCGCGCCATCCGCCTGGCCGGCGGTCGGCCGGTGGTCATCCCGCGCCTGCTGCTCTACCCGCTGTTCAGGCAGCTCTCCCGCTTCCGGGTGGTGTTTCCCCATCACCTGCTGGATTACTTCCGCTACGCCACCATCATCGACGACCAGGCCTTCCGGCAGGACTTCGGCTTCGAGTCGCGCTACTCGCTGGTGGAGACCCTGGCCAGCCTGCAGCTGCCTGCGAAGCACTGAGGTCGGCGTTCCAACTCACCAAATCGCGAAGGACTCCAAAGGACCCGGATCGAGCGTGAGCAGCTCGCTGGCGCTGTCGTAGCTCCAGCTCTTGGTGGAGGCGCCGTCCGCCTGCACGCCAGCCGGTTCGCCGCCCGGCCAGAAGACGGCCAGCGAGCAGGCGCCCTCCTCGCGAGCCAGCGCCCC
>CAYVQL010000185.1:0-21519 GCA_964454135.1 uncultured Enterobacterales bacterium | reverse complement strand
GCCGAGCCCCGCCGCGCCGGTGGCCGCGCTCTACCCGGGGGTGGGGGGCGGAGACAATGCGGGGTGCGTGGGCGCGGCCGGCGTCTTCGACCTGGTGGGCAACGCCGAGGAGTGGACGCGCCGCGCCGACGGTGGAACCACCAGCTTCCACGGCAACCTCAAGGGGCGCTACTGGGCCGAGAGCCGCACCTGCCAGTCCGGCGTCACCTCCCACGGCGATTCCTTTCGTTTCTACGAAATCGGCTTCCGCTGCTGCAGCGAGCTGGCTGGCTGAAGTGAGCGGGAGCCGGGACCGCCACATGAGGATGGGCTAGACTGGGACGCGATGACGTCCATCTCTCCCTTCATGCCCATGCGCTGGGGCTTCGTCTTCCTGCACTGGCAGGTCAAGCTCAGCGAGCGGCAGCGTCTGGACCTGGTGCGCCTGGCCATCAAGGCCTACATGGACGACCTGTCCAGCATCGACTTCGACTGGCCGGCTTGTCACGGCGCGCTCACCGTGGAGTCCGACGCCGTTGCGCTGGGCTCCTTTGCCGGCCAGCGCTTCCGGGCCGAGGTGCATGTCCCTGAGGGCTCCGGCTCCGTGGAATTCCTGGTGACCGAGGCGCAGCTGCGCGCTGCGCAGGGGCAGGTGGCCGAGGCCTGAAGCTCAGAGCGGAGGCAGCTCCTCGGCCAACTCGGCTTCGGCCAGCTCCAAGAAGATCTGCAGCACCACCGGGTCGAAGTGGGTGCCCGAACCCTTGCGCAGCTCGTCCAGGGCCTGCTGGTGAGAGAGCGCGGCGCGGTAGGGCCGGTCGTCGGTCAGCGAACCATAGACATCCACCACCGCCATGATGCGCGCGCCCAGCGGGATGTCCTCGCCCTTCAGGCCGTCGGGGTAGCCGCTGCCGTCCCAGCGCTCGTGGTGGCCGCGGATGATGGGCACCACGTCGGCCAGCTTACGGATGGGGGCCACGATCTCGGCTCCGGTGATGGGATGGCGCCGCATGAGCCGCCACTCCTGCGAGTCCAGCGGCCCGTTCTTGCGCAGGATGCGGTCGGGTACGCCTATCTTGCCCACATCGTGCAGCACGGTCCCCCACAGCAGGGCCTCGGCCTCGCGTTCGTCGCAGCCAAGCTGACGGGCCACGTCCTGGGCCCAGGCCGCCAGGCGGAAGCTGTGCTCGCCGGTGTAGTCGTCGCGCGCCTCCATGGCGTTGGCCAGCGCCAGCACGGTCTGCATGAAGGCCTCTTCCATCTCGGCGTGCAGGTCCGTGCGCTTCAGCGCGCCGGCGGCCTGCCCCGTGATGGCCTCCACCAGGCGCAGCTTCTCGGCGTTCAGGGGTTCCCGCATGCCGCTGCGCTTCTCTCCGATGGCCAGGATGCCCAGCACGTCGGTACCGGCGCGCAAGGGTGCCAGGAAGAGCACCTTGATCAGGTCCAGCATCAACTCGCGTTCCAGCTCCGCCCCCAGCGTGGGATCGCCGCGGTGCAGCGAGAGGGGCTCGCCAGAGCGGAGCACGCGCTGGTAGACCGCATTGGCTCCTGCGGGTTCCCGCTCGATGGCCTGCAGGGCGCGGGCCAGCGGACGTATGCCGTGGGCCGCCACGCACTCGAAGCCGTCCTCCCTGAATACCAGCACGCGGCAGAAGGTGACGTGCACCGTCTCCACCGCGTGGCGCGCCACCGTGTCCAGCACGGCGGCCGAGTCCCACATGGCCACCAGGCGCCGCGAGAGGGTGTACAGGGAGCTCAGCTCCAGCTGCCGCTTGCGCTCCCGCTCGGCCCGCAGGCGTTCGCGGGTGAAATCGCGCACGGTCAGCAACCAGCCGCCGCCCGGGACGTCGGCCGGCACGCCCCTGATCTCCAGGATCAGGGTCTCGCCTTCCTGACCCATCAGCTCCAGCTCGTTGCGCTCGCTGCGCTTGCTGCTGTAGGGCTGGGGGACCACGCGCACGCCACCGATGTCGGTCAGGGGAAGTTCTTCTGGCTGCCCCGCGCGCAGCACGGGCAGCAGCAGGCGGCCAGCGGGGTTGGCCGCCAGCAGCTGGCCGCGTGCATCCAGCAGCAACAGCCCGTCGGGCATGGTGTTCATCACGGCTTCGAGCTGGGCGCGCTGCAATGCTTCGCTCTCCAGGGAAAGCTGCTGGGGACGCCTGGGGCGCCCCGACGAAGGGCAGCGCAATCGTAGCAGGCTGCGGCCGCGAGGCAAAACGGCCCGTCCGCCGTCGCACCCCCTCGCCGCAGGTCGGCTCGCGCGCTAGTGAAGCGCCGATGGCCCTTGTCACAGCCCGAGATCGCGATCTGCTGCGTCGCCTGGCGTCCTGGCTTCCGGCCCTGGCCGCGGTGGCGCTCTTCCTGCAGCTGGCCCGCTACCACCTGCCCCATATGGGGGACGACGCCTTCATCTACTTCCGCTACGCGCACCAGCTCGCCGCCGGGCACGGCCCCCTGTGGAACCCGGGCGCAGCGCCGGTGGAGGGCTACTCCTCGCCCCTGTGGCTGGGCCTGCTGAGCCTGGGCGCCCTGGGCGACCTGGACCTGGTGCTGTGGTCCAAGCAGCTGGGGCTCCTGTTCGCCGCGCTGGCCGTGCTGGGCACCGGCGTGCTGGCGCGCCGCCTGGGCGCGGGGCTGGCGGCCGCGGGTGGCGCGGCCTGCTTGGCCGCCACTAGCCACGGCCTGCACTACTGGGCGCCAGCCGGACTGGAGACGGCGCTCTACGCGGCGCTCTTCGTCTGGAGCTGCGCCGGACTGGCTCGGCCCCTGGAGGCCGCGCCCAGTCAGCGCCCTCCTGCCCTGGGCTGGCTGCTCCCCCTGGCGCTGCTGGGCCTGGGGCGGCCCGAGGCGCCCTTGCTGCTGCTGCTGGCCCTGGCCGCGGGAGCGCTGCTGCGCGGAGCTCGCGGCCTGCCCATCTGGCTGGCTGGCCTGCTGCTGCTGCCCACCGCGACCTGGCTGGGCTTTCGGCTGGCCTACTACGGTATGCCGCTGCCCAATACCTTCTACGCCAAGGCCGCAGGGCCGGCGCTGTCGCAGCTGAAAGACGGCTTGGCCTACGGCGGCTGGCTGCTGCCGGGCTGGCTGCTGCTGCTAGGCGCCGCGGCCTGGCGGGCCCGGTTGGCTGGCGCGGCCCTGCGGGGCGGACTGGGCATTCCCTTGTTGGGGGGCGCCCTGCTGCTGATCGTGGTGGGCGGCGGCGGGGACTGGATGCGCTTCCAGCGCCTGCTGGTGCCCAGCCTGCTGGTCTTTTTCGCCTGTGGCGCCGCCCTGGCCAGCCGCGAATCCTGGCGCAGCGGCCTGCCGGCGCTCGCCGCCCTGCTCGCCATGGCGCCGGCGCTGGTTCCTCCGGACCTGCTGGGCAGGGCGCTGCGCGGGGACCTGATCCGCGACATCGCCTGGCAGGAGGGCAGCCTGGTCTCCGCCTCCCGACACGCGGCCTCCTGGATCGCCGAGCGCTACCCGGCGGGCAGCAGCATCGCCGTCAACCACGCCGGGGCGCTGCCCTACGACCTGCCCCAGTTCCAGGTCATCGACATGACCGGACTGAACGACGCCCACATCGCCCGTGACGTGTCGGGCGCCCTGCACCGCAAGCACGACGCCGACTACGTCCTGGAGGCCGCGCCGCGGCTGGTGGCGCTCAACAGCCGCATCGAGCCCGGCAGCAGCGGCGCCTGGTACACGCCCGGCTACTGGGAAGGCGAGACGGCCCTGGTGCATCATCCCGAGTTCGAGCGGCTCTACCGCCCGCTGCCCATCTACTGGCCCCGCCTGGCCTACGGTGGTTCGTCGGCCTACATCTTGCTCTTTGAGCGGACCCCCTAGACCTGCCGCTCCGCCATCGGATCCACGTGGATGGTGGCCTCGAAGCCCAGCTCGGCCTTCAGCGCCACCTCCACCTGGTCGGCGATGGCGTGGGCCTGGCGCACGGTCATCTCGGGGTCCAGGTAGAGGTGCAGCGTCAGCTCGGCGTGGGTGCCGTAGCTGTGCAGGTGCAGGTGGTGGGGCTCGGCGCCAGGGGGGGCGTGGGCGGCCACCACCTCGCGGATGCGGCGCTCGATCTCGGCCGAGGGCGCCCCGCCCATCAGCGTATTCGAGGCGTCGCGGATGATGTCCCAGGCCGCGTGCAGGATCAGGGCCGCGACCACCAGACCCAGGGCGCCGTCCATCCACCACAGCCCGGGGCCCACCAGGGCCCCCAGCACGATCACCGCCGAGGCGACGGCGTCGCTGCGGTGGTGCCAGCCGTCGGCCACCAGGGCCGGGGCCTGCAGGCGGCGGCCCACGCGGATGGAGTAGCGCGCCAGGCCCTCCTTCAGCAGCGCCGAGACAAGGAAGACGGCGATGGCCATGGGCCCCCAGTTGGCCCCCTGCTGGTCCAGCAGGCGCACGATGGACTCGTAGCCGAAGCCCACGCCCACCACACCCAGCAGGACGCCGATGATCAGCGCCGCGATGGCCTCGGCCCGCCCATGGCCGAAGGGGTGCCCCTGGTCGGCGGGGCGCGCGCCGAAGCGGAAGCCCAGCAGCGCGATCAGCGAGGTCAAGGAGTCGGAGAGCGTGTGCCAGGCCTCGGCGAACATGGCCACGCTGCCCGTCGACAGCCCTGCCCAGAGCTTCAGCACGAAGAGCAGCAGGTTCAGCCCGATGGACAGCCATCCCACGGCCATGCCGGTGCGCACTCGATCCACGTCGTTCTCCCGGTTCCGGGGTCCGCTATCATCTTCCTGGGGGCGGATCGAGCAGGCGCCGGGAGCGCATTCTTCCGAAAACGGTATTCAATCCTACGCCGCCGACGGCTGGACGATGGCCGCGGCGGGGTGATAGGTGGGGCTGCCCGCCATCGATGGAGGAAGAGTTCATGAGATCGACGCCCGTATTCCCGCTCCTGGCCGCCCTGGCCCTGGTCGCCTGCGACGACGACGGCGACAAGGACAGCGGCCCCACCACGCCCATCGACACCTCCGACAGCACCTCACCGGCGGATACCAGCGAGAGCGGCCAGCCCAGCTCCCTCTGCCCCGATCTCGAGGAGCCCCCTTGCCTGGACGACATGATCTGGGACCTCTCGCTACAGACCGAGGTCAGCGGCGGCGATGTCACCACCGTCACCGACGGCGACGACTTCGTCACCGTAGTGGACGCCCAGGCCGGCGGCGTCAACAACGCCAGCGACAACCCCTGGGTCTACGTGCGCTTCGACGCCAGCGGGGCCTCGCGGGTGGACATCGACGACGAGACCTCGCTGGAATCCGCCGACTGGCACCTGGCCGCGCGCCGCTACCTGGTGCGGCTCAACAGCGGCGACGGCGGCCCCTCCTGCGTGGGGGCCGACGCGGTCACGGGCTTCGACTACGCCGACATCGGCAGCGCGCCCACCGACGCCAGCTACGAGGAAGAGGACTTCTACGACGACGACTGCGAGATCATCCCCGACAGCTCCGGCCTGGGCGACGCCAGTCCCAAGTTCGCACTGGACGGCTGGTGGGAGTTCAAGAAGGGCAGCGGCATGGGCTGTGTCGGCACCACCATGAAGCCCTTCGTGGTGCAGCTCGAGACGGGCGAGGTGATCAAGCTGGTCATCGAGACCTACTACGGCGAGGGCCAGGAAGACTGCAACAGCAACGGGACCACGGGTAGCGACAGCGCCATGCTCACCCTGCGCTGGCGCATCCTCTAGCGACGCCCTGCTCGGGAGCATCCCCATGTCCGCATCCATCATCGTCCTGGGGCTCGCCTTCAGCGCGCCCGCCCAGGCCATCGAGTGCCTGACCTACCAGGTCCCTCCCCCCGGCCCCATGCCCACGCGTCCGGACCAGGGCGGCTTGTACTCCTTCGACGGCAGCGACGTGCTGGACTCGGTGGACTCCCCGGGCGGCGCCGTGCGCGTGCACTACTCCATCGACGGGCCCAACGTCACCATCCTGGACGACGACGACGGCAGCGGCTGGCCCGACTTCGCCGAAGAGGTGGCCGAGACCACTGAGGCGGTGCTCGATTTCTACGAGAGCGCAGGCTTCCGCCGTCCCCTGGGCGAAGAGGACATGGGGCTGACCGAGCTGGGCGGCTCCTACGCCTTCGACGTCTACCTGGTGGACTTCGGCGGCGCGGGCGACGGCATGTTCTCCACCGACAGCTGCACCAACAACCCCAATGTCTGCTCCGGCTTCTTCGTGATGGAGAACGACTTCTCCGGCTACGGCTACTCCTCCTTGAGCTCGGCCATCAACGTGCTGACCTCCCACGAGCTCTTCCACGCCGTGCAACACGCCTACGAGTACGACTCCCCCATCTGGTACAGCGAGGGTACGGCGGTCTGGGCCGAGAAGCTCTGGGACGAAGACAGCGAGGACTTCTTCTGGTTCGCCGACTACTACCTGGAAGAAGAGACCGATCGCCCCCTGGACAACCCTCCGGCCGAGCCAGCCCCCACCTTCGCCTACGCCACCTGCATCTGGTGGGATTTCATGGCCATCCGCCTGGGCGATCAGGCCCTGGTGGACCTGCAGGCGGCCTTGGAATGGGACGGCGAGGACAAGGACACCCTGACCGAGATGGAGGCCGTCATCCAGGCCTACGGCAGCAGCCTGGAGCAGGAGTGGGCCACCTTCGCGGGCTGGAACCTGGCCACCAAGGGGCGCGCGGGCGCCATGGAGAGCTACGAGTACGCCTCTTCGGTCGGTCCGGTCGAAGAGACGGCCGAGGGCTCGGTCATCGAGTACGACAACCGCTTCTATGGCCTGGCCAGCTACTACTTCCACCTGGAGCATCCGGGTGGCGCCCTCTGGTTCAGCCACGAGGACGAGGTCGAGGGGCTGGCCTTCGCCCTGCACGCGGTGGACAGCCTCGGCGATGACGGGGCGGTGGAGCCGGCCCTGGCCGAGTGGTCCCCTGGCGAGCCAGCTTGGACGCTGCTCTCCGAAGACCTGCCTGCAGGCGGCTACTGGCTGGCGACCAGCTACCCCGCCGTGGCCGACAGCTCCCAGAAGCTGCACTTCTGCCTGGGCGACGAGGCCACGGCCGCGCTCTGCCTGGAGCAGGGCGCCGGCGACAGCGGTCTGGAAGACAGCGCGGCCCCCTCCGACACCGGCGATGGCGGCGGCGATGGCGACGGCGAGGATGAGGGGGGCTGCGGCTGCAGCGCGCCTAGCGCCCCGGCAACCGGCCTGGGCCTGCTGGGCCTGCTGGGCCTGCTGCTGCCCCTGCGGCGCCGTGGGTTCTGACAGCTCCAGCGCGCTGAGCCAGGTCCGCATCGACAAGTGGACCTGGGCGGCGCGCTGCTTCAAGACGCGCTCCAAGGCGCGCAAGGCCTGCGTGGCGGGCCAGGTGCAGCTCAACGGGGAGCGCGCCCGACCGGCGCGCCAGGTCCGGGTGGGCGACACGGTGGAGGTCAGCTACGAGCACGGCCGGCGCATCCTGCAGGTGGTGGCGCTGGCCGAGCGCCGCGGTCCGGCCGCCGCGGCCCGCCTGCTCTACGAGGACCTCACCCCTCCCGAGCCGCCGCGCGAGCCGCCGCCCATGGAGCGCGAGCGCGGACTGGGTCGGCCTACCAAGCGCGATCGACGGGCGCTGGGCCGGCTGCGGTGGGAGGATCTCTGATGGGCGAACCCTGCCACGTGCTGCTGATCGACCCCCCCTGGCTGGGGGAGGGTGCGCGCTGGTGGGATCGCGCGGGCAGCGCCATGCCCGGCCTGGCCCTGCCCTGCCTGGCGGCCTGGCTGGAGCGCGGCGGCCACTCGGCGCGCATCCTGGACTGCCAGGCCCTGGGCCTGACCCTGGCGGAGCTGCCCGCCCTGCTGGCCCGCGAGCGCGAGCCCCAGCTGGTGGGCATCACAACCATGACCCCCATCGTGCCCAACGCCCTGGCCATCGCGGGCATGTGCCGGCGGGTCTTTCCCGATGCCATGGTCGTCATGGGCGGCGCGCACGCCTCGGTGCTGCCCGAGGAGCTGCTGGAAGACGAGCACGTGGACTTCGCGGTGCGCGGCGAGGGCGAGCGAACGCTGGGCGAGCTGGCCGAGGGGCGGGCCCCGGCCGAGATCGTCGGCCTGTCCTACCGCGAAGAAAGCGGCATCCGGCACAACCCGGATCGGCCCCTGATCGACGAGCTGGACGAGCTGCCGCTGCCGGCCTACCACCTGCTGCCCCTGGAGCGCTATCGCCCGGGCCTGGGCACTTACCGCCAGCTACCAGCCACCTCCATGCTGACCACCCGCGGCTGCGCCAGCAACTGCGAGTACTGCTTCAAGCTCTTCGGTCGGCGCATGCGGCGCCGCTCCTCGACTCGTGTCGTGGAGGACATCCGGCAGCTCAAGAGCCGCTTCGGGATCCGGCAGATCCAGTTCTACGACGATAGCTTCACTGCCCATCGCCGCGCCCTGCGCGAGTTCTGCCAAGAGATGACCGCGGCGCAGCTGGAGGTCAGCTGGACCTGCTACGGTCGCGTGGACGGTGCCGACGCCGAGCTGCTGGCCCTGATGGCCAGGGCCGGCTGCCACCAGATCTGCTACGGCATCGAGTCCGGCGACGCCGCCACCCTGGCCAGCATCGGCAAGCGCATCCAGCTGGACCAGGTGCGGCGCGTGGTGCGCTGGACCCGCGCGGCGGGCATCGAGCCGCGCGGCACCTTCATGTTCGGCAACCGCGGTGAGACCAAGGCCAGCATGGAGCGCACGCTGCAGCTGGCCCTGAGCCTGGATCTGGACGTGGCGCTGTTCTCGGTGGCCACGCCCTACCCTGGCACCGAGCTCTTCCGCTGGGCCGAAAAAGGGGGGCACCTTCTGACGCGCGACTGGGCACAGTACGATCGGGCCCACGCCGTGCTGCGGCTGCCCAGCGCCGCACCCGAGGTGGTCTGGGCCTATCACCGGCGCGCGTATCGCCGCTTCTACTTGCGGCCGCGCTTTCTGGCGCGCCGGGCCCTGCGCCTGCGCAGCCGGCGCCAGCTGAAGGAGGCCTTCCAGGTGTTTCGGGGGGTGTTCGGGTATCGCTGAGCTCAGCGTTTCTTGCCACGCGGGGGGCGACGCAGCACGGGGCCCTTGCCTGCCTGGGGCCGCGCCTGGAAGATGGGCACCTCCTTGCCCCGCAGCTTCAGGCGCCGCACCCGCTTCAGCAAGGGGATCATGGTGGAGCGCGCCATGCCCACGAAGCTCTTGCGCGGCGTGATGGTGATGCGGCCTATCTCCCGCCCCTCCAGCCCGCCTTCGTTGGTCAAGGCGCCCACGATGTCCGCCGGGCTCAGGTTCTCCATTCGGCCGATGGGGATGAAGATCTCCACCTCGTTGGTCTGCGTGAAGTCCTGCTGCCGCTTGCGCTGGGCGCGGGCCCAGCTGGGCGGCCCCTCGGCGGGCAGGTCGCCCAACTCCACGCCGTCGCGGCGGGCCAGCAGGGTCAGGGCGGCCCCGGCCAGCTGGCGCTCGCTCCAGCCCTGCTTCTCCATCAGCTCCTCGAGGGCCTGGCGGCTGCGCTCCGGTTCCTCCACGGCGTCGCGCAGCTCCTGCACCAGCCGCCGCCGGCCGGCGCGGGCGATGTCGGCGTCCGAAGGAACCTCCATGGGCAGGATCTCGCAGCCCGTGGCCTTGCTGATGCGCTTCAGCCGCGCCACCTCGCGCGGGGTGCAGAAGGAGATGGCCGTGCCGCGGCGCGCCGCGCGGCTGGTGCGGCCGATGCGGTGCACGTAGCTCTCCACCTCCGGGGGCAGGTTGTAGTTCACGATGTGGGTGATGTGGTCCACGTCGATGCCGCGGGATGCCACGTCGGTGGCGATGACGATGGAGAGCTGCCGGGCGCGCAGGCGCTCGAGCACGCGCTCGCGTGCGGGCTGGTTCAGGTCGCCATGCAGCGCGTCCACGGCCAGCCCGCGCTTGGCCAGGGCGTCGGCGGTCTCGGCGCAGGAGGCGCGCGTGCGCGCGAACACCAGGGTGGCCCCGGCGCCCACCGCCCGCAGCACCCGCACCAGGGCGTCCAGCTTGTGCCGCTCCGGGACCTTGATCCAGTGCTGCTGGATATGTCCCACGGACAAGGCGCGGTCTTCCACCTGGATCTCCACCGGTTCGGACAGCCCCATGGCCACCTGGCGGATGGGCTCGGGCATGGTGGCCGAGAAGAGCGCCACCTGGCGCTGGGCCGGAGTGGCTTCCAGCAGCCGCTGCACGTCCTCCAGAAAACCCATGCGCAGCATCTCGTCGGCCTCGTCCAAGACGAAGGTCTCCAGGGCGGACAGGTCCAGGCTGCCGCTGCCCAGCAGATCCAGCAGCCGGCCCGGGGTGCCCACCACCACGCTGGCGCCCTGCTTCAGCGCTTTGACCTGGGGTGGATAGGGGGCGCCGCCGTAGACGGTGGCGAAGCGAACGCGCATCCTGGCGGCGAAGCTCTGCAGGGCGTCCGAGACCTGCAGGGCCAGCTCGCGGGTGGGGCAGAGCACCAGCGCCCTCACGCCCCGGGCCTGGGGCGGCAGCAGCTGCAGCAGGGGCAGACCGTAGGCAGCCGTCTTGCCCGAGCCGGTGCGCGCCCGGCCGATGACGTCCTTGCCATGCAGCAGGTGCCGGATCACCGCCGCCTGGATGGGCGTGGGCGTGTGGAACTGCAGGGCCTCGAGGGCCTGCAGCAGGCGCTCATCCAGGTCCAGCTCGGCGAAGCTGGTGGGGAGGGGGGAAGGCGTCGACATCATGCTCCCGGTTCAGGGGGGCGGGCTCATAGGTCGCTGTCGCCGCTTAAGCACGCAACAACAGGGGCGCTCGAGCGGCGCGGCGTCAGCAGCTCCGCCCCGCGCACCAGCCCGAAGACCAGGCCCACTGCAGGTTGTAGCCCCCCAGCCAGCCGGTCACGTCCAGCACCTCTCCCACGAAGAAGAGGCCCGGGATGGCGCGGCATTCCATGGTGCGTTGGGAGATCTCCTGGGTGTCCACGCCACCCGCGGTGACCTCGGCCGCGCCGTAGTCCTCGGTCCCAGCGGGCTGTACGCGCCAGACATGCAGCGCTGAGGCCGTGCGCCGCAGCTGGGCGTCGGAGAGCTGGCCCAGGGGGCCGCGGGCGGGCAGGTCGAACTCCAAGGCCAGCACGAGGCGCCGCGGGAGCCGCTGGCAGAGCGCGCTGCGCAGCGTCAGTCGGGGGCGCTGGCGCTTGGCGTGAAAAAGGGTCCGCGCCAGGTCGATCTCGGGCGACAAATCCAGCAGCAGGGCCTCACCCGGGCGCCAGTAGGAGGAGACCTGCAGAACCGCCGGTCCGCTCAGGCCGCGATGGGTGAAGAGCAGGGCCTCGCGAAAGCTGGGGGATCCCTCGCACCAGGCTTCCACGGGCTGGGCGATGCCGGCCAGGGGCCCGAAGCGCTCCCGATCCTGGCGCGACCAGGTCAGGGGCACCAGGGCCGGGCGCGGCGGGACCACGCGCAGGCCGAAGCCGCGCGCCAGCTCGTGTCCCAGGGCGCTGGCGCCCAGCTGGGGCGCGGCCAGGCCGCCGCAGGCCACCACCACCGCGGCGGCCTGCAGGGGCCCGCGCTGCGTGGCGACCTCGAATCCCGCAGGGTTCCTGTCCACGCCCAGCACCGTGCAGCGCGTGCGCAGCTGGGCCCCCGCCTGCAGCGCGCGCGTCACCAGCAGCTGCAGCAGGTCCGCGGCCGAGCGCTGGCCGAAGAGCTGGCCCTGCTCTCTCTCTTCCCAGGGGATGCGCGCCCGCTCCAGCAGGGCCAGGAAGTCTTCGGGCCCGAAGCGCGACAGGGCGGAGATGACGAAGCGCGGGTTCTGCGAGATGTAGTTCTCGAAGCCCACCCTGCGATTGGTGAAGTTGCAGCGCCCGCCCCCGCTGGCGCGCAGCTTGCGACCCGGGCGCTGCCCGTGCTCCAGCAGCAGCACGCGCCTGCCGCGCTGCGCGGCCTCGCGGGCGCAGATCAGGCCGGCAGCGCCGGCGCCGAGGACGATGACGTCCCAGGGGGGCTCGCTCATGACGTTGGCGGTGAGCAGGTCATTCGTAGAAAGCCCATAGCTCGGCCTGCGATCCGAATCCTCCTGCAGCAGACTCGGTTCCTCCCGCCAGCATCGAGGCTGTCAGCAGCAGCATGCGCTCGATATCCGCGGCCAGAGTGCAGACGCTGGGTATCGGCCCAACGAACATCCACGTCATTTTACCAACAGGATGGATGCCAACAAAATTGGTGGGAATGCTTGCCCGCCGCCATAACGGGGGCTATTCTTACAACGGAATGGTTGGCAACGGTTCTGTTGTCGAAAGGGAGCGAAGATGAAGAAACTTGTGAAGGAAATCGGTAACTGGGTATCCGGGGATCGGTTCTGGAACCGCGACATCGAGCTGAAGCTCCTCCATGAGCTCCTGGTCGAGGGTGCCCACGTGCTGCTCGTGGCGCCCCGCCGTGTCGGAAAGACCAGCCTGATGCGCGAATGCGCACGTCGCATCGAGGACAGACACTACTGCGTATTCCTGGATGTACAGCATTGTCGTGGACCGCAAGACGCACTGGTGCAGCTCACGCTGGAGACCAGAGAGCTGGTAGGTCTCTGGGAGCGCACCCAGGCCGTCTTCCGCAATGCCCTGGGCGCGGTCGATGAGCTGGGGATCGATGAGCTCTCGGTGAAACTCCGCGGCAGCCTGGTAGGAGATTGGAGCGACAAGGGCTCTCGGCTGATGCGCGCCCTGGCGAGTGGGGACAAGCCGGTCATCCTGTTCGTGGATGAGCTGCCCATCATGCTGGTGCGGATGATGAGGGGAGAGGGAACAGAGCTGGAGCCTGGAGGTGTGCACCAGGTGGAGCTGTTCATGTCTTGGCTGCGGCGTATGACCATCGAACATCGCGGGCGTATCCGCTTCGTGGTCGCGGGCTCCATCGGGATCGAGCCCGTGCTGCGTCGTGTTGGGCTCTCCGCTACCCTCAACACCTTCTCGCCCTTCGAGCTGGAGCCCTGGTCGCAGGCCACGGGCATCGCCTGCCTGCAGGCCCTCGGCCAGGGCTACGGGATTCGCTTCGAAGAGGGAGTGCTGCGGCGCATGGTCGAGCGCCTGGGGGTGTGCGTGCCGCACCACGTGCAGATGTACTTCGGCCACGTCTACGCCTCCTGCCGGCGGCAGGGCCTCGACTCTTGCAGCCTGGAGCTTGTCGACGAGGTCTACGCCCACAGCATGCTGGCCAGCCGTGGGCACGCCGAACTCTTCCACCTCGAGGAGCGCCTCAAGCTGGTGCTGGGCCTGGAGCTCCTGCCCCTGGCGCTGGATCTGCTCACCGAGGCGGCAGTGGAAGGGCGCCTATCGGTCGCGGCTGCAGGCATCATCTGCAGCTCCTTCTTCCAAGAGCCCGGCGAGGGCAGCGCTCGGCTGCGCCACGTGATGGACATCCTCGTCCACGACGGCTACCTGCGGCGGGAGCGGGAGGGTTGGGTCTTCGTCTCCAGCCTGGTTTGGGATTGGTGGAGAGGGCGCTTCGAGATGGGCTACGTACCCGTCAAGGGGAGGCACTAGGCCATGGCCGAACTCATGAAGTACAACCCAGGTTTCCTGGACGATGACACACTCACACGGATCTTCGTGGTGCGCCGGCGGGAGCTGGAGCTGTTGCTGGAACCCTTCGCGGAGCCCCCGGCCCCCGCCAATCCCCACCGGCTGGTGTTGGGCCTGCGTGGCATGGGCAAGACCGCCCTGGTGCGGCGTGTGGCGGCGGCCTTGCGGCGGGAGCCGGAGCTGGCTGCCCGCTGGCACCCCGTGCTCTTCCCTGAAGAGAGCTACCAGGTGGGAACCGCAGGGGAGCTTTGGCTCGAGGCCTTGCTCCACCTGGACGATCCCTCGGGCCGCGACTGGGTGACCATCCATGACGCTCTGCGGCGCGAACGAGACGACCAGCGGCTGCACGACGCGGCGCTGGCCCACCTGCTGGACTTCGCCGATGAGCAGGGCAAGCGCCTGGTCCTGGTGGTGGAGAACCTGCAGATGATCCTGGATGAACAGGTCGCTGACAGTGAGGGCTGGGTCTTGCGCCGCACCCTGCTCAACGAGCCTCGGCTGTTCCTGCTGGCCACGGCGACCCAGCGTTTCGATGCCATGGAGGGTGAAAAGAGCCCCTTCTACGAGCTCTTCGAGTCCCTGACCCTGGAGCCCCTGTCCAACGACGAATGCCGCACCCTGTGGCATTCCACCAACGCATCGCAGCTGCATCCCCAACGAGCGCGCGCCATCCGCATCCTGACCGGGGGCAACCCGCGTCTGCTGGTCCTCCTGGCCCAGTTCGCCCAGGGGCTGTCGTTCAGCAGCCTGCTGCGCGAGCTCAACAGCCTGGTGGACGAGCACACCGACTACTTCAAGGGGCACCTGGAGGCGTACCGCGGCAAGGAGCGGCGCGTGTTCGCCGCGTTGGCCGAACAATGGGAGCCGGCCACCGCCGCCAGGGTGGCCGAAGCGGCTCGTCTTGGTGTCAGCGAGACCAGCGCCCGCCTGGGGCGGCTGGTGAACAAGGGCGCGGTGCGCGTCGTCGACAAGCGGGGCAAGGCCCTGCTCTACCAGATCTCGCAGCGGCTCTACAACCTCTACTACCTCATGCGCTGCCGCGGCGGCCCGCGGGATCGGGTGCGAGCCGTGGTGGGTTTCATGGTGGCGCTCTACGACACGCCGGATCTGGTGCGTCACATCGCTCGCCTGGCTGATGAATGCTGCGGCGGATGGGACTCTGCCCACCTGGGCGGGTTTGCGCTCTGCGAAGCGCTCTTGAACGCGCTGCCCGAGGAGGCGCGCTGGCAGGCGCTGCGGTCCACGCCGAGTTCCTTCTGGGAGCAGGCGCAGGCGCCGAGGCATCTCCTGGCCCGGGACGAGGTCCCGCTGGCGGCGGAGCCGGGCTCCGAGATAGTCAGCCAGCCCCCGAGCCTGGAGGCGCTGCGCGCGGCCACCCAGGCGAAACCGGCGGATGCGCAGGTCTGGCGAAACTTGGCCATGTGGCTCCTCGAAAGCAAAGGGGATCTGTCAGAGAGCGAATCCGCTGTGCGCAAGGTGTTGGAGTTGGCCCCTGCGGATGCCGGGGGCTGGATACTGCTGCTGGCCATCCTCCAAGAGCGCGGGCAGCAGACGGCAGCGGAGGCTGCGTTGGTGAAGGCCCTGGAACGCTGCCCTGCCGAACCATGGCTCCTCTCCCAGCAGGCCTGGGCCCGGTACGGCCAGGGCGAAGACCGCGAGGCCATCGCGCTGTTGGAGCGAGCCGTGGCCGGCAAACCGCAGCTTGCGGAAGCCTGGGGCATGTTGGGGAGGATCCTGCGGCAGCAGGGGGGTGATCCCGGCCGTGCGGAGGACTGCCTGCGCAGGGCCATCTCAGAGGATCCAGAGCTCCTCCCTGCCTGGAAAGACCTCTTCATGCTGCTACACTCGGTGGGCAGGGTGGAGGACACCGTGGAGCTGGCGGCGCAAGAGATCGGTCGTCGCCCAGACGGTTACGCGCCACACTGCGCGCGAGGCATCGCTCTCCACCAGCTACCTGGGCGCAGCGACGAAGCCGAGCAGGATCTCACGCGAGCCACGGAGCTGAAGCCCAATGGAATCACCGCCTGGGGCCATCTCGGCGATCTCCTGCGGGACAAGGGTAGGCACGCTGAAGCCGAGGCGGCATACCGACGAATCGTCGAGTTGGAACCACGGCATTCGCAGGGATGGAGCGCCCTGGGATCGATCCTGCTCGACCAAGACCGACCGGGGGAGGCAGAGCGGGCCTGGGAGCAGGCGACCATGATCCACGCGGAGGACGCCGCGGCGTGGAACAACCTGGCTGTAGCGCGGCTCCGGCAGGAGAAGCTCGATGCAGCGGAGGATGCCTTCCGCAGAGCGCTGGAGCACGACCCCTCCTTCGCCCCGGCCTGGGCCAATCTCGGCGCTGTCCTGGCAGAGAACGAGGTCAGGAGAGGGGAGGCCATCGATGCTTTCCTGCGCGCCATCGACGCGGAGCGCCCGTTCTGGCCCGCCTGGGACGGGCTCTCCGCGCTGCTCTTCGAGGATCTCGAGCCTCCACAGGCCCTGGAGAGGATCGAAGCTTTGCTGCCGCAAGAGCCGCAGCCCTACGTGCTCAACAGCCTAGCCTGGGCCGCGTATCAGGCGCGTCCGAACCTGGCGGTCCTCGAGCAGGGTGTCTTGTGGGCGCGAGAGGCCGTGGATGCTCGTCCGGATTCCTCCCCGAGCCACCACACCCTAGCCTGTCTGCTGGGCGCCCTATCTCGATGGGACCAAGCCTGGGAGCACGTGCAGCCGGTCCTCGATGACCGTGAGCTGATGGAGCGCGAGCTGCCGGAGGTGATCGAGCTCTTCGTGCTGGCCGCCGCCAGCGATCAAGTGGAGGTCGCCTTGAAGCGAATCCGCAGTTCTCCGAACGCCGAGCTGCTGGAACCCATGGAGGCGGCCCTCGCCACCCTGGCGGGCGAGCGCCCCCTGCCGCCGCAGGAAGTGAAGGAGATGGTCGAGGACATCCTGGTATCCGTTGTGAAGCGTCGCCTCGAGCTGCGCGACCTGTCTTGAGGCACGTGTAACAGGACCAAGACTAGCGCCCGCACTCCCCCGCCCCCTCCGCATAGGGAATGCGGTACAGCGCCGTCCAGGTCGTCAGAAAGGCCGCCCCCTGCGCGGGCGCCAGGGCCAGCTCGCGCGCCATGGGCATCAGGGTGGCGAAGCGATCCACGATGGCGCCATCGTCCAGGCATTGCACCAGCACCGCGCCCGTCAGGACCGAGGCGGTCAGCAGCAGGTTGCGCTCCACGTCCACGGCCAGGGTGCGGGCGCCGGGCTGGGTGGGGATGCGGCGCTCGACGGTGCCCGTAGAGGGATCGATCACCATCACCGAGCGCCGCTCGGGCTGGGCCAGGAAGAGGCGCTCCAGCTCGGGCACCCAGACCGGCTTGCCGTTCATGGTGAGGGTCTCGATCCAGGGTTCCACCTGGCAGGACTGCGGATCGGCCAGGTAGAGGTGACGCCCGAAGTTGGGCACCAGGAGCAGGCGCTGCAGCGTGGGCAGCCAGATGACGTCGCGGGGCGTGGGGAAGCGACGGCCCTGGGCGTCGAGCAGCGGGCAGTGGCTCCAGCTGCTGAGATCGGGCAGCGCGCCCAGGAAGAGCGAGCCGGGGAACTGGTCGCTGGCGTTGACCGTGACCAGGGCCAGGCGTTCCAGCGCCGGCAAGGGCACCAGGTAAGCGAAATCCAAGGGGCCGGGCAGGCGACGCTGCAGCAGCTCGCGCCACTGCCCCCCCTCGATGTGCAGCGCGGCCATGCGATCGGGGCCCGTCAGCACCCAGGTGGCCCCGCTCCAGGATTCGGTGAAGCTCTCCAGGGCTCCGCCGCGGCGCGCCCCCCAGCGCCCGCTCAGGGGGCGGCTGACCACGGACGCTTCGTCCAGGGGCACGGCCAGCAGGCGCAGCGAGTCCTCGGCCACTACCACGGCATGGCTGTCCGTGATCTCCACGCCGTGGAAATCGCCCCGGCTGCCTACGGGCGCGCGGTCCAAGAGCGCCACCCTTTCATCCTGCAGCGCTTCGGGCCACTGCAGCACGTGGGCCTGGTAGTCCTGACGGGCCAGGGCCGAGTCGGCCAGCAACCAGACGCCGGCCAGGCCCGCCAGCCACAGGCCGTTGACCAGGGCCGCCGGCGGACGGCCGCGCCCCCAGCCCAGGGCGCGCAGGCTGGGCCAGGGCAGGGCCAACTCCGCGCCGGGCAGCCAGGGCAGCAGGCGCGGAACCGCTCCCGCACGCCGCCAGAGCGCGCGTGGGAGAAAGTTCAGCAGCAGGAGCAAGAGCGCCAGCGCCAGCGCCGGCGCGGAGCCCCAGGGCAGCAGGAAGAGCGCCAGCGCCAAGGCCAGCGCGCAGGCCCCCAGCCGCGCCTTGCCCGGCAGCAGGGTCAGCCCCAGGCCCGTCACCGCGCCCCCAATAAGCAGCGCGGGCAGCAGCTCTTGGCGCAAGAGCACCACGTGCCAGCACTCCAGGGCCATCTTGGCGGCCGAGTGGGGATAGGGGATCAGCGCCAGAACCGTCCCTGTCAGCGCCTTTGTCACGCCGGGGACCAGTAGGAGCAGGGCCAGGACCGGCAGGCGCAACAGCACGAACGCGCGCTTGAAAACGAGTCGTCGATCGGTCTTGGCGGGCATCGGGCTCCCTGGCCGGCTCGGGGCGCCTGCAGAGAGCTTCCCTGCCGGCACCGCCTCCAGGGGATTATCTCAAGGCGAGGACCCGTGAGGATCATCTTGCACCCCAGCGCCGGCACCATCCTCGGCCTCTTCGACGGCACCCACGACGCCGGAGCGGCCATCATCCGCGAAGGCCGGGTGCTGGCGGCCTGCAACCAAGAGCGCTTCACACGCCGCAAGGGGGATGGCGGCTGGCCGCAGGAGTCCCTCTCCACCTGCCTGGAGCTGGCGGGCATCGAGCTGGGTCAGGTGGACCAGGTGGCCTTCGCTGGCGTGGGCAATCCCAACCCGGTGCTGCGCCTGCTGCGCCCGCTGCAGCGTCGCTGGCAGCTGGACGATGGCTCCTTCTACAGCGAGGACCAGGGGCCGAGCGCCCGCCTGGCCGCCTGGCTGCAGTTCGACAGCCCCTTTCCGTCGATCCGCTTCGACTCGCGGCGCGGCCGCGCCCTGCGCCCCCTGCTGGAGGCGGTGCTGGGGGCCAGGCTGGGCCATCGCCCGCCCAGGGGGCTGCGCATCTACGAGCACCATCGCTGCCACGCCGCCAGCGCCTGGCTGACCAGCGGCTGGCCCGAGGCCCTGGTGCTCACCGCCGACGGCCTGGGAGACGGGCTGGCCCTGACCGTGCATGGCGCCGGGCCGGCCGGGCTGGAGCTGCTGGGCAGCATGCCCCACCCCAACTCCTACGGCCTGCTCTACGCCACCATGGCCGGTTTCATGGGCTTTCGGCCTTTTCGCCACGAGGGCAAGCTGATGGGCCTGGCCGCGGGGGGGGACGCGCAGCAGGTGCCCGTGGAGTTTCCCTTCCAGGGGCCGGCCGACGGGCGGCGCTTCACCCAGGCCTTCGGACCTGGCCTGCAGCCCTGGCTGGCGCCCCTGCGGGCCTGCCGCCGCGAGGACGTCTGCGCCTGGCTGCAGCAGGGGGTGGAGCGCGAGATCTGCGCCTTGGCCGAGCTGTGGATGGCGCGCAGCGGCCTGCGGCGGCTGGCCGTGGCCGGAGGCCTGTTCGCCAATGTGCGCTTGAACCAGCGGCTCTCGCAGCTGCAGGGCCTGCAGGATCTGCACGTCTTTCCCCATATGGGGGATGGCGGCCTGGCTGTGGGTGCGGCGCTGCTGGCCTGGCAGCTGGCCAGGGAACCTTCCAGCGTACCGCCGCGCCTGCCCCACGTCTTCCTGGGTCCGCGCTGGAGCGAGGCGCAGCTGGAGGGCGCCCTGCAGCAGGCGGGCCTGCGCGTGGAGCGTCCTGCGGACAGCGCCCAGGCCGTGGCCGAGCTGCTGGCGCAAGGCGGCATCGCAGGCCGCTTCGACGGGCCTATGGAGTACGGACCCCGCGCCCTGGGCAACCGCAGCATCCTGGCCTCGGCCCGGCAGCGCAGCGCCTCCGATCGCCTCAACCGCGCCCTGCTGCGCTCCGACTTCATGCCCTTTGCGCCCATCATGCTGGACGACGACATCGAGGACTGGGTCGAAGACGTGGCGCCCGTGCGCCACGCGGCCAGCTTCATGACCGTCTCGCTGCCCGCCAGGCCGCGGCTGCGGGAGCTCTGCCCGGGCGCCGTGCACCTGGACGGCAGCCTGCGCCCTCAGCTGGTGACCCGCCAGGCCCACCCCTGGCTGCACCGCCTGCTCAGACGCTACCGGCAGCTGACGGGGGTGCCCGCTCTGATCAACACCAGCTTCAACCGCCACGAGGAGCCCATCGTCTGCGCCCCGCACGAGGCCGTCGCCACCTTCCGCGCCGCGGGGCTGGACCTGCTCAGCATGGGGCCCTTCACGACGCGCGTGCCGCGGGGTGCGCCGTGAGGCGCAAGCTGGGGCTCGTTTTCCCACGCTTTCGCTACCCCTCGGGGGACTACCCCCTGGGGCTGGCGCTGCTGGCGGCACAGCTGCGGGAGCGCTTGCCGTTGGATGTGGCGCTGCTGGACACCAGCTTCGATCCCCGCATGGAGCGGGTGCGCGCCTTTTTGGACCAGGAGCGGCCCGAGTTCCTGGGCATCGCGCTGTCCACCCTGATGATGCCCGAGGGCCTGGAGATCGGGCGCATGGCGGCACGGCGCGGCGTGCGCGTCTTCGTGGGCGGGCCCCAGGCCACCGTGGGCCACCGCGCCCTGGCCCAGCAGCCCTGGCTGCAGGCCTGCGTGCTGGGGGAAGGGGAAGGGACGGCCGTGGCCCTGCTGGACAGCTGGCTGCGCGGGCGCGCGGAGCCCGTGGCCGGGGCCTGGGTGCGGGTCGAGGGCGAGGTGCGCTACGGCCCTGCGCGGCCCTTCATCCAGGATCTGGACCAGCTGCCCCTGCCCGCCTGGGACCTGCTGGACATGGAGCGCTACCTGCGCCTGTGGGGCAAGCTGGACGTGCTGCGGCCTGGACTGCGGGGCGCCAACCTGAGCGCCGGGCGGGGCTGCCCTTTTCGCTGCGCCTTCTGCCAGCCCGTGCTGGAGCGCATCTTCGGCCGCCAGCTACGCCTGCGCAGCCCTGCCTCGCTGGTGGAGGAGCTGCGGCAGCTGCGGCAACGCTTCGGCATCGAGGGCTTCTGGTTCACCGACGACAGCTTCACCGCCGACCGCGGCTGGGCGCTGTCCTTCGCCCAGGCCTTGCGAGAGAGCGAGCTGGACCTGCCCTGGGGTTGCACCACGCGGGCCGAGCTGGCGGACGAGGCCCTGCTGGACGCATTGGCCCGTGCCGGCCTGCGGCGCCTGGGCGTGGGCCTGGAGAGCGCCAGCACACGTGTGCGCGAGGACATCTACCGCAAGGGGGTGTCCCTGCAAGACGTGGAGCGCTGCCTGGGTGCGGCGCGGGCGCGGGGAATCCGCACCCTGCTCTTCTTGATGCTGGGCGCCCCGGGCGAGAGACCGCGCGAGCTGCTGGACACCATCCGCACCGCGGCCCGCCTGCCCGCGGACGAGGCCAGCTTCTCGCTCTTCGTGCCCATCCCGGGCAGCGCCCTGTACGAAGATCTGCGGCAGCAGGGGCTGCGCCTGTCCGAGGATCCGGCCGACTACGACTACTACGCGCGTCAGCCCTTCCGCGGGCCCCTGGCCAACCAGGCCCTGCGCTGGCTGCAGCGGGCGGCCTGGGCGCGCTTCTACGCCCAGCCCCAGCGCTGGGGGCAGCTGGGGCGGTTGGCCGCCAGCGGCCAGGGCCTGCGCTCCACGGCGCTGAAGCTGAGGCGGTTGGGGCCAGGGCGGCGCCGCTCCACCGCGTTGCATGGGGAGTGGAGGGGGTAGTGGGGGCTCGGCGGAGTTCGTCTCCGTCGAAGGACTCGCCCTGGGGGCGGAGGGCAGAGATGGCTGGCTACCAAATGGTTGGGGCTGTCGCGGGCCGTAGCGGTTCGGGTTCTGGCGGTGGCAGACTCCTCGGGGGGTGGTGCTGCCAGAAACTGGTCGTCCTCGCCGTTGGCGCTGGCGGGC
>CAYVQL010000184.1:0-21574 GCA_964454135.1 uncultured Enterobacterales bacterium | reverse complement strand
CAGAGCCCGGTCAGGTGACGTGTGGCGGGGACGAGGCGCCGTGGGGCCCTACAGTCAGCACACGGATGCCTGGGCCTTCGACCCACCCGAGACGGCCTTCTGGTGGCAGCACGGCTGCTATTACACCGAGGAAGGCACCCTGTTGACCTCGAGCTACGTGGCCGAGGATGACGACGAGCTGGTGGTGCGCGAGTACACCCTGGACGAGGATGCGCAGACCCTACGCCAGGTATGGAGCTACCGCGGCGACGAGGCCGTACACGGCGAGACCATGGGCGAGGCCTGGCGCCTGCCCGGGGGCAACACCCTGCACAACTACGGCGAGGGCCAGCGCATACGGGAGGTCACCCCCGATGGCTCGGTGGTCTGGGACCTCGATTTCAGCGGCGGCGGCCTGCTCTGGGAGCTGGGACGTACCACACCGTTGGAGGATCTGTACGCGCTCCTGCCCTAGTCTGAGATCGGGCGCGGAGCACGGCCCGTCCCCCCTGTCTCGGAGGGCCACCGCGAGGTGGCAGAGGCGCTGCGCTCTGTCCGACGGCATCACAGCTCCGATCATCTCCAAGCAGCTGCAGGTAGAAGGGCTGGCCGCACAGCAGCTCCACCGCCGTGCGCGCGATGGGTTACGGCACGCCCCCGCCCGTCAACAGGCTCACGCCGTCCGAAGCTTCCATCTCTCCCAGAGGCAAGATGGAGAAGTGTCAGCGTGAAGTAGCAAATCCTTCTTGGGAGAGCCCTGTCGGCCAACTGACCAGCATCTCTTCGGCACCGGGAGCCGCAGCGACAAAGGAACTCATCGAGATGGTTGATCACTTCCGCAAGAATGGGGGTGGCGCGCGAGTGGTCCCTAGGTTCGTGGCGTGAGAGACGCACCGGGGGAAAAAGTTCGTGGCGCGCTACAGCCACGACGTCATCGGTCGCGGCGCGTCCATACCATTGCTATGCTCACTCTTCGACGGGTCGACATCGGATCGACAGTCTCATGAACCGGAGGACGACATGAGCCGCTGGCGAGTCCACGCCCTCTTCGCAGCCATGGCCATCAACGGATGCGGCGAGCCGGATCCAAGCGAGATCGACAACGACAGCGACGGCTACTCCGCTGCCGTGGACTGCGACGACGCCCATGCCTCGGTCAACCCGGACGCAGAGGAGGTATGCGACGGTCTGGACAACGACTGCGACGATGAGGTCGATGAGGATCCTGCCGACGGCGAGACCTACTACTTCGACGCCGACGGGGATGGCTATGGCGATGAGGGGGACAGCGTGTTCGCCTGCGAGGCGCCCAGCGGCTCCGCAACGCAGTCCGGCGACTGCGATGACGGCGACGCGGAGGTCTTTCCTGGAGCCGAGGAGCGCTGCAACGGTGTGGATGACGACTGCGACGGGGAGAACGACGAGGACGACGCGTCCGACGCCACCACCTGGTACGCCGATGGAGACGGGGATGGCTACGGAAACGCCTTGGCCAGCTGGGATTCTTGCGACGCTGTCCTTTCCTACCTTGTCGCCGACGACCAGGACTGCGACGACGGCGACGCCTCCATCCATCCGGCGGCCAGCGAGGTCTGCGACGATACGGACAATGATTGCGACGACCTGGTCGACGACGAGGACGACTCGCTGGACGCCTCCACCGGCTCGACCTGGTACGCGGACGCGGACGGCGACGGCTACGGCGATCCCGACGCCAGCAGCATGGCCTGCGAGCTGCCCGAAGGCCACTCCGACGACGATGCGGACTGCGACGACGGCGACGCGGGAGTGAATCCCGGCGCGCAGGAGGTCTGCGACGCGGACGACGTGGACGAGGACTGCGATAGCTTGGCCGACGACGACGATCCCGATGTGGACGATCTCCACAGCTGGTACGCCGATGACGACGGCGACAGCTTCGGCGATCCCTCGGACGTGACGCTGGCCTGCGAGCAGCCGTCGGGGCTGCTGGCCGACGACCAGGATTGCGACGACGGCGACGCCTCCATCCATCCGGCGGCCAGCGAGGTCTGCGAGGACGTGGTCAACGACTGCGACTACCTGATCGACGACGAAGACGACTCGTTGGACGCCACTACCGGCTCATCCTGGTACGCGGACGGCGACGGCTACGGCGATCCCGCCGTCAGCAGGCTGGCCTGCGAGCTGCCCGATGGCTACGCCGACGACGACACCGACTGCGACGACAGCGACGCCAGCATCAACCCTGCCGCCTTCGAGCTCTGCGATGCCGCCGACACCGACGAGGACTGCGACGGTCTGGCCGATGACGACGACGACGACGTCACGGGCGAGACCACCTGGTATCAAGACGCCGATGGCGATGGTTACGGCGACGAAGGCACCACCCAGGAAGTGTGCGAACAGCCCGTCGGGTATCTGGCCGAGGGTGGGGGGGGCGCGGGCCGCGCCCCCCGCCCCCCCGGGCTCGGAGACGTAGCCGCTGGGCTGGGTTCCTGCCCGCAGGGAGTCGGCGCTGTCGCCGTAGCCGTCGCCGTCGCTGTCGGCGTACCAGGCGTACAGGCCGGGCTCCCAGTCCCCGTAGGGGCCGCCGAAGGCGCCCATGTCGTTGGTGGTGCCGTCCACGTCGTCGTAGCCGGCGGCCGGGTTGCCAGCGTCGATGCAGGGTGAGAAGGAGGAGAGCGTGAAGTCTCCGACGGACTCGTCGTTGAAGCGTGGGTCCTGCTCGATGTTGGTCTTGCGGACCGTTCCGCCCGAGGAGTAGTAGAAGTTGTTGTTGTCGTGGCCGTAGGCGTCGTTGTACTCCACGGTGCTCTGGTACTGGTCCAAGCCCTGCACGCCCGCGTTGTCGGACATGATGTTGCTCTGCAAGTCCACGCCCGTGTAGCAGGCCTCGAGGAAGTAGGCGGCCGTGGCGGAGGCGTCGTTGGTGTTGTTGTGGAAGCTGTTGTTGAAGATCCACTGCGAACCGGTGGTGCCATTCAGGGCCGCGACATCACCGCTGGTGATGGAGCAGACGTTGTCGAAGACCAGGTTGTTGTAGACCTCGGCATCCAGGGGCGTGTTCAGGTCGAAGAACATCCCGGTGTCGTTGGAGGAGGTGGCGTAGGAGTGGTTCCGGAACACGCTGTGATGCAGGACGAAGGAGCCGCTGGTGTAGGCGAAGACCCAGCGGAGGACCTGGTGGTCTTCGAAGTGGACGGTGTCGAGCTCGGTGTCGCAGGCGTCGAGGGTGATGGCCGAGCCGTTTCCCGAGGTGGTGTTTCCGGTGAACAGGATCTCGTAGGCGCAGAGCGTGGAGCTGCTGCAGGTCAGGGCGGCGCCGTCGTAGACACTGTTGGAGAAGCCGGTCAAGGTCAGACCTGCGATCTGCACGTCGGCTGACGACTCGACGGCCAGGGCCGTGGCCGAGTCGCCGTCGATGACGGTGCTGTCCGGGCCGCTCTCGCCCTCCAGTACGAGCTGCAAGCCGCTGATGGTCACGCTCTCCTCGTAGGTGCCGGCGCAGATGCTGATGGTGTCTCCGTCGGAGGCGTCGTCCACGGCATCCTGGATCGAGGTGTGGGTGGCGCTGCCGTCGGCGCAGACCGAGAAGCCGCTGCTGCCGCCCTCGTCCACGTCGCCGTCGCAGTCGTTGTCCACGCCGTCGCTGGTGTCTTCGGTGGCGCCGGGGTTGGCGCTGGCGTCGCCGGCGTCGCAGTCGAAGTCGCCGTCTTCGTCGTTGTCGGCGCCGTCGGTGCACTCGCCGGGGTAGCGACCCTCCCAGGTGCAACCGGCCAGGGCCACGAGCGTGAGCAGCGCGATGAGCCGAAGAGACATGACGACCCCCAGGATCGGAAGAGGACGGTGATGTGTGGAAAACACGCTTGTCTACGCGAAAATGCGCATGGCCGGAGCATGCGTTCGGGTGCTGGGGCTGTCAATGCGCGGGACGCTCTGCGTGCATCGCGCTGCGTGGCAAGCGGCCTCAGTCCGCCGACAGCTCCCCCGCCCGGAAGGCGTAGAGCGAGGCGCCCTGCAGCGAGAAGCGCAGGGCGTAGGGACCCTCTTCGGGCAGGCTGCTAGGCGCGCCCCAGGTGACGGTCTGAGCTACGCTGTCCCCGCTCATGGCCTGGCAGTCGTCGAGGCCATAGCCTTCGACGGGCTGACCCGCGGCGTCCAGCAGGGCGACGCGGATAGAGCCGCCGCTGGCCGCGTAGTTGAGCTGCAGGGCGCCCGACATGTCGTGCAGGGGCGGGGTGGTGATGCTGCCCTCCGCCTGCCCGGCATCCAGCGACACCAGCCCATCGCGACGGGCGGTGGCCAGCCCGACGCCGCAGGTCCAGTCCGTGGGCGTGCCGCCGTGGGTGCCGTCGCAGCCGCCGTAGTACAGCTTCATGGTCTCTTCTTCGACGATGGGCGCCTGAGCTGTGAAGAGCATGCCGTCGTCCCAGCTGCCGGCCTCGCCAAGGGGCAGGATGGCGGGTCGGTCGCCCTCTTCCCGGGTCCAGTCGATGCCGTCGCGGCTGGCGACCAGCTCTACGAAGATGGTGCCGTCGTTGTAGCCGGTCTCGTCCGTGGCCCGGAAGACCCAGACCAGGCCCAGGTAGGTGGAGCCCTGGTCGTAGACCCCCATGCCGTAGAAGTGGCTGCGCTGCTCGGTGCCTTCCGGAGCCCAGCGGTCGTCGTGGCTGTCGGGGGCCAGGACCAGGCTGGGCTCGGGCCAGCTCTCGAAGTCCGCGGTCTCGGCGTAGCCGATGGCGCGTCGGCTCATGTCGTCCACCGTGGCTGAGACCTTGATCCAACCTTTGTACAAGCCGCTCTCTGCGTCCCACAGGAAGTTGCCTACGTCGCCCACGCCGCTGATGAGCGGGTTGCCCGCCACATCCTCGAAGTGCAGGCCATCTTCGGAGCAGGCCCCGTAGAAGCCGGGATCGTCGCCGGCGTCGTAGTTGATGATGCGGTAGGTGCAGGCGGGATCGCCGCTGTCGGGGGTGTGCATCACCGTGGGGATGTGATCGTAGCCGGTGCGGCGCAGGAAGATGTTGTTGGCCGTCGAGCCCTCGTACTCGGCGATCCCCAGGGCGGGCTTGGTCCAGCTGATGCCGTCCTCGCTGCTGGCGTACAGTAGCGCGTACTTGTTGCTGTCGTCCAGGGGGAGCGCGTGGTACCACAGCCGGTAGCCGCTGCCTTCTTCGCCCGTCATGGCGCTGCCGTAGACGTAGACGCGCCCCCCCTCCCAACGCTGATCGCCGCTGACAACCGGATTGCCCTCGTACTTCTCGAAGGGGTGGTAGCTACGGCTGATTCCGCTGCTGTCGGCCAGCAGGTGGTCGTCGGCGAAGATCTGCCAGGGGCCGGAGGCCTGGGCCGAAGGAGGCGTTCCGCTGTCGGATTCCTGTGTGGCCGCGGAGTCCCCAAAGAGCTGGGGATCCTGGGAGCAGGCGAGCAGGAGGAGAGGGGGAAGGGGGAGCATGGCAATGGCGTTGGGGGTAGGAACGCATGGTAGCACGGCGATGGGCCGTGACAGGTCTCAGGGATCCAACGGCCCCAACAGCCGCTCGAGCCGCTTGTCCAGGCGCGCATCCCCGACTCCGCTGCCCATGTAGTGGCCGCGGATCCTGCCCTCGGGATCGAGGATGAAGACCGCGGGGATGCCCGAGGTCTTGGCCGCCTCCATGCCTCGCTGACCGGCCCAGGCGATGGTGTAGCGCCCGCGCCGCAGGTCCCGCCTGTCCTCCAGGAGCTCCAGCATGTCCTCCTGCCGGCTGTCTACCGACACGGCCAGCACCGTGATGCGGTCCTTCCAGCGCTTGGCCGCCCGTGACATATGGGGCAACGAGACGATGCAGGGACCGCACCAGGTGGCCCACAGGTCCACCACCCGCCAGCCGGCGATCTGTGACAGGCGGGTGGGCTGGCCGTCTACGATCAGCTCCAGATCGGGGAAGGGGCGATCCTCGAGCCAGGCTTCGGCCTCGGTGCGGGTGGGATCCTCCTGGGTGGGTTGCTCGTCCTGCTCCAGCGTGGCGGCCAGCGCAGCGATCCAGCCCTCGCAGCCCGCGGGGTGCCAGCGCAGCTGCTGGAAGAGCTCCTCGAGGCGCTGCCGGGCCTCTTTCCACCAGTCGTCGAGCTTCTCGCCGCCCTCGGCGTAGCCCTGGCCCAGGTGCGCCAGCGCCAGCTCCTGCTGGCCCAGCGCGTCGTAGACCATGCCCAGGCGCACGTGCAGGTAGGGCGTGCGGCTGTGGCCTGTCAGCAATGCCTCGCACAGGGCGTCGCGCGCTTCCTCGTGCTGGTCCTGCAGGCGCAGCAGCTCGCCCTGGACCTCCAGCAGGCGGGCGCGCCTCCAGCCGGCCGTCTTGATCCAGCCCTGCACGCCGGCGGCCCAGCTGTAGCCCTGGGGATCCCAGCGCTCGACGATGGTCAGGGCCTGTTCCAGCGCGGCCAGGGCGCCCTCCAGATCCTGGTCGGCCTTGCGCGCCGCCCAGGCGTAGCTGCGAGCGAGCTCGGGATCCTGCGGGTGGGCCTGCCAGGCCGCGCGGCGGGCCTCCAGGGCGGCCTGGTGGTCTTTCATGGCCTTGCGCGCCGTGGCCACGCGGGTCCAGTACTCGGCCCGTAGCGGGCCCTCGGCGGGGAGCTGCTCCTCGAGGGCCGCCAGGGCCTTGATGCGGGCCTTGGGCTCATCCTCGCGGCTGGAGCGCACGATGTCGAAGTACAGGCCCTTCTTGAAGCTGTCGCGGGGCATCCAGCGCACCAGGCCCTGCCCGTGGCCCCAGCTCTTGCTGCGCTGCGGGTCCAGCTCCGTCAGGCGGGCCTCGGCCGCCTCGAGCTCCTGCTCTTGCTTTGCCCAGCGCAGCACCGTGACCACGTCGGCCAGGATCATGGGCTCTTCACTCTGCGCCAGGGCGCGCGCGGCGGCCAGGGCCTCGGCCTGGGCCCGCTCCAGGGCCGGCCCCTGGCGCTGCTTGGACCACAGGCAGCCCACGCCGGCCAGGTTCCAGGGCTCCCGCGCGTACAGCTCGGCCAGCTCGTCGGCCAGGGCCTCGTCCACGGGCTCATTCAGGACCCTGAGCTGCAGGGCGTAGCTTCTGGCCTGCGCCAGCGTGGCGCCCAGCGTCACCAGGTCCGCGCGGTCCTGCTCCCGCTCTCCCGGGCAGTCGCGCCGCACCCGGTAGCGCGTGCGCAGGGCCCAGTAGCGCAGCAGCGGCTCCGCGGGCAGCTGTCCGGCGAGCAGCTCTTCCACCTCGTCGCACCAGGGGCCTGGGTCGCCGTGGGCGGCCTCCAGCAGCATGGCCAGGGCGATGCCGGGCTCAGGCCGCTCGGGCTCCGTCTCCATCCAGGCCCGGTACAGCTCGTCCAGGGTCGGCCCTTGTCGCAGGCCGCGCATGCCCGCCTGGATGTGCAGCTCGTGCACGGCCAGGTCCCAGGGATCCTCGCGCAGCCAGCGGGCAGCCAGCTGCATGGCCCGCTCGGGCTCCCGAGAGCTGATCAGGTCGTGGGCCCTGGCGAGCTCCTCGGGAGATGAGGCGGCCCGCGCCGCTGTCGGAAGGAGCGCCATGAAGAGGATCGCGGCAAAGAGGCGTAGCTTGCTTGTTTCCATGGTTGTTGGGAGGGTAGCACATGGGTGGTCGAACGCGGCAGCCGACTCAGGCAGGCTCCATGGCGGTAGAATGATCCAATGCTCCGCCTCGCCCCGTTCCTGCTGGCCGCCTGCACGCCCCAGGTCGGGGACCTTCCGGGCAGCGGGGACAGCGCGCGCCCGCCCGACAGCGGCGAGCCCCCCCACTCCGATTCCTCCGCGGACAGCGCCGCCCCCGAGCAGGTGGGCGCGGTGGAGGGGGACTGGCTGGAGGGGCTCTGCCAGCTGGACCTGGACTGCGAGCAGGAGCTCTCGGCCACCGAGCGCGCAGTCTGCCAGCTGCGCGTGCGGTCTGAAGACGGGAGCCTGTTCTGGAACGGCGACGCCGAGACCTGGATCCGCGGGCGCTCGTCGCGCTCCGTGCCCAAGCACCAGTACCGGGTGGAGCTGCACGATCTCGACGGCAGCGACGCCGAGCGCAACCTGCTGGGCATGGGGGACGAAGCGGACTGGATCCTGCAGGGCAACTACTACGACCGCTCCCTGCTGCGCAGCAAGCTGGGCTTCGACCTGTTCCAGAGCTTCGGCGGCAGCGAGCGCTACGCGCCCCAGGCGGCCTTCTGCGAGCTGGACCTCAACGGCGAGTACCGCGGGGTCTACACCCTGCTGGAGCGCATCGAGCGGGACGAGGACCGGGTGGACATCGCCGCCAGCGACAGCGGCGAGAGCTTCGTGTTCAAGCAGGAGACCATGGAGTGCTTCGCGGACAATCCCCTGGCCGAGGGGACCTGCTGGGAGGCGGTCTACCCCGACGAGGACGCCATCAGCGCCGCCCAGGACGAGGGCCTGCGCGCGGCGCTGGACGCTTGGACGGCGGCGGCTCGGCACGGGGATCCGGACGATCCGCAGCAGGGCGTGTTCAGCGCCGTGGACATGGACAGCGCCGTGGACATCGTGCTGCTGGAGGAGCTCTTCAAGAACGAGGACTTCTGCTGGACCAGCCTGCACATCTGGAAAGGACCCGAGGGGCTGATCCACTTCGCGCCCTGGGACCTGGACATGACCCTGGGCCAGCTCTGGTACTACGCCAGCTACGGCGATCCCGAGGTGTGGATCAACTACCGGCCCGAGATGATCTCCGCCATGGCCGCCTCGCCCGAGTTCCAGCAGCGCCTGGCCGAACGCTGGGCCGAGCTGCGCCAGGACCAGCTGGCGACCGAGGCCATCCTGGGCCGCATCGACGCCTACCAGGCCATCATGGGCGCCGCCATCGACCGCAACTGGGAGCGCTGGGACATCACCACGGTCAACTACGGCAGCTACTTCTACCAGGTGACGAGCTACGCCGAAGAGGACGCCTGGATCCGCAACTGGCTAGCGCTGCGGCTGGCCTGGATGGACGAGAACATCGGGAGCTACGTGGAGTAGCCGCGCTACCCAGCGCGGCTACGGGCACCGTCACACCCCGAGCGAAGCGAGCGGGTTGACGGGCACGGTAGCTCATCCCTCGCGCAGCACCTCGATCACCCCCGCTCCCGGGCCCGTGATGATGCCCACGTGGGCCGCCGCGGTCACGGCCACGCTCCGCAGGGCCTGCAGGGCCGCGGGCGCCTGCTCGCTGGGCAGCGCCACCAGCAAGCCGCCCGAGGTCTGGGCGTCGCAGAAGAGATCCCTCTCGGGCTCGGCCACCTCGTCCGAGAAGCGTAGCGCCGCGCCCACGTGCTCGCGGTTGGCGCGGCTGCCACCGGGCACGATGCCCGCGGCGGCCAGCTCCAGGGCCTCGGGCAGCACGGGCACGCGCTCCCACGCGATGCGGGCGTCCACGCCGCTGGAGCGGGTCATCTCGTGCAGGTGGCCCACCAGGCCGAAGCCCGTGATGTCGGTGCAGGCGTGCACCTCGAAGCTCGCCAGGGCCTCGGCAGCGGCCCGGTTGAGCTCGCTCATCACGAGAACGCTGCGCGCGATGGCGTCCGGCGAGGCGGCGCCGCGCTTGGCCGCCGTGGACAGGATGCCCAGCCCGATGGGCTTGGTCAGCAGCAGGGCGTCGCCGGGCTGCGCGCCCGTGTTGCGCAGCACGCGGTCCGGATGCACGGTGCCGTAGACGGCCAGGCCCAGCTTGGGCTCGGGATCCTCCACCGAATGGCCGCCGATGATGGGCACGCCCGCCTCGGCAGCCTTGTCGTGGGCGCCGCGCAGCATGTCTTCCAGCACGGACAAGGGCAGGCGGCCCATGGGGAAGCCCACCAGGTTCAGGCCGAAGAGGGGTCGGGCGCCCATGGCGTAGACGTCGCTTAGGGCATTGGCCACCGCGATGGCGCCGAAGTGGTAGGGATCGTCCACGATGGGGGTGAAGAAATCGGTGGTGCCCACCAGGGCCACCTCGTCGGAGATGCGGTAGACTGCGGCGTCGTCGGCCGTGGCGATGCCCACCAGCACGTCGGGATCCGCGATGGGGGGCAGCTTGCGCAGCACCTGCTCCAGGATCTGGGGTCGCAGCTTGCAGGCGCAGCCCAGGCCGTGGGTGTAGCGGGTGAGCCGGATCTCCGCGTCGGGTTCCGGCAGCTCGCAGGCTTCCTCCTGGCCGCGCAGCTCGCGCACGACGCGCAGCACGGCGGCGGCGGCGGCGTCCATCTGCTCGGCCGTGCTGCCCGCGCCGGTGGAGAAGCGGATGGTGCCCAGGGCCAGCCGCTCGGGCACCTCCATGGCCTGCAAGACCCGCGAGATGCTGACCTGGTCGGCGTGGCAGGCGGCACCGGCCGAGGCGGCCAGCTCGTCGGCCAGGGCGTCCAGGATGGAGGTGGCCAGCAGGCCCGGGAAGGCCAGGCTCAGGGTGTTGGGCAGCCTTCGTTCGGGGTGGCCGTTGAGAACGGTGTCGGGCGCGCCCGCCAGGATGCCCCGGTGCAGGCGCTCGCGCATGGCGCGCAAATGCGCGGCCCGCGGCTCGAGCTGGGCAGCCAGGGCCGCGGCCGCGCCCAGGCCAACGATGCCCAGGGTGTTCTCGGTGCCGGCGCGGCGATTGCCCTCGTGGTCGGCGCCGTGCAGGTACTTCTTCAGCGGCGTGCCGCGGCGTATGTAGAGCGCGCCGATGCCCTTGGGCGCGTAGAGCTTGTGGCCCGCCACCGAGTAGAGATCCACGCCCAGCTGTCGGACATCAGCCAAGACCTTGCCTACGGCCTGGGCGCCGTCGGCGTGCAGCAGCACGCCCCGGGCGCGGGTGATGGCCGCGATCTCGGCGATGGGCTGCACCGTGCCCACCTCGTTGTTGGCGTGCATCACGCTGACCAGCACGGTGTCCGGGCGCAGGGCCGCCGCGACCGCCGCCGGGTCGACCATGCCCAGCCCGTCCACGGGCAGGGTCGTGACCTGCCAGCCCTGCTCGGTCAGCCAGGCGCAGACCTCGCTGACGGCCGGGTGCTCGATGGCCGTGGTCACGATGTGGCGCCCGCGCTCTGCCAGGGCGTGTGCCGCGCCCTGGATGGCCATGTTGTTGGATTCGGTGCCGCCGCCCGTGAAGACCAGCTCGTCGCCGCCGCAGCCCAGCAGCGCGGCCAGCTGACTGCGGGCCGCCTCGATGGCCTGGCGCGCCCTCACGCCGTAGGGGTGGGAGGAGGAGGGATTGCCGAAGCCCTGCTCCAGGAAGGGGCGCATGGCGGCCGCCACCTCCGGGGCCAGCGGGGTGGTGGCGTTGTAGTCCAGGTAGATGGGATCGGGCATGGTGTGGCTCCTGGTGCAGGGCCGCGCGTGGTCGTGCTGTAGTATGCTGAGAGAAGCCGCTCTGTTTCTCGAAGTCCTACGGAAAGCGCATCCCATGGCAATCCACCGCACCCTGATCGTTGGCCTGGGCGCGATCGTCCTGCATTCCTCTCCGGTCCTGGCCGAGGAGAAGCGCGACATGCGGGGCCTGGGCCTCTCCTTCGGCACCTTCTTCGCGCCCCTGCCCTGGCCTGCCGAGTTCGGTGAAGGGGAAGACGCGGAGTTCAAGTGGGTGGGGCAGTCCGATCACATCTTCCAAGCGGGGGGCAAGTACGTCGCCTACGGAGACGGGCATGCGCGCCTGGCAGGGGTGGGGCACTTCACCTTCGGCCGCTGGATGCGCGACGGAACGGGCAGCTTCGAGCTGATGTACGCCTCGGTGCACGAGAAGGTCCACTGGCTGATCGGAGGCCAGGTGGGCCTGGGATTGGGCATCTTCGCCAACGATGTGCAGCTCTGGCACGGCACGGGCCGCCTGCAGGCCGCGGCGCTCTACTCTCCGAGCAAGGTCTGGGCCCTCGAGTTCGGCGCCTACTTCGGCACGCAGCTGCCGCTGTCCCAGTCGCTGGAAGAGGCCGATCTCTCGGGGGGCAGGTACTACTTCGGCGGCGTGGAGCTGGGACTGCTCAACGGCGACTTCAGGCGCGAGAAGGCCAAGAAAGACAAGAAGGAGAAGGAGAAGAAGAAGAAGAAGAAGAGGAGGAAGAACAGGAAGAGGTGGAAGCAGGGGAAGGAGAAAGAGAAGAAGTGAAGCGTCGTAGAATTGGGGGCGCCCTTCTTGGTTGTTGGGTTGATTACGTGCTTTGAACATGCTGTTTCGTCTGCGAGGAGTTGAGGCCGGAGGGCTGCGCCGCGGCCTCGCCCTGGTCGCCCCGCTCCTCCTTCTCGCCTGCGACAAGGACAAGCGCGACAAGCGTCCGACCGACGATGCCGGCCCCTCTCCCGACACCGGCCCCATTCACGACTCCGCCCCTGGCTGCGACACCGGCCACCTCGTCGACGACGGCGAGTGCGTGCCCGCCTCCTGCGGCAGCGGCCCCTGGGGGAACCTGGACGTGGACGACAGCACGGTCTACGTGGACGCCACGGCGGCGGAGGGGGGCGACGGCGGCGAGGCCGCGCCCTTCACCTCGATCCAGGCGGGGCTGGACGCGGCGGGTGATGCGGACGGCGGACTGGTGGCCGTGGCAGCCGGAACCTACCCGGAGACGCTCGAGCTGGGCCGCGACCACGACGGCGTCCTCCTGGCTGGTCGCTGCAGGGAGCTTGTCGTCATCGACGCCAGCGTGGGGGACGAGAGCACGCCGGGGATCGACATGGACGCCAACTCGTCGGAGGTGGAGGTCTCGGGCGTGACGGTGAGCGGATCGCGGTATGTGGGCGTGCGGATCGGGAGGGGGACCATGACGATCCGGGATTGTACGGTGGCCGAGAGCGAGTACGCCGGTGTCCAGGCCTACCAGGCGGGAATCCAGGCGACGGCGCTGAAGATGGAGGGTTGCGAGGTCAGGGGGAACACCTACATGGGCGTGCTCGCGTTCGACTCCGGCACCGCGGTCACGCTCCGGGAGACCGCCATCGAGGACACTCAGCCCACTGAAAACGGCGAGCTCGGGTTCGGCATCGGGATCCACAGCGGCGCGAGCCTGGACGCGCAGGCCTGCCAGGTCAGGGGGAACACCGCCCTGGGCGTGGCCGCGTCCGACTCTGGCACCTCGGTCACCCTCCGGGAGACCACCATCGAGGACACCCAGCCCACCGAGACCGGGGAGAATGGCTACGGCAACCAAGAAGCCGACGGTGCGAGCCTGGACCCGGAGGGCTGCACCGTGGGGGACAACACCGCCATGGGCGTGGTCGCGTACGACTCCGATACCACGGTCACCCTCCTGGAGACCGCCATCGAGGACACGCAGCCCAACCAGAGCGGGAAGTTGGGTACGGGCTCCACGTCACCGACGGCGCGAGCTTGGACGCGGAGGGCTGCGAGATCAGGGGGAATGCCGCTATGGGCGTGTGCGCGTCCGTCTCCGGCACCTCAGTCACCCTCCGGGAGACGGTCATCGAGAACACCCAACCCGACGAGAACGGCATGCTGGGGTACGGCATCCAGGTCGCAGATGGCGCGAGCCTGGACGCGGCGGGCTGCGCAGTCGGGGACAACACCGCCCTGGGCGTGGCCGCGTACGACTCCGGCACCTCGGTCACGCTCCAGGAGACCGCCGTCGAGGATACCCGGCCCAACCAGAACGATGAGCTGGGGTACGGGATCCTCGTCACCGAAGGCGCGAGCCTGGATGCGGAGGGCTGCGAGGTCCTGGGGAACACCTACGCGGGCGTGATCGCGTACGACTCCGGCACCTCGGTCAGCCTTCGGGAGACCGCCATCGAGCACACCCAGCCCGACGACAAGGGGCAGTGCGGATACGGCATCGGGGCCCGCGATGGCGCGAGCCTGGACGCGGAGGGCTGCGCCCTGTCGGGGAACAGCTTCGCAGGCGTCTTCGCGTCCGGCTCCGGCACCTCGGTTCGTCTGCAGGGAACCACGATCGAAGACACCCTGCTCGAGGAGAACGGCGAGCACGGATGCGGGATCCGCGTCTCTGCCGGTGCGAGTCTGGACGCGGAGGCCTGCGAGCTGCAGGGGAACGCCTCTCTTGGCGTTGCCGCGTTCGACGCTGGCACCGCGGTCGCCCTTCGGGAGTCCGCCACCGCGCCCAAGGGGAGGGCGGACCAGCGCTGTCAGAGAGGCTGACAGCTCAGGTCGAAGCTCCCCGCGGGCAGCACCTCCTCCTCGATGTCCAGCGTCAGCTCGTGCCCCAGCCCCAGCTTGCCTTCGCCGTTGCTTCCGACGCACCAGAGCGAGCCGTCGGCATAGACCGCGCAGAGGGTGTCGGTGTACCTGTGATGCGCCAGGGCCAGCGCCGTGCCCTTGGCGAAGACCTGCTCGACATCGCAGCCCTTGGAAGCGCAGTGCGAACACCACACCTTCCCGTCCTCCTCCAGCCAGCAGACGCGCTCGTCGTACGCTTCGTCGGAGACCTCCACCCGTCCGCCGCCCACCACCTGGCCGTCCGCGCCGAAGCTGCCTGACTCGCACACCAGCCCCACGCTCGTCACCTGGCAGCTCGAGTACCCCTCGGAGGCTCGGTACACCTCCTTGTCGTCGAGCTGCACATCCCCGTAGGTGTCCACCCACACGGAGCTGTGGGTGTTGCCGTCCACCAACTCCGGCGTGGCGTCGTAGCCGTAGCCGGCGCACCAGACGAAGCCGTCCAGATCCACCGCGCAGAATTGGTACCAGGTCCCCGTGGCCAGGGCCTGGTAGGCGCCAACCTCGCCCCAGGTGGTGAAGCTGCTCACGGCGTCGTAGCTGCCATTGCCCAGCTGGCCCACGCTGTTGCGATCCCCCATGCAGTCCACGTCGTTCCCCGCCCGCAGACAGATGGCATTGCCCGTGAAGGTCTTGGTCGTCAAGGACAGAAAGACCTGCTCCACGCCCTGGTGGCCCGTGGCCGTGAAGCTGCTGCCCCAGGTCTCCTCGTAGACCAGGCCGGCGCACTGCAGCGCCTGTTCCGCGTCCGCGTAGCAGAAGGCCTGGTCGCCCACGGCCATCACGATGCTGCCCTCGCAGAGATCGCCGGCGCCATCGTAGAAGAGGCGCTGCTGCCCCTGCCACTGGAAGGCGTCGGCGCTGGCGGCAGCGGGGAGCACGGCGCAGGTCTCTTCGACATCGCCGTCGCAGTCGTTGTCCACGCCGTCGAGGCAGGCCTCGGTGGCCGCGGGATTGATCTCGGCCTCTGCGTCGTCGCAGTCGCTGTCGTCGGCCACGTAGCCCTTGGGTGGCTGGCAGGCGGTCACGGCATCGGCGGTGGAGCCGAAGCCATCCTGGTCCGCGTCGACGTACCAGCTGTCCGCGCCCTCCAGCTCGGGATCCTCGTCGTCGGCCAGGTCGTCGCAGTCGTCGTCCACGCCGTCGTTGCAGATCTCGGGGGCGTCCGGATTGACGGCCGCGTCGTCATCGTCGCAGTCCGAGCTGTCATCCAGGTAGCCATCGGGCGCCTCGCAGGCTTGTTGGGCGTCGTCCGGGGATCCGAACCCGTCGCCGTCGTCGTCCGCGTACCAGGTGGCCATGTCCACTGCGGCCTCGTCCACGGCGTCGTCGCAGTCGTCGTCCTTTCCGTTGCAGAGCTCATCGGCGCCGGGGTGCACGTCCGCATCGAGGTCGTCGCAGTCCTCGTCCTCGCCGTAGCCGTCGTTGTCGGCATCGATCTGCGCCAGGCCGCTGTCGCCGGTGTCGCCATCGAGCGGGATGCGGGGTGGAAAGCAAGCGGCCAGGGTGCCGAGCAGGAGGACGGGGAGACGTGGCATGGCGTTCCTCCGGGGGGGCGATCCGGGAGAGGAGCTGCCGCTTCGCGCAGCTGCCCGCGCATTGTACGCCATCCACGGCGGGAAGTCATGAGGGCCGGTCGGGTCCTCTGGCCCCCTTCAGGCTGCCAGCTGCGGCCCTGCGCCCTCATCCATGGCGACGTCGCCCTTCTCCATCAGCTGGCCTTCGTCCTCATCGACCAGCACCGCCTCCAATACCTGGCTCATATGCTCCACGGGGATCAGCTCCAGCTCGTCCAGCACGGCCTGGGGCACCTCGTCGGCGTCCCGCAGGTTGCGCAGCGGCAGCACCACGCGCTTGAGGCCGCTGCGGTGGGCGGCCAGCAGCTTGGCCTTGATGCCGCCCACGGGCAGCACCTGGCCGCGCAGGGTGCACTCGCCGGTCATGCCGGTGTCCGGCCGCACGCGGCGGCCCGAGAGCAGGGAAGCCAGGGCCGTGAAGATGGTCACGCCGGCCGAGGGGCCGTCCTTGGGCACGGCGCCCGCGGGCACGTGGATGTGCAGGTCGCTGCCCTCGAGGAACGAGGCGTCCACGGCCAGCTGCGAGGCGTTGCTGCGCAGGTAGCTCAGGGCGGCCCGGGCCGACTCGCGCATCACCTCTCCCAGCTGCCCGGTGATCTCGATCTTGCCGTTGCCCGGCATTTGCGAGGTCTCGATGAAGAGGATGTCACCGCCCACCGGGGTCCAGGCCAGGCCGGTGGCGACGCCCGGCGGCGCAGCGCGGGCGGCCAGCTCGGAGAAGAAGCGCTTCTTGCCCAGCAGCTCGCGCAGATCGTCGATTTCCACGTGGCGCCGCACGCGTTCCGGCTCGGGGCTGCGCGCCACCTCCAGGGCCAGGGCTCGACAGAGCTTGGTGATGGCCCGCTTCAGCTGGCGCACGCCCGCCTCGCGGGTGTGGTCGGCGATGATGGCGTGCAGGGCCTCGTCGCTGATGCTCAGCTTGTCCTCGGCCAGGGAGTGTTCTGCGAGCGAGGCGGGCAGCAGGTGCCGGCGCGCGATCTCCACCTTCTCGTCGCTGGCGTAGCCGTTCAGCTCCAGCACCTCCAGCCGGTCGCGCAGGGGCGGGCTCATGCTGTCCAGATTGTTGGCCGTGCAGACGAAGAGCACCTTGGACAGGTCGAAGGACAGCTCCAGGTAGTGGTCGGTGAAGCTGTCGTTCTGCTCTGGGTCCAGCACCTCCAGCAGCGCGGCCTGCGGATCACCGGCCCAGCCGCGGCCCAGCTTGTCGATCTCGTCGATCAGCAGCAGCGGATTGTTCACCTCGGCCTTGCGCATGGCGTGGATGATGCGCCCGGGCAGTGCCCCCACGTAGGTGCGGCGATGGCCGCGCACCTCGGCCTCGTCGCGCACGCCGCCCAGCGAGATGCGCGCGAAGCGGCGCCCGGTGGCGCGGGCGATGGACTCGCCCAGCGAGGTCTTGCCCACGCCCGGCGGCCCGGCCAGGCAGAGGATTCCGCCCCTGTTCGATCCCGAGAGCTTGAGCACCGCGATGTGCTCCAGGATGCGCTTCTTGACCTCTTGCAGGCCGAAGTGGTCCTCGTCCAGGATGCGCGCCACCTCGTCCAGATCCTCGGTGGGCGGGCTCGACTCCTTCCAGGGCAGGGCCGCCAGCCACTCCAGGTAGGTGCGGATGACGTTGTACTCTGGCTGGCCGCGCTCCATGGATGCCAGCCGACCGGTCTCGCGGTCCACGACTTCGCGCACCTCTTCGGGCAGGTCGGCCTCCTCCAACTTGCGCAGCAGGGCGTCGCCCTCCTCGTTCTCCCCCTGCTCCTTGCCCAGCTCGCGCTGGATGGCGGCCAGCTGCTGGCGCAGGATGGCCTGGCGGTGGTTCTTGTTCATGGCCTGGCGGATCTCGGCCTGCAGTTTTGCCTTCAGCTCGGCCTCGGCATGCGCGCGTCCGGTGAGATCGGCCACCAGACGCAGGCGCTGGCAGGGGTCGACGGTCTTCAGCACCTCGAGCCGCTGAGCCCGCTCCAGGTGCAGCAGGCTGGCCACCTGGTCCGCCAACAGGCCCGGTGAGGAGCCGGGGGGCAGGTTGCGCGCCAGAGCGGCACCTTGGCTGGCACCCAGCTCGTCCAGCGCGCTGCGCAGCGCTTCGGCCAGCAAGCTGGCCTGCGCTTCGTCCCCTTGCGGCTGCAGCGGATGGACCGCGGCGCGGAAGTAGGGCTCGCGCTGGGTCGTCTGGGCCAGCTTGACGCGCCGCAGGCCTTGCAGCACGGCGCGGCGACCCTTGCCGTCACCGCTGGCCACGCTGTGCAGCTCGGCCAGCACGGCGATGTCGTGCAGGTCGCTGAAAGCCGGGTTCTGCTGGGTGGGATCGCGCTGGGCGGCCACCACCAGCTGCGCGCCGGGCTGCAGGTCGCGAAACAGGGCGCTGGTGCTGGGGCGCACCACGGAGACGGTCACCCGGGCGCCGGGCAGCAGGATCAGGTTGCGAAACGGAAGCAGGGGCAGGGGCTCGTCCATGGTGCCCTCCGTGGCGCCGGCCGGCCGGCACAGGCTTGAGTGGTGAACGAAAGCTAAAACCGTTCACGGCACGGTCAAGTGTTTCTTGCGGGAGCGTGCGTTGAGGGACGAGCCGGGCGGGTCCGAGAAGGTGGCGGCATCAACCCCGCGCCAGCAGGCCCCGCAGCATCAGGTCGCAGAGCGCCTGCAGGCGCCGCTCCAGATCCTGGCGCGGCTGCAGGTAGACGTAGGGGGGCGTGAAGGCGCGAAAGGCGGTCAGCAGGGCCTCGGCCAGCGGCTCGGGCGCTCCCGGCGCCAGCTCCCCATCGTCGATGCCCTTGCCCAGCACGCGCACCAGCAGGGCGCGCTCCTGCATCTGGTAGCGCTGGAAAGCGCCCTCCACCGCGGGGCAGCCGCAGTGCACCATGTCCGAGGCGTGCATGCCAGGATCGGCCATGCGCAGGAAGGCCCGCGTCCTGGTCCGCAGCAGCGCGCGCAGGCGCGCCTCGCTGCTCTCTTCCTGGGCCAGGGCCTGCTCCAGCTCTGCCAGGATCTGCAGGTGCCTCGCGCTGGCCACCTTCGTGATCAGCGCGTCCTTGGAGTTGAACTCCAGGTAGACCGTGCCCACGCCGATGCCAGTCTCGCGCGCCACGTCGGCGATGGTCGTCTTGCGGACGCCGTAGTGCGCGAACAGGCGCTCGGCGGCAGCCAGGATCTGTCGCCTGCGGGCGTCGCGGTCGGACATGGGGCTCCCACGCAGCGTGGACCGCCCGAATGTAGAACGAAAGCGTTCACGGTTCAAGCGAGTCCCATCGACCCAGTGGATTGGCTGCTACGCCGTCCTCGTTCAGACGCCATCCTCAGAGCGAGCCCTGACCGTCAATCGGCCACCGCGGGCAAGTCGGCGGCCTGCACGGCCACGGTGACCTCTTCGCCGCTGGCGGGCACGGCGCCCTGGTAGAGCCACAGGTTGATGTGGATGTGCAGCTCTTCTTCTTCCTGCGGGTTGTCCTGCCCCTCATAGAGCCACTGGTGGATCAGGTAGCCGTCGTCAGGAGGCTCTGCGTAGTGGCCGTGGATGCTCTTGAACTGGATCCAGTCGGGCTGCCAGTCGAAGGAGTGCGTGGTGTAGCTGCCCTTGAGCTGGCTGGAGAAGGTCTCCAGGTTGCCGGCATTGGCGTAGGGCTGGATGACGTACTGCGAGTTGTCCGTGGCCCCCGCGTCACCCCAGCGCGTGAACTCGATGTCCACCTCGGTCTGGTCGTCGGCGTAGATGAAGGGCGCGAAGACGGCGTTCTCATCCAGCTCGTCCAGCGGGCCGTCGATGTAGAAGCGGTGCATGCCGTGCTGGGTGGGCTCGACGGTGTAGACCTCCGCGCAGTGCCAGATTCCATCGATCTGTCGGATCTTGAGGTTGAGCCTGCCTTCCTTGTCGAGCCACACGCTCTCTTCGCTGTCGGACCAGGAGTTGGGACCGGGGCCGCCGTAGCCCGACTTCACCCACCACTGGCGGCCCGCGAACTCGATGGTCCTGTCGTCGAGGCCGGTGTCGGTGTCGGTGTCGGTGTCCGCGTCGGCGTCGCTGTCGGCATCCGTGTCGCTGTCGGTGTCCGCGTCGCAGTCCGCGTCGCTGTCGGCTTCCTCTTCCTGGCAGTTGGAGGCGCCGGCGCAGTCGGGATCCACGCAGTCCATCATGCCGTCCTCGTCGTTGTCGATGTCGTCCTGGCACTCGCCCTCCCTGGTGCCCTCATAGTCCGGGGTGCAGGCCTGAAGCAGCCCTGCGGCGAGGAGCGTGGCGATGGTGAGGCTGTGCGAGCGGTTCGTCAAGAGGCACTCCATGGCGGACGGAGTGGGGGCTACCAGCTCATCTCAGGGGGACGCTGGTCGCCAGGCCAGTGGCAGAGGAACTCGCGGAAGCGGACGATGCGCTCCCCGGCCACGTCGAAGACGTGGGCCCAGCGGTTTTCGAAAGGGCGTCCCGAGGCCTTGTCGCTGCCGGTCTCCTCGCCCAGCACCACCACCACCGGTCCTTCAGCGATGAACTGCCGGGGGGCAAAGGAAGCGAACTCCCAGTCGCCCTGCAGGATGTCCAGGAAGCGCTGCACGCCGGCTCGGCCCCTGAACGTCTGGCACTTCCGCAGGGAGGCGGGCCCGTTGACGGTCCACTCGATGTCGTCGGCGCACAGCGCCAGGAATCCCTCCAGGTCGCCCTCACCGAAGCGCTCGTATACCTGCCTCACGATCTGCGCTGGCTCTTGCATGGGATCTCCTCTCGCGAATCAGGGATAGTAGTAATACCCTTCCCAGCTCACCACATCGGTCTGGGTCAGGCCCAGCATGTAGTTGAAGGTGTAGCCCACGTAGGGCCGGACGTAGTAGGCCGCGGCCGTGTATTGCGTGTACCAGGCGCCGTCGTCGTCCAGGCGCGAGATGTAGTCCTGGTAGGCGTGGAATCCCAGGACTGCGCTGGGCAGGCTGTCCAGCAGGCAGGGGCCGCGCCAGCTCAGGCTGCGCCCGCTCGAGTCGGGCTCCCACTGGAAGTAGTAGTCCACGCCGCCGCCTGCGCCGGCGTAGTACAGGCCGTAGCTCGGGGCCCAGCTGAAGCCCAGCACCTCTCCCACGCAGCTGAAAGCCGTGCCGCTCCAGCCGTCGGGGGCGCCGTAGACCTCTACGGAGGCGTAGAGCTGCACCCCGGCGTAGTCGCCGGCCCAGGCCGCGATCTGCGGCCCCCAGAGGAGCAGGGCACCGCTGATGTTGGTGGTCAGCGAGACGGTGTAGGGCCCCTCGCAGCCGGACTGCCCGTAGCACTCGTCGTCATCGCAATCGACCAGGCCGTCGGCGTCGTCGTCCGTCGCGTTCGTGCAGTCCTCCCAGCAGGCGTCGACGCAGTCGGAGTCCTCGCAGTCGGTCAGGCCGTCGCCCTCGTTGTCGATGCCGTCGCTGCAGTCCTCCGTGCCGTCGCAGACGTCCTCGTCGCTGCTGCCGTCGCAGTCGTCGTCCATGTCGTTGCAGGTCTCTTCGCCCCCCGGGTTGATCGCGGCGTCCGTGTCGTCGCAGTCGCTGTCGTCCTCCAGGTAGCCCTTGGGCTGGCTGCAGGCGCTCTGGCTCTGGTCGGCGTCGCCGTAGCCGTCGCCATCGCTGTCGGCGTACCAGGTGGCGGCGTCGGCGGCGTCGGCCTCGTCCACGCTGCCGTCGCAGTCGTCGTCGTAACCGATGCAGAGCTACGTGGCGTAGGGGATGAAGGCCACCTCCACCTCCAAACAGTCCGCGCTGTCGTTCACGTGGCCATTGGGCTGCTCGCAGGCGTTATGGGCGCCGTTGGCGTCGCCGTAGCCGTCGCCGTCGGTGTCGGCGTACCAGGTGCTGGCGTCCCGGGCGTCGTCCTCGTCGATGGAGGTGTCGCAGTCGTCGTCGTAGCCGTTGCAGAGCTCGTCGGCGTCGGGATTGACGGCGCCGTCCTGGTCA
>CAYVQL010000183.1:0-21962 GCA_964454135.1 uncultured Enterobacterales bacterium | reverse complement strand
CACCCACTGCAGATTTGCGCGCGCATTCCACTGCAGGAGAGCCTGCGCGTCGACATCTGATCTCGGCGCTCGCCGCCTCGCAGTGGGTTGGGGACGGATGGGCCGAGCACCGCACGCGTGTGGACTCCTCGCAGCACAGGCTTCCCACTGGAGCCAAACACCTGATAGTGCTCATGCACTGGGACAAATCGGAGGCTCAAGCACTCTTCCGCGCAGTTCAGGATGATACCTGTGCTGGGAAAGGGAGGGCGACTCGTTGGCAAAAGCTCCGCGCCGTGGTCGTCTACACTGGCCAAGGAGACGCATTGATCGACACCCGCCTCCCAGGTCTGCGCAGAGGCGACCGCTTCTCTTACGCCTACCACCCCGCGGGCGGCGTAGTCCCTTTCCTGCCACTGCGCATACCCGTGCAGAGCGGACGCGAGCTTGCGCCAGCGGACCTGGCCGCCCTCATCCAGTGGTGTGTCTCAGCCGACCGCAGCGACCTCGTCCCCACCATCGTCGGCCCACCACATGAATGGCCGGCGGTGGCCTTGGTGCTGGTCCAGGGCTACCTTGCCGCCCGCATTCCGGGAGCCTTGGGTACCGAACTGCCATCTTTCGAGGCGATCAGCCCATACGCCGCCCGTGTACGCGAACCTGCATACTGGCTGCCCCTGCTTCGGGCACTCGATCCGAGAGCAGTGGAGAGGGATCTCCCCAAGATGTTCGAGGCCCTGCGCAGCCGCGCCCGCTATGAACTCGGACACGAATACGCGCCAGGGCCGGACCTGGACGATCCTGAAGAGGACATGGATTGCAAAGTACTAGCCCTATGGTCCTGCCTCGACGAGGCCTTCGCTCCCCTCGCAAGGCCGAGCGGGCCATGAACGACCAAAGGCACGCGAGCGAGAGTGTGTGGCCCCGACTGCACCCGTGGCTGCGCCGCCGGGGGAAGCTGAACCACACGGAACTGGTCACCAAGTTCTTCTCCGACGTCGCCTTTGCGGCTGACTGCACCTTCGCGGAGCTCGCTAGTGATGACGAACTCGACCTTCGGCGCTGGATGGAGCTGTCGCGGCAGATCCGCGAGCTACTCGAAGAAGCTCCAGAGGCACTCTGTCCGTGCCAAGCGCTGCTCCGTGGCCCCCTGGAGGCGACCCCGGAATGGACACGCCCCTGGCTACGAGAGCTGACTCATGATCTGGCGATGAAACGCGGTGAGGGGCAGAAGGCGGCATCCCGAGCGCTCTCCGCCCTCGATCTGGCTGACGACTGCTTTGTCCTTGTCGCCATGGGAATGCAGGAGGGACGCCTGGAGTCGGCGAGAGAGTCTGTCGGTGCCTTCGACGCCGCTATCCGCGAGCTCAGCCAACGCATCTCCGACCTGCCAACGAGGCTCGTACCCTGATGCCACTGCCCCGCATCCTGCTCATCGACGACCTCTGCTACTGGCACCCGCGGCAGCGTCAAAGGATGATCAAGCGTTTCGGCCTCCGGGACGTCTCTGGCGACGACAACCAGGCTCCAAACGCGGTAGGAAACCCGCTTGCCGAAGTGGTCGTTCGTACAGCACAGGAAGTGGCTGCGGACCGAGTCGTCAACTCGGTACCGGTAGGCCTGGCCGCGGTGGCCGAGGATCCAGAGGGCTGGGCGATGGTCCTGCTCGATCTGCAGTTCATCTCGGGCCCCAAGGGGCCAGACGGAAAACCGACCGGCCCTCCACAGCCCGGAGACGATGAATTCGGCGAGCAACTGCTGGACCGCATCCTCAAGGTTCATCCCCACCTGCCTGTGTTGGTGCTGAGCGCGCAGCCGGAATCGGAATTCCGGCGCAGAGTCGAACAAGCGGGGGCCGTCGAGTTCCTGTCGCGGCATATGACCGAGGGCAACCAATCCCCGGACAAGGAACGCACCGTTCTGAAGGAGCGGCTTCACCGGTTTGGTCTGATCGATGATCTCGAAGGCAAGATCCTCGGCTCGTCGCTGGCCTTGCGACAAGCCCTGAAGGAGGCGCGAGCCGCTGCATACCGAGTGCCGAAGAGTGGCAAGAGAGACACCCACGGCAACATGCGTCCCTTCGTCACGTTGCTCCAGGGTCCCACCGGCACCGGCAAGAGCCTGTTCGTGGAGTACATCCTGCGACACTCGCACCGGCAGCACGCCCGATACGAGGAGGTCCAGCTCACAGGCAACGAAGACCTGGACCGCGACACCCTCTTCGGTCATAAGAGGGGGGCTTTCAGCGGAGCGACTGGCGCTCGCGGGGGGGTGCTCAACAAGGCGAATGGAGGTACGGTTTTCCTGGACGAGCTGCACACCATCAAGCCGCAATGCCTCACAGCCCTCCTTGGCGTGCTGGAGCACGGCCGAGTGCGCCCGCACGGGAGTGACAACGAGAAACAGCTCGACCTCCACGTGATCCTCGGCACCAACCTCGCCGATGACGAACTGGCCGACCAGCTCAAGCTGGACCTACGGGCCCGTATCAGCCGCTTCGTCGTCCGCCTACCAGCGCTCTCCGAGCGACCATCCGACCTTGCGGTGCTTGTCCGAGGCCTGGTCGACCGTGAGGCGAAGAGGCAGGGGGAGCAGCCACCGATTGTCAGCGACGGGTTCATCGAAGCGGTTCGAAAGCGTGCATGGCCGGCGAATGTGCGCGGCCTGACCGGCAAAATCGAGCACATTCTGGCGCTGTACAAGGGGACACTGGAGGTCCACGCCTGGCATCTCAACCGGGCCAGTGTCCCCGCTTCCTCTAACAGAGAAGGAGCTGGTATCCCGCCCCAGGTGGCTGGGGAGCCAAGGGCACCAACAGAGGCGACAGAAATCCCGTCTTGCCAGTATCCAAAGCCCATCAGCCCAGGTTTCTTGAGGGAGGTCGAACGGACGCATATGCGCATGCTGGCTCGACACCTCGTCGCGGCCTGGCGACAGACCCATCCCGAGCGGGAGCGACTGGATCTCGCCCGGCTGGCCCGCTTCCTTGCTGGCGCCGGCAAGGTCCGCTCGGACGTGGGCAAGCGTATGATCAAGAGCCTGTTCCAGCGCAGTGGCCCCCTCAGAGACCTGATCGACGAGCTGCTTCAAGAAGATGCTGAGTTTGCGAACTTCTACAATGAAGTCATGGCTCGATCGGGGTAGTCGGCTTCCACGCCAGGTGGCGCCGTGCCTCTTGCCGATGCTGACTGGGAATCTTCACATCGCCCTCATGTTCCCCGGCCGGCGGTCGGGCACAAAGCAGCAGCGCGCCGACGCCTGCCTGGCATTCGGCAGTAGAGGCTGCGGATCCGTAGTCGGGATCGAAGTCAGTGAGCGCTCCTGAAAACGGCTCATGGAATCTGACCAGAGGACGTCGCGCACCGAGCCACACCGACGACGTTCAAGCGCCGGCAACCTCAGTTCATACGCCAAGCCACCGCCTGCTCGCCCGTACTGAGCCAATCCTCGGGGACCTTTTCGGCAAGGACTCAAGGAATGCCATCGTCGGCTGGGAAGCCAGGTTATATCCAGGCCTGACTACCATAGTTCGCTCCGAGACGGAGGAAGAAACGAACATGGACGAGGACCTCCGGCGACAGTTCGCAGAGCTGGCCACAGAGTGGATCATCCCGCGGCGATCCGCAGCAGATCTGGACCCACTACAGGGACACCGCTGGAATCATTTCCGCGAGCTCAGCGGCCAACAAGATTTACCCATATGGGAGAAACCGCCGCCCTCCCGCATGCCCCCCCTGTCTGGAGCTACGCTCCGAGCTGTCGCTCTCGATGAGCTGACCGACGAGGAGCGGGCGGCCGTGGAGCCGCTGCTCCGCGCCAGAATCATGGGCAACTCCTTGTTGTTGCGGCTCGTCAAAGACATCCAGTCTGGCCGCGGCCCTGGCCCCAACGACCTCGATCTACTCGCAAGCGCTCCCACTTCCACCTTCGGATTCCGCAGTTCGAACGTGGACCTCGCTTGGGCAGCCTCCGGGTTTGGTATCTGGTCGCTCCGCTTGCAGCGAGACAGGGACTCGCTCTCGGCGAGCCTGGCCAGTAACTCACAGGAGGCATGGACCATCGCCACATTCGCCCTCTACCCCCCTGGCGCATCACCCCTTACCCTCAAGTTCACGCCGAAGATGCTCGACCAAACAGCAGAGGCAGATGGGACGCTGCCGGGCGGAAGATGGGAGTGCGCAACAGGTGTCTACCGTAGGCGAGGCGACCGCCCATCCTACGCAGTATTCGTGGCGGCGGCGTCAAGGCCGATTATTCTGGCACGAGCAGGCTGACCACGCGGCCAAGCCCGTCCGTCGGTATCGGCGACTGATCAGGAATGATGCGCAGCCGAGAACCTGGCACGACGCTTGCAATGGGATTGGGGCATATCTCGAGAGGTAGGAATGGCCGTCCCCGATCCCCACCCAGTCAGCATCGCGCTTCTCTCCTGGTATGACCGTGATGGCGTCGATCTCTCGGACCTGCCAACAGAGCTTTTCAGCCTCCTGGAAGCCCTCGTCTATCGCGTGGGAACCCCCTACTTCCACCTCTTCCAGCCCTACATGGGCCGGCGGGAGAGAGACCTCCTGGGTGTCGCCACTCCGATAATCCTACTACGCCACTTCGATCTCTACCGCCGCTGGGAGCAGAAATACCTATCGGTGAAGTGGCTGAGGGCGCGGATTCCCTACCTGAAGAGGGCTCCTCGTGGCAAGGAGGGAGATTTCCTCATGGCAGCTTTACAGCGCCGCATCGCCCAGGACCTCCTTGACCTCGCCCGCTCCCTGGACCCGGACTACCAGTACGCTCGACAACAGGTGAACAAGGTCGCACGCGACGGAGGCTATCCTCGCTGCACCCTCGACGGCCGCAACTGGATCGGGCCGAAAGGGCTCGATCCCTGCAGAATCTCCCCTGTCGATGCTATGGACCTGGCCCGTGCGCGCTCATCGGTCGACACGCGCAGTGCCCCTACGCCCAAGTACGAACGTGCCCGTTGGTGGACCGAGAGATTTTTCGAGGCGTGCCCCAACCGCAGGATCTCTGTCGCCCGCCTCGTGCATGAAATGCTCAACCTGCTGACTGCTTCCGACGCGCCTGGCTCCGCCAGCAGCGCCAAACAGGAATCCTGCGTCGCAGCGAAGCACCTATTCAACCGCCTATCAGCCAAATACGGTTCCAACTGCACTGCCGCCATCATCCAGAACACCCACGCGCGACAGCGCATGCCGCGCTCGTTTCGACGCCAGCGAGGGCCCGTCCTACGGTCGTTGCGAAAATACCTGGAGGCCGGCGGCTGCGACGAGGGAATGCTCCGCGGGCTGGTTGACCTCGCCGCGGCAGAAATCTAAGGCTCTTTTCGGGAGCCCGGTGGCTCGATAGCAGTTCGATAGGCTCCGCTCTCGACGAAGACATTGCGCACGGAGGTTCTCGCTTCGAATCAAGCGGGCAACAGGGAACTGCTATGAACGGTTCGACACTGCGCTCCAATTTTCTGCCCCGCCCCACCCTCAAGGCACCTCCACCACCCGCCACTTCACCCGCACCTGGTCGTAATGCCCCTTCACATCCTCGGGCTCCTCGAAGGGCTGCATCTGCCCGCCTTCGGCCACGGCCCGGCAGGCCAGCCGGTAGCGGCCCTTGGCCGGTTCTGGCCACAGATACCGAAACTCGGTCCAGGCGTGCTTGTCCGCGCCGTCGGGCAGCTCGTGCACGTCCCGCAGACGCCGTAGCCGGCTCTCGTGCCAGCTCTCGCCGCCGTCGGTGGTGACCAACACCTTCTCGATGGGCAGGCCCGCACCCCAGGCCCACCCCACCAGCTCCCAGCCGCCCTCCACCCGCAGGCAGCGCGTCAGCACCGACTTGAGGGAGATCCAGCGCGCCTGCTCCTTGACCCAGTGCCCGTCCTCGAGGCGCTTGTTGTTGTAGAGCACGTCGTTGTAGATGCCTTTGTGGCGTTCGGTCAGACCCTCGATGGCCACCAGCCACTTGACGTAGCTCTGGGCGTAGATGCCGGGCGCCACCAAGCGCACGGGGAAGCCGCGCGCCCGGGTGAGGACCTCGCCGTTGTGGCGCAGCGCCAGGATGGCACCCGACTCTCGCAACTCCTCCAGAGACAGCCCGTAGTGGTAGGCCGGGTAGAGCGGTCCCTTGCTGTCGGCACCGCGGAAGGCGAAGAAGCGGGCGTCGCCCGGTCCTCCGCAGGCCTCGAGCGCATCCATGACCCTGGGCCCCTGCCAGTGGGCCTGACCCATCAGGCCGGCCGAGCCCATCAGGTGGTTGCCGTTACCCGCGCACTCGGCCACGCAGGCCACGTCGGCCTGGGGCAGCTCGCAGAGCTGCTCGTAGCTCAACGCCCCGGGGCTGCTGGTCCCGACGACCCGCAGGCGGAAGCTGTCGCGCTCGAGCCGCGGATGGACGTAGCGGTCCCTGCGGTAGAAGTCCTTCTGACTGTTGAGCATGCGGCTGCGCTCTTCCTGGGGCAGCTCCACCATGCTCAAGGCGCCCAGGGTGGCGGCGGTCAGGCGGGCCCCCAGCCAGCGGGCCATGCCCTCGATGGGGCGCAGGTACAGCTCCGCCGGGGCCGAGTCGAGGTTCTGCTTGGTTGACAACGAGAGCTCCTGTCTCATCTGAAGAGCGCTTCGGATGACCGTTCTCGGGACACTATAGCACCCATGCCACCCTGGGACACCGAAGCTCCGCACCGCCCGCTGCTGCTCAGCGTCCGCTTGACAGACAGCGGCCTGCCGGCACGCTACGATGCGTGTCGATTCCGAGCACGGTGATCCTATCTCTGACCTCGTCCGCACCAGCGCCCTTCACGCCAGACCGTGGCTCGGCCTCGTGGCCGCAGCCCTGGCAGGCTGCGCAGCGCCCAGCGATCTGGAGGCGCAGCTCTCCGAAGACATGAGCACCATGGTCGAGCTCACCTGGACCAGCGACGAGGCCGCCGCCTCCTGGGTGGAGTTCGGCCTCTCACCGCTCTTCGACCGCAGCACGCCCGCAATCTCGGGAAAGACCGACCACCGCCACCAGCTGATAGGCCTGCCTCCCTTCACCGAGGTCTTCTACCGCGCCGTGACCAGCCTGCCGGACGGGGAACGGGGCGAGCAGGGCTCCATCGTGACCGGAGGCGTCCCCTCGGAGCTGCCCGACTTCCAGGTCACGGTCCACGACCCCCAACAGACCAGCGACGACGAGTTCCTGCTGGGCTCGCTGCTGGGGGCCAACGCCATCTTCGCCGTGAACCGCGACGGAGAGTGGCTCTGGTATCAGCAGGGGGATCCCGACACGACCATCGGCGAGGTGGCGCCCGACCTGCTGGAAGCGGGGATCCTCTACAACACCTTCGCCTACGACAGGGAAACGGACGCGAGCACCATCCATCGTACAGCCTTCAACCAGAGCTTCGCAGAGCAGACGCCCACCGAGCTCGGCCACCACGCCTTCGTGCAGCTGCCGGACGACAGCGTGGTCTACTTCGCCATCAACGTGCAGGACTGGTACGACGAGGATCTGGGCAAGCCGGTGCCCGTGGTAGGGGACGACATCGTCTTGCTGACCCCTGATGGCGAGACCTGCACCCTGTTCAGCACCTGGGACTACGCCGAACCCGTCAAGCACGAGAATTGGTACGATCCGTTCTACCCGCAGGGCTTCGACTGGACCCACGGCAACGCCCTGAGCTACGACGAGCGCACGGACCTGTTGCTGGCCTCCTTCCGCAACGTCAGCGCCGTGTTGGAGCTGCAGCTGGACCTGGAGACGAAGACAGCCAGCCTGGTACGCCAGATCGGCGGTCTGGAGGGCTATATCTTCGGCCAGGACACGCCGGTCTACGTGCCGGCAGCCGGCAACACGGGCTTCTCGTTCCAGCACGACCCCACCTGGACTCCCCAGGGCAGCTTGCTGATGATCAGCTCCGAAATGGAGATCATCGCCGCGGAGTACGCCCTCGACGATGAGACGCAGACCCTCGAGCAGATCTGGACCCATGGCAAGGGCGAGGGCTTCACCGCCGAGATCCAGGGCTCGGCCAGGATGCTGGCCAACGGCAACCGGCTGCTGGCCTTTGGGACCAGCGGCATCATCCGCGAGGTCCTCCCCAGCGGCGAGGTGGTCTGGGAGCTGCAGAGCCCCATGGGGGCCGCCTTTGGCCGTGTGATGGCGCTTGAAGAGTTCTACCGCTTCCAGAGTGACTGAGCCTGATCGAAAAGCCCCTCTCGGACCCACGCTCCAAGCGCCTCATCGACGAGCTGACCCGGAACCGCGGGGGCCGGGGCTAGAAGCCACCGCGGACCGCCTGGGCCCCCATGCCAGCCGTCCGCCCCGGACCAGGCTGAGCAGCGCGGCCCGCAAGGGGGAGCCAGCCAAGGCGGGATAGGCCTCGCAGGGGGTGAAGCAGCCCCCGCAGGCGCCGCGGCGGACGGCGGCGCGGACCGCGCGTAGCCGGGGAGCTGCCCAGAGCCGCGCCAGGTCGAAGTCTTCTTCCCGCAGATCAGCCAGGGGCCGGTCCCAGACATGGCAAGGGTAGAGGCGGGCGTCGGCCGACACGAAGCAGGCCGAGTGCAGGGACTGGCAGGTCAGGCCCAGGCCGGCTCCCTCGAGCCAGGCGTGCAGGTTCACCAGGTAGGCCAGCTCCATCAGGTCCACCGGGTCTTGGGGAGGCCAGCGGCGGCGCAGGTGCGCACGGATGAGCGAGAGATCGTCCCCCGCTCCACCGTCAGCTGCCTGGTTGCCGAAGAAATGCGCCGAGACCTGGTAGCGGTTCCAATGCCAGCTGCGTGCGTCGAAGGGATGCAGCTCGGTCCGCAGCTGCGCCTCCAGCTCCGCCAGGCTGTCCCGGTTGCGCGATCCCACCGTGGTCCCGATATAGGCCTGCACCCCTGGGATCCCCTGCAGCGCACGAAAGCAGTCCAGGGCCCGGCGGAAGGAACCCGGGCGCCCCCGCAGCACGTCGTGCAGAAGCTTCGGGCCGTCGACGCTCACCGTGACCAGCAGCTCCACCTCGGGCCGCGCATTCCTGACCGCCCGGGCGCAGGCCACGGCTCGCTCCGCAAACCAGCCATTGGTGGGGAAGTGCAGCACGCACAAGCTGGGCGTGTTCTCGAGCACCCGCTGGAACACCTCCTCGACGTCCGGCCGGATGAATGGCTCCCCCCCGGTGAGATCCAACCAGGCCAGGCGCGGCATGGAGGCCATCAGCCGCCCGACCTCCTCGGGCGTCATCTCTTCTCCCGGGTCCAGATCCCAGGAGCGGCACATGGCGCAGCGGCAGTTGCAGCGCCGGGTCAGGGCGACCACGGCCCGGCGCGGCGTGGCGGGACGCCGCAACCAGGGGCCGGCGAAGGTCCGCACCAGCCGCGCAACCGTGGAGAGAGCCATCTTTCGCTCCAGCTGTCATGAAAATAGATGGGGGAGGGGAGGCCCCCTCCCCCATACCGCGCTCCGCGCTCCCCCTCCCCCACGATGTTCCCCACCGTGGAAGCGCCAGGCCGCCTCCGGTTTCATTTTCCAGAGACGACCAGGCTGGCTGGCGGGGAACTATCCAGTACGCACCCCGTATCCTCAGGCTTGTTCTTCTGCGGCCGAGGAGGTATCTATCTTCCAGACGATAGATATTACGCGCGGGCAACCAGACAGAGGTGATCGTGGCAAACCCCGGCAAGAAGCGTCGCCCCGGGCGACCCCGCAACCCCATCGCGCGCGAGACCCTGCTGGCCCTGGCCCTGACGGCCTTCTCGGAGCGCGGCTATGCCGGCGCCAGCATGGCCGAGATCGCGCGCTCGGCCGACCTGCGCAAGGCCTCGCTGTTCCACCACTTCCCCACCAAGAAGGCCCTCTACCTGGAAGTCCTGGCGGGAATCAGCGTGGAGCTGGCCGCCCTGGTCAGCGAGGCTCGCCTGCTGCGGGGCCCGTTCCTCGAGCGCCTGGACCGCCTGGGCGCCATGGCCAACGACTACTTCGGCACCCACCCCGGATCCGCCCGGGTGCTCCTGCGCGAGCTGCTCGACGGCGGGCCCTTCCTGCAGGGCCCGGGGGCCCAGGCCATCCAGGGCACCCTCGACGGCCTGGCGGCCTTCTACCAGGCGGGCATGCTGGCAGGCGAGATCCCGCTGCAGGACCCCCACCAGCTGGCCCTGACCATCGCCTCCATCCACCTCACCTACTTCTCGGTGCCCCAGGTCTCCGGCGAGCTGCTCGAGGCGGACATCTTCGAGCCCGAGACCGTCCAGGCCCGCAAGGAAGCGATCCTCGAGCAGGTGCGCCGCATGTGTGGTGCGCCTCCACGCTAGCGCGCCGTTCGGTTCCGCCACGCCTCAGCAGGGCCCGCAACGCCGGTCCGCGTGCTATCATGGCGCCCCCAACAGGAGGCTGGCACGCGGCCATGCGAGGCATGAGAGGCAAGATCGCAGCGGCCCTGTTGGGCGCCGCGCTTCTCCTTGTCGGCTTGGAGCTCACGCTGCGGGCGGGCGGAGAGCTCTACTTCGCGTTGCAGGCCTGGCGCAACCAAGCTGCGCTGCAGCAGGGTGGCGAGCTCGTCATCCTGTGCCTGGGCGAGTCCACGACCGCCATCGGCGGCCGTGGAGAGCTGGACATCGCCTACCCGCCACTGCTGGAAGGCATCCTGAACGACAGAGCGGGCCGCGAGAGATTCACCGTGATCAACGGCGGCGTGCCCTCCATCGACAGCTCCTACATCATCGCCCACCTGGAGGAGAACCTGGAGCGCTACCAACCCCAGGTCGTGGTGACCATGATGGGCGCCAACGACGGCGTAGAGCTGGCGGGTCTGCATCGCTCGGACCCCACAACGGAGAAGACTGGATTCCCCTATTTCTTCAAGACCTATCGCTTGATCGCCCTACTGCGCGACCAGCTCGCCGCGACGGAAGAACCCCGGTCAGACTCCAGGATCCCGCCGCCCCCGCCATCCGGCCGCCATGGCGACGGATCCGCCCCTGTCCCCGATCCCCGGTTGCGCATGGAGTCGGAAGGACCCTTCTTCCAGGCGGAAGAGGGGCCCACCGACAGGATCGTGGTCATCGTGCCCGGCGCGGAAGGGCCCGCGGTCGACGAAGCTCCCCCTTCACCGATGACCATGCAGGCCATGAGGAGTGGCATCGCCGGGCGCTACGCCGAGGCCGAGGCCACGGCCCGCAGAGCGCTCCGCACGGATCCCACTTCGGTCGTCGACTACGTGATCCTGGCCGAGAGCCTCCAGGCCCAGGCCAAGACCGGTCCGGCCCTGGCCGTCTTCCAGCACGCCATAGACCAGGCGCCCTGGGCAGAAGAGCAGGAGCTGCCGGAGCTGTTCCGCGGCCTCTCCGGCTTCTACGCCCGACACGAGCCGGACGCCGGGCTGCACCGCTTCCTCGCGCGCGCCCTGCAGCGCTACCCCGACTCCGCCTTCCTGGCTGGCTGGCTGGCGCGCGAGCTTGAACGCAGCGGCGAGACCGACCAGGCACGACAGCGTCAGCGCCAGGCGCATGAGCTGCGCGGCGCGGAGCCTGGAGCCCAGATCACACGAAGCAACTACCGCATGCTGCAGTCGACCCTGGACGATCGTGGCATCATCCTGGTGGCCGCGCAGTACCCGGGAAGACCCCTCGATCAGCTGCGCGCGCTGATCCGGAAGCCCGAGACGGTGTGGTTCGTCGACAACGAAGCCAGCTTCGAGCAGGCTCTCGCCGAGCAGCCCTATGAGACCATCTTCGCCGACCACTGCTACGGCGATTTCGGGCACGCCACGGAGAGGGGAAACGAGATCCTGGCCAGCAACATCGCCGCGGTCATCATGAAAGCGACGAGCACCGAGCTGCGCGATTGAGACGAGTCCGGCTAGAAGAACATCTGCAGGGGCAGGCCGTAGAACAAGGGTGGCCCCGGGTTCGCCGTGGCAGCCACAGGCATGAGCAGCACGCGACCTACGCGCTGCAGCGGTCCTGCAGGCTGGGCGGAACGGTTCCGAGAAGACGGTCTAGCTGCGCGCAGCTCCTCGGGCTCGCCGGTTGGCACGCGCTTGCGGGGATAGATCATGGCGGCCTCCTGATCTTGACCACTGGTCAAATGTAGATGACCCGCGGTCGGCAGTCAAGTCCCGCCTGTCAAGTCCTTGCCTGGATGCTGTAAAAAATCCATGGAGGGCGCGTGGGGCGCTCCGCCCACCCACCAGCCTCCCAGCAGGCCGGTCAGGATGCCCGTCAGGTGGCTCTCGAAGTCGATCAGCATCACCTGTAGCTCCGGTGTATCCATCGCTTTCACCACATCCGGGGCGGGATTGGACATCTGGTGCAACCCCACCACGATGGAGTAGTAGTAGAGGCAGAAGTGCAACCCATCGCCTGGCTGGAACATGGGGAAGATGCGCTCCAGGGCCTGGCCGAAGCCCAAGGAATGCTGCAGCAGGCGACTCTTGAACTCACGGGCCTGCTCCACCGAGATGTTCTGCTCCAGCACGCCGTGCAGCAGCGCGATCAGGCGCGCCAGATCGGGGCGCACGGTCGCGGCGGTGGCCAGCACGCTGGCCAGGTCCCGCGGGTGCATGGGGCCGGGCAACATGCTCAACATGGGACCAAAATCCCTGAACCAGCCCTCCAGCCGATCCAGGAGCAGATCGAGAAAGAGCTCCTCTTTCGTTCGAAAGTAGAGGTAAAGGGTTCCTTTCGCGACACCAGCTTCGCGAGCTATCTGGGCCATGGTGATGGAAGAGAAGGGAGAGTCGTGGAAGAGGCGCGCGGCGATCTCGACGATCTCGCGCTTCTTGGCGAGCTTCTCTTCCTCGTTCAGGGCCCGTGGAGTCATGGGTCTTTCCGCCTTTCGCAGGCTGATGTTAACATGACCGGCGGTCTTTACACAATCTGGACTTGCAGTATTTGGAGAGAACTACATGACTTGCGGTCAGCACCACTGGCCGTCTGCCCGGAACAGAGCCTCCTCAGGCTGCCAGGGCCCAAAGCTGACTCGACCGACCACGACAGGTGCCCCCTGTCAAACCGGTTGGCGAAAAGTGGCTTTACCGTTATGGCTTTCGCATCCCTGCCCCCGCAGGTCCACACCCACGGTCGCAAACGCAGGCCAAGCTCATCTCGGAGGCCACTCGTGGTCCATCTCCTGTTGCTGTTCACGTTCTTCCTCGCTCCTGCGCTGGCGCAGGACGCTCCCGAGCCCGCCGCGGCCGTCGAGGCCACCCCTGGCGAGGCCCAGCCCGAGGCGGCCGCACCTGCCGAGGCCGCGACTCCGGCTCCCCAAGCCCAGGCTCCTGCAGTGCCGGTCCCGGCAGCCCAGGCTCCGGCAGCGCCGGCCCCCGTGGCGCCCGCCCCCGAGCCCGCCGAGGCCGAGGCCGCACCCGACGCCGAGGCCCAGCCCGACATGTGGGACGCGCTGATGAGCGGCGCCTGGTCCCAGTTCTGGGAGGCCATCAAGCCCCTCGCCTTGGGCCTGGGCTACTTCCTACTGGGCTGGCTGGCGGCCAAGCTGCTGTCCTACCTGGTCTTCAAGGGCCTGATCAGGACCAGAGTAGACGACTGGATCGCCGAGAAGCTGGGCCTGGGCACGCTGCTGGAGGGCGGCGAGCCCAACAAGCTCGAGAAGGTGGTCAGCCAGGTGGTCTTCTGGACCCTTGGCCTTTTCGTCTCGGTGATCGCCTTGGAGAAGGCCGGCTTCTCCCAGGCCGCCGCGCCGATCCAGAACTTCCTGGAGTCCGTCACCGGCGCCCTGCCCTACGTGGGCAAGGCCGCGCTGATCCTGGTGGCCACCGTGGTGGCGGGCAAGGTGCTCGAGACCATCGTGCGCACGGTGCTGGACAAGGCCGGGGTGGACAAGCGCTTCGCCGAGCTGTCCCAGGCCGAAGACGACGCACCCGAAGAGGCCGACCAGCAGCCCGACCTGGCCTTCAGCCAGAACGCCGGGCGCACCGTCTTCTGGCTGGTGATGCTGGTGGGTCTGGCCTCGGCCGCCGACGCCCTGAACATCGGTCCCATCGCCGAGTCCATGCGCGGCGCCATCGAGACCGTCGTCGGCTTCCTGCCGCACCTGGGTGTCGCTGTGGTCATCCTGGTTGGCGGCTACGTGCTGGGCCGCATCGCTCGCGCCGTGGTCATGAACGTGCTGAAGACGGCCGGCTTCGACAAGCTGGTGGCCCGCGTCAAGATGGATCCGCTCTTCGGCAAGCGCAAGGCCAGCGGCGTCATGGGCCTGCTGGTGAACCTCTTCGTCATGCTGCAGGCGCTCATCGCGGCGCTGAACGAGCTGGGCCTGGAGACCCTCTCGGTCCCGCTGACCGACATGATGGCCCGCTTCTGGAAGCTGCTGCCCGAGCTGGCCGTCTCGGGGCTGCTGCTGGCCGTGGGCGTGCTGGCTGGAAAGGTCCTGCGGGGCGTAGTCGCCAGCGTGCTGCAGAGCATGGGCTTCGACAAGCTGATGGAGGGCATCGGCTTCGGCAAGCTCTCCGAGAAGGAAGAGTTCGAGACCCCCAGCAGGGTGGTGGGCATCTTCGTCCAGGTGGGCATCATCCTGATGGCCCTGGCCCAGGTGCTCGAGAACCTGGCCCTGGACACATGGGCCGCCTACCTGAACGACCTGATGTCCTACGGCATCAAGAACGTGGCGGTGTCAGCGGTCATCCTGTGCATCGGCTTTGCCGTCGCCAACGCCGTGCGAGCTCTGATAGCCTCGCGCCGGGACGCCGACGCGGACCTGCAGAAGGGCCTGGCCACCGTGGCCTACTACGGCGTACTGGTGCTGGCCGCGACCGCGGCCGTGCGGCACCTGGACGTGGCCGAGGACTTCGTGCTGATGACCTTCGCCCTGCTCTTCGGCGGCCTCTGCCTGGCCACGGCCCTGGCCTTCGGCCTGGGTTCGCGCGAGGTGGCGGCCGAGATCGTGCGCAAGCAATACCACCGCGCGCAGAACAGGATGGAGGCCGGGGTGTCCGAGGGCGAGGAGGGATAGCCGACTGTCCCGGAGCGTTCCAGCTTCATCCTGGTGGCTCAGCCCAGTGCTGGCGGCGTCCATCGCCGGCGCCTGCAGTCGCGATCCGGTGCTGGTGGGGACAGCGCCCCACCAGGACACGGACGAAACGAGCCAGGGCGACAGCTCCGACACCCATGGCACAGACAGCGATGAGCGCAGCGCGCCCCCCGTAGTGACGGATCCGGCGGCCGAGCTGGTCACCGTGGGGGCGGGCGGCATCAAGCCCTCGCTGGCCATCGATGCGGCCGGCCTGCCCCATGCCGTGGTCCTGACCGACGAGAACTCGGGCGACTGGCTCCTCTACGACCGCGCGGCCGACGGCAGCTGGACCAGCAGCGAGTTCAGGCTCTCGGAGCACTGGAGCCCCGCCGGGACCTGCAACAATCCCCACATCGAGATCGATCCGGACAGTGACAGGAGCTGGATCTCGGGCGTGATGGTGGTGATCGGCGACTACGACGGCTGCGGCATCGCGGTGCTCACGCGCGGGAACATGAGCACCGGCCCCAGCACCCCGGTCTTCGAGCGCAGGCAGATGGTGGTCCCGCCGGACTGGGCCTCGGGCAACCTCTCTGTCGACATCAGCGACGGATCCGTCGTGGTCTGGGTCAACAAGGGAGCCTGGGAGCGCCTGGACTGGGATGGCGCGGTCTCGGTCCGAGAATCCGGCACAGCCCTCTTCTCGGCGAACCTGGGGGAGAGGCCCACCGGCACCTTTCGCATATCCCGGGCGGCAGCGGCGGATCACGCCGAGCAGGGGCAACGCCGGGTCTGGCACGCGGCCTACCACGGCCACCCCGGCCTGCACGGCTTGACCACGGGGGGCTACCAGAACAGCGTCCGCGAGGCCGAGGGGCGGACCGCCGCGGACTGGAGCGACGCCGCCACCTACGCCGGCAACGAAGAGGACAACTTCATGGGGCTGGGCACGGACCGCGAGGTGTCCGAGGCCGCCTACCTGGCCATCGATGGCCTCGACGGCATGCTCCGCATCAACATCTGGGACGGCGACCGGATGCTCTACGAGCCCGGTGACCTACTCGGGGTCACGGGTTCGACGGGCTACAACGTCCGCTGGGGTCCCCAGTGGGCAGAGGCGGAAGGGGGCGGAGCCTGGCTGGTTCGAGAGGAGGAGCAGAGGGTCAAGCTGCAGTTCTTCGGCCTGGACGGCGTGCACGGCGAGACCACGGACATCGCCGAGGGCAGCATGCCCACCGTGGCCACCGACGAGGCCGGCGACGTGCACCTGATCTACATGCTCGGCGGACAGACGGTGTACCACAAGGTGGAGGTGGCGAGGTAGGCGCCGGAGGCCCCGAACGCCAAGAACGCTTCAAGGTCCGCCGAGCCTCGTCCGGACCCCGCCAGCTCCCCCCTGATGCGCGGGGCTCTTCTCAGGGGCAGGGATCGCTGCTGTCGGCCGCTGCGCAGGGACGCAGCGCCTCCAGCTCATCGCAGAACCAGGTCTCCGGCAGGCCCAATGTGTAGAGCTCGACAGCCTCGCCAGGGTCGCGGCTGAGGTTGTAGCACTCCTCGACGCCGTCGTTGTAGAGGTACTTGGCGTTGTCGGCCCTCATGGTCCAGCGATCCAGGTTGGACGGGTCGGCGAACAGCTCGGTGTACAGGTAGTCGCGCTCGGTGACGGCCGTCTTGCCGTCCAGGTAGCCGAGCAGGCTCTCGGCATCCAGCTCCGCCGCGGGCGACCCGCCGGCCATGTCGGCCACGGTGGCGAAGATGTCCAGCACCTGGACCAGGGCGCTCTCTTCCACGTCGGCCAGCAGGCCCAGGTTCGCGCCGCCGCTCATCACCATGGGTACGTTCACGCCGCCTTCGTAGATCGTGCCCTTGCCGTGGATCTTGGCGAAGACGCCATCGTCGATGACGGCGTTCGACGGCGTGCCATTGTCACCCACGAAGATGATCAAGGTGTCGTCGTGCTGGCCGCTGATGGTGAGCCAGTCCAGCAGCCGGCCGACCTCCGAGTCCATGGCCTCGACCATGGCGCGGTAGCAGGTCTCCTCGTCATCCACCGTGCCGTCGCAGGGATCGCCGACGGCGCCGTTCAGGCTGGCGCGCGTCCGCCAGCTCAGCAGGCTTCCGGGTGGCACGTGGAAAGGGGTGTGGGCGGCGTTGTAGGCCACCGTCAAGAACCAGGGATCCGTCTGCGCCCGCAGCCAGGTGATGGCGTCATCGGTGGTGACGCGAGTGGCGTAGTCCAGCATCCGTACCGTCAGCGGCGCCGCCCCGGTCGACATGATGGTGCGTTCCCAGTCGTAGTAGTCGTCCACGGCCGCGCTGGTGTTGCCCGCGTAGTAGTGGAAGCCCTGGTCCGTGGGCAGCTCCCCCTTGTCGGTCCCGAGGTGCCACTTGCCGACCAGGGCCGTGGCGTAGCCGACGTCCGACAGGACCTCGGCCAGCGTCTCTTCCGAGCCGTCGAGGTGGCCGTATGTGGAGCCCACCGTCAGCACGCCGTGGCGATAGGCGTGGCGACCCGTCAAGATGCCGGCGCGCGTGGGCGCGCACATGGGGTTGGACCAGGCGTTGCGGAACAGCACCCCCTCGCTGGCCAGCGCGTCGATCCTGGGCGTCATGGCGCTGTCGGCGTGCTCACCGTAGCCAGCGATGTTGTCGACGCCGATGTCGTCGCCGATGATGAGCATGATGTTGGGGCCGCTGGCGAGGGCGGGCGCGCTGCGGACCAACCCGAGGGCGGCCATGCCGAACACCAGGATGCGCTTCGTTCGGGTCTGCATCGTCGTCTCCGGCAGCAGGGGGCGCGGGGGAACCGTGCCAGTCGGGCACCCCGGCGTGCGGACCTCAACATAGACTACGTCGAGACCGGAATCCAAGGGGAGTGAAAGCGGTCCCAGCGGCCCAGGTTACGCCAGAACAGAGGTCATCGCTCATGCAGCCCTTCCACCTGCTGGCCAAGCCCGCCGGGCCCCGGTGCAATATGCGCTGCGCCTACTGCTTCTACCTGGAGAAGGAGCGGCTCTACCCGGATCGAACAGGCAGCGCGCGCATGTCCGACGAGCTGCTCGAGGTCTTCGTGCGGGACTACCTCCGCACTCAGCCCACGGCCGAGGTGGGCTTCAGCTGGCAGGGCGGCGAACCCACCTTGATGGGCCTGCCCTTCTTCGAGCGGGTCGTCGCGCTCCAGGCGCGCTACACGCCGCCGGGCAAGAAGGCCACCAACGCGCTGCAGACCAACGGCCTGGCCCTGGACGACGACTGGTGCCGCTTCCTGGCCCGCCATGAATTCCTGGTGGGAATAAGCATCGACGGCCCCCGCGACCTGCACGACGGATTTCGCGTGGATCGGGGAGGTCGCGGCAGCTTCGACCGCGTGGCCGCCGCCATGGAGCGCTGCAGGCGCCACGGGGTCGCGTTCAACACCATGACCGTTGTCCATCGCGGCAACAGCCAGCAGCCCGAGCGGGTCTACCGCGCCCTGAAGGAGCTGGGCGCCACCCACATGCAGTTCATCCCGCTGCTGGAGCGCATGGACGGCGGCGAGCTCGCCGGCCCGCCCCAGCCTGACCGCCAGCTCCCGGTGGCCCCCTGGAGCTGCGGTTCGGACGAGCTGGGCTCCTTCCTGTGCGGGATCTTCGACCTCTGGGTGCGCAGCGACATCGGCGAGATCTTCGTGCAGCCCTTCGACGTGGCCCTGTCCATCCGTCACCTGGGCCGCAGCTCCATCTGCGCCCACGACGAGACCTGCGGCGACGCCTTGGTGGTCGAGCACAACGGCGACGTGTACGCCTGCGACCACTACGTCTACCCCGAGCACCGGCTGGGCAACCTGCTGCGCACCCCCCTGGCCCAGCTGGCGGACGATCCTCGCCAGCGGGCCTTCGGCGCGGCCAAGCGCGACGAGCTCCCGACCGCCTGCCGAGACTGCCAGCACCTGCCCAGCTGTCGGGGCGGCTGCCCCAAGCACCGCTCCCTGCGCAGCTCGGGCGGCGAGCCGGGGCTCAACTACTTCTGCTCGAGCTACCGGCGCTTCTTCGAGCGCATCGGGCCGCATATCGAGGCCATGCACGGCCTGCTCCTACAGGGGAAACCGGCGGCGGCGCATATGCGGCAGCTCTCGTCGAGGCGCGACTGGACTGAGCCCAGGCGCAACGATCCCTGCCCCTGCGGCAGCGGCCTGAAGTACAAGCGCTGCTGCGCGCTGCGGAAATAGCTGCCCCAGATTCTCCCCTTGCCACGTTCTCCAGGTGACCTTCCAGCGCAAGGCGCAAAGAAGGAAGGGAGAATCCCATGCTGTTCTTGCTGATGGGCGCCTGTATGGCCCAAGCCAGCCACGCGGAGCAAAGCGCCGGAGCCTGGAACACCAGCCTCATCGCCCAGGGCTGGCGCCCCGGCGCGAAGCTGGGGTTCGAGGTTCCGCTCGCCGAACGCGAGATCGTCAGGACCCGGCGCGGCATCGAGCGCACCATCGATCGCCTGTGGCTCGTAGAACCCTCGTTCACCGCTTGGCATCATCCGGGCAACCACACCCCGCTGACCCTCGGCGCGCAGCTCTACGCACGTCGCATCAGGGCGAAGGGATGGACCATCGAGGGCTTCGTCGGTCAGGGGGTGACCTACGCCATCAACGCCGGCACCACCTACGAGTTCGACGAGAACGACGAGCTGGTCGGGAGCGCCCTGGCTGGGCGCTGGATGAGCGCCACCTCCATCGGCTTCGGCCTGGGTCGCGACCTGGCTCGCTCGCGAGGCGTCGACCTGGCCTGGCACCTGCGCCCGACCATGACGGTCTGGGCCCCCTACAACGCGGGCGTCGCCCCGGTCTTCACCGTGGAGCTCGGCGTGCGCCGAGCCTGGTTCTCGGGAGGTGAGTGATGTTGTTGCTGCTGGCTCTCGCCCTGGGCTGCTCCGAGGGAGATACCTGGTATTTTCGCACCGACGGCGTCGACCTGCCCGTACGCGTGGAGGGAAACCTCGACAGCGGGCTGTTGATCGTCATGCTCCACGGCGGACCCGCTGGCAGCTCGGTGTACTACAACATGGGCCTGGACACGGAGCTCATCGAGGACGAGTTCGCCATGGTCTACTACGACCAGCGGGGGCAGGGCGGGTCGCACGGGGCCTTCAGCCGCAGCGATCTGACCGTCGAGCAGCTCGCCACGGACAACGCCAACCTCGTACGCGCGTTGCGCGCGCGCTACGGCGACGACAAGGAGGTCTGGCTCTACGGGCACTCATGGGGGGGCATGCTGGGCACAGCGACGCTGCTCGACACCGACGCGGACGTGGATGGCTGGATCGAGGCCTCGGGGAGCCATGACTACCCGCTCAACGACATCTACACGGCGGAGATGCTGCTCGAGGTCGGCGCCGCCGAGATCAAAGCCGGAAGCAGGTACAGGGAGGAGTGGCGAGACATCATCGCGACCGTCGAGGCCGCCGTCCCGGAAGGGATCAGCCGAAAAGAGGCGGTCGACATCGTCTGGCTCGCCCACGATGCCGAAGAATACGTCTACCAGAGCTGGGAGGGCTACGCGACGGGGGAGGAGTCTCTGATGTCCATCATCCTGAGTGATCCCACATCGCTGATCACCGCGGCCTGGTCGGGATGGGCTCCAGGGAGGCTGGTCGATGCGGACGCCCAGAAGCACGCCTACACCGAACGTCTCCACGAGATCACCGTCCCCAGCCTGTTCCTGTACGGAGACAAGGACTTCGTCTGCCCAGCCCAGCTCGGCCGAGACGCCCACGAGCGGGTGAGCACGGACGCAACCGAGTTCGTGCTGTTCGAAGACGCCGGACACAGCCCCATGTCGAACTACCCGGAGCGGTACGCCGAGACCATCATCGAGTTCATCCACACCTGGCGATGAGGGGCCTCGTCGGCCCCACCACGACCCATCCGGCCCGCCTTCGGGGGCACGGGGGCAAGGGATCGGCAAATCATGGCATACTCATGCTCGACCCGTGCCCCGGAGGTCCCCATGCGTCTGGCCCTCTCCCTCTGCCTGATCCTCTGTTCGGCCTGCCGCAGCGACAAGCAGGACTCCGGCGCCGCAACCCAGGACAGCGCGCCCGCTCTCGTCGATGAGGACAGCGACGGCTTCGACGCCAGCGAGGACTGCGACGACGCAGACGCCTCCATCCACCCCGGCGCGGAAGAGTCCTGCAACGAGCTGGACGACGACTGTGATGGCGAGATCGACGAAGGACTGACCACCACCTGGCACCCCGACGCCGACGGCGACGGCTTCGGGGACCAGGACCAGGCCGAGGAGGCCTGCCAGGCCCCCGATGGCTACGTGGAGGACGGCAGCGACTGCGACGACCAGGACGACCTGACCTACCCCGACGCCCCCGAGCGCTGCGACGGGCTGGACAACGACTGCGACGGCGAGACGGACGAGGATCTGGCCCAGACCTGGTACGCCGACTACGACGGCGACGGCTTCGGCGATGCCGCCAACGCCTCGAGCAGCTGCGATCCGGACGCCGGCTGGGTGTCCGACGCCAGCGACTGCGACGACCAGGACCCGGACAGCTACCCGGGCGCCCAGGAGATCTGCGACGAGGCCGACAACGACTGCGACGGCGAGATCGACGAAGAGGTGGGCAGCCCCTACTACGCCGACGCGGACGGCGACGGCTACGGAGACGAGTCCTCCGCCGTGGAGGCCTGCTCACTGCCCGCCGGCTACGCGCGGCAGACCGGCGACTGCGACGACGGCAACAGCGCCATCAGCCCGGCCGCCACCGAGCTCTGCGAAGGCATCGACAACGACTGCGACGGCGACACGGACGAGGACGACGCCGCCGACGCCGCCGACGCCGCCACCTGGTACGCGGACGCCGACGGCGACGGCTACGGCGATGCCGCCGCCAGCGCCCAGGCCTGCCAGGCCCCCAGCGGCCTTACGGCCGACGACACGGACTGCGACGACGGCACGGCCACGGTCAACCCGGCGGCGGTCGAGGTCTGCGACGGCAAGGACAACGACTGGGCCGGCGACCTCGACGAGGAAGACGCCAGCGACGCCAGCACCTGGTACATAGAC
>CAYVQL010000182.1:0-22000 GCA_964454135.1 uncultured Enterobacterales bacterium | reverse complement strand
GGTGGGGGGTGGTGTCGGTGTCGGTGTCGGTGTCGGTGTCGGTGTCGGTGTCGGTCTCGGCGACCTGGCCCGCGCTGCCATCGGTGATGTAGACCGTCAGGCTGGACATGGGGGTGACGACCACGATCTGCAGGCCGATGGTCTGGTCGAAGAAGCTGCCGCCGCTGTAGAAGACCGTGTACAGTCCCTGGGTGGGCACCGACAGGATGCTGGCGGTAGAATCCACGCCGAACCAGTCGGCTATCTCGTCGGGCAGGGGCGGCCGCCCGTCCGTCATGGACTCCCAATCATCCATCGGGTAGGCGCAGAGCTCGGCGGCCACGGCGGCCATGCCCACACCCGCGCGCAGGCCGGGCTGCGCTTCGGCGGCCACCGCCTCGGCGTAGGCCTGCGCCGTGCTGCCGAGCACGGGGTAGTCCTGCAGGCAGCCGCTGCCGAAGAGGAGGAGAAGGGCCCAACAGCGATGGGGATGGCACGTCAAGACGGGTCTTCCTCGAGCAGGGTGAGCAGTTCGGATCCGCTCAGGATGGCGACGCCCAGCTTGCGGGCCTTGTCCAGCTTGCTGCCGGCCTTGGCGCCCGCCACCAGAAAATCGGTGCGCCGGGAGACGCTCCCGGTAACCCGTCCGCCGGCATCGAGGATCATCTCCTTGGCCTTGGCGCGGGTCAGGTCGCTCAGCTTGCCGGTGATGACGAAGGTCTTGCCGGCCAGCGAGGTGCGTACCGGTGCCGGCTCGGACTGCGCGCTGTCCAGTGACACGCCCAGATCTTCCAGCTCTGTCACCAGCTCCCTGTTCCTGGGCTGGTCGATCCACCTGCGGAGCGCGGCAGCGGTGTCGGTGCCCTGCAGGGGTATCACCGCCGCCAGCTCCTCCTCCGACGCGGCGAGGATCCGCTCGAGCGTGCGGAACCTGTTCAAGAGCCCATCCAGCCGCTCCGCTCCCACCGCAGTCAGAGACCATTCGCCCCCGGTCGGCCTCGAAAAGACCCTGCACCTGCCAGCCAGGAGCGCATTCCGGGGATCGCTCCCCTCTGCTTCGGCGGTCCGCAGGCGCTCCTCTGTGTCGGCGGCATGGAGGTGCTCGTGGAGCTCACGGGCTCGTTTCGCCCCCAGGGCCTTCTCGGCCGTCGATAGCGCGGCGCTCAAGGCCAGCTCATCGGCCTTGCCGAGCTCCTCGAAGCTCTTGAAGGCCATCGCGAGCTGACGGGCGGCCACGGTGCCCACGGCGGGTATGCCGAGGGCCACGATCAGCCTTTGCAGCCCTCTGCCCTTCGAGGTCTCCAGCTGCTCCAGCAGGTTGCTGGCGGACAGCTCGCCCATTCTCTCGAGCGACTGCAGCTGCTCGTCTGTCACCCGGTACAGCCCGGCCACCGAGCGCACCGTCCCGCTGCGGACGAGCTGCTCCACCAGCTTGACTCCGAGCCCCTCGATGTCCATGGCATCGCGGGAGGCGAAGTGCTCGATGGCCCTCTTCAGCTGCGCCGGACAAGCCAGGTTGTCCGTACAATAGAGCGTCTCGATCCAGCGCTCCCCCTTCGCGTCGCGGCTGCGCTCCAGCCGCACTGGCGCTCCGCAGACCGGGCAGATATCGGGGCGGGCGACGGGCGGCCTCATGGACAGCAGGCCGTCTTGCACGACCTTGTCCACCTTGGGGATGACATCGCCGGCGCGGTAGATCTCGACGGTGGCGCCGATGCGCAGGCCCAGCTCCTCGATGAAGGACATATTGTGCAGCGTGGCGCGGGAGACGGTCACTCCCCCCACCTTCACCGGCCTCAGCTGCGCCACTGGCGTGATCACGCCGCTGCGACCCACCGAGTGCTCCACCCCCTCGAGCACCGTCCGCGCGCGCTCGGCCGGGTACTTGTGGGCGATGGCCCAGCGAGGATGGTGCGAGGTGGACTCCATGGCGCGTTGCAGCGCGATGGAGTCGAGCTTGACCACGGCACCGTCGATCTCATAGGGCAGCTCGGAGCGGTGGCTGCCCAGCTCGCGGATGGCCTCGATGACGGCCTCGATGCCCTGCACGGCGCGCTCCTGCCCGGTGACCTCGAGGCCCCAGTCCACAAAGCTCGCCAGCGCCTGCGACTCCTTCATCGGAGCCTCGCCGCCCCGCACCCAGCCCAGGGAATGGGCGTAGAAGCGCAAGGGGCGCTGGCCGGACACCTTGGGATCCAGCTGGCGTACGGTCCCGGCCGCAGCGTTGCGCGGGTTCTCGAAGGTCTTCTCGCCCAGGGCCTCTCGCTCGCGGTTCATCCGCTCGAAGCCGGCCAGCGGGAAGAGCACCTCGCCACGCACGCAGAGCTCGGCGGGCACGCCGCCCGAGAGCCGCAGCGGCACATTGCGGATGGTGCGGATGTTGTGGGTCACGTCCTCGCCGACCCTGCCGTCTCCCCGCGTGCCAGCCCCCACCAGCTCGCCGTCCCGGTAGACCAGCTCGATGGCCAGGCCGTCCAGCTTGGGCTCCACCACGTAGGAGATGGGCTCGGCTTCGTCCCGGATCAGCCCTGCGCGCTCCAACTGGTAGCGCACGCCCCCTCGCAGGTTGCCCCGATCATCCCTCTTCTCCTCGAAGTCACGCAGATCCTGCTCGGAAAAGGCGTTGGACAGCGAGAGCATGGGCTCTTCGTGGGGGAAGGGAACCAGCCCCTCCACCGGGGCGGCCCCCACGCGGCGGGTCGGGCTGTCCTGTCGCCGCAGCTGGGGGAAGCGCTCCTCCAGGATGCTCAGCTCCATGAAGAGCAGGTCGTACTCCCGATCGCTGATCTCGGCGGCGTCGCGCTCGTGGTAGAGCCGGTTGTGCCGCTGCAGCTCCGGGACGAGGGCGGCGATGCGCGCAGCGGCGTCATCGCGCCCCATGGACTCAGCGCTCACGCGGACATGCGCGGCGTCTCCGGACCGGGTAGGTTCCATGGGCGAACCTCGCAAGTGCCAGGTTTGTGCGCACGTGCCCGACGGTGGCGGGCAAGGGCGCCTCCCGACCTAACCCCTTGCCATGGGCCAGCAAAGCCGACCCGCAGAAGGTGCATCTTGACGGGATCCAATGACGCCCTCGGATCTGGCGCGGCAGAGCTGGGGCGGCTGCTCGCCTTGGTTCAGGCCTCCCCGAAAGACCACCCGTCCCGGCTGCGTGCCGCTTCTCTGGCGCTGAAGTTGGCCCTCGAAAAAGGCGATCCGCACTACGCCGATGTGGCGGAGGCCCTGGTGGCGGACGCACCGCGCCGCATGCCCAAGGGCGACCGCGAGCAGCTCGAGCACATCAGGGCCAAGGCCCGGGCCACCCGCCGAGCCGTGGCCATGGCGCACCGAACCGGCAGGGCCAACCCCCTGGCCCTGGCCGACGCCTTGAGCTCCGATCCCGATCGCCTGGCCGGCGAGGTGCGCAGGCGCCTGGCCGACGGTCAGTTCGCCCTGGCCCGGGCGGTACTCGAGGTCGCCCTGGCCTGCAATGCCGGACACACCGAGCTGCTTCGCATCCGGGACAGCCACTGCTGGACTGCGCCCCAGGGCTAGGCGCCTGCCAGCCCCACTGGGGGCTCGCCATCCCTTCTCCCGCCCCACCGCGGCGTCTACGAGGTTGCGCGGCGCTCTGACAGCGGGGGCCCTCCGCCTTGACAAGGCCCCGGCAACACCTGATAATCAGCCCTCCTCCGCCCGGCTTTCCCCTGGCCGGCTGCCCATCCCCGCCCAAGAACCCCATGGAAACTGATCTCAACGACCTCCGGTCACGCCCGATTATCGACCTGGTTCGCATGGCGCACGAGGCGAGCATCGAGAAAGCCACCAGCCTGGGTCGCCAGGATCTCGTCTTCGAGATCCTGTGCCGCAAGCTGGGGCGAGGCTCTGTCACGCGCGGCCGCGGCGTGCTGGAGATCCTCTCGGACGGCTTCGGGTTTCTGCGCGCCATCGAGACCGGCTACCAGCCGGGCGCTGACGACATCTACGTGTCGCCCTCCCAGATCCGGCGCTTTCACCTGCGCACCGGCGACATGGTGGTGGGTCGCGTCCGGGCGCCCAAGGACAACGAGCGCTACTTCGCCCTGATCAAGGTCGAGCTGGTCAACGGCTACGATCCCGAGCTGCAGGACCGGCCGCTGCTCTTCGACAACCTCACCCCCACGCACCCCGACGAGCGCCTGCGGCTCGAGAGCGGAGAGGGCCTGCTGGCGCCCCGCGTGGCGGACCTCTTCTACCCCATGGGCAGGGGCCAGCGCGTGCTGCTCGAGGCTCCTCCCCGCTCCGGCCGCGACCTGTTCTTCGGGCAGCTCGTCCAGGCCCTGGCGCAGCTGCGCCCCGAGTGCCACCTGCTGCGTGTGCAGCTGCAGGCGCGACCCGAGCAGATCACCGAGCTGCGCCGCAACCAGCCCTGCGAGCTGGTGGCCACCAGCTTCGAAGAGGGCGCCGCCCGCCACGCTCAGGCCGCCACCATCGCCTGCGAGCGAGCACGACGCCTGGCCGAGGCTGGCGACTGCGCGGTGCTGCTGCTCGACTCCCTCACGGCCCTCTGTCGAGCGCAAGACGAGCTGGCTGGGGGCACCGCCCGCCTGGGCAGCGGCGGGCTGGAGGCCCACGTGCTGAACCTGGCGCGCCACGTGCTCTCATCCGCGCGCAACCTCGAGGGAGCCGGCTCGCTGACGGTGATCGCTTCGCTGGTCACCGACAAGGGCAATCCGCTCGACGAGGCCGTCGCTGCCGCGCTGCGTGGCACCGCGAACTGCCATATCGTGCTCGAGCCCGGCCTCTGCCTGCCGGGGCAGCTGCCGGGCTTCGATCTTTGTCGAGGAGGCAGCCTGCACGAGGACAAGCTGCTGTCCGCAAAGCAGCGCGCCAGCCGCCGCGACCTGCGCAGCTCCCTGGGTGCGGACCCCGTTCAGGCTCTGCACAAGCTGCACCGCGGCCTGCTCAGCAGCGCCGACAATGCTGCGCTGCTTGACAGATCGCGTGAAACGGGCGAATAGGCCCCCCGAAATTTCGGGTTCTGTCCCTGCCGGACGGCGTCACGCGTGCCCGGAGGAGTTGTCATGAGAAACGGCATCCACCCAGAATACGTCGACTGCACGGTAACCTGCGTCTGCGGCAACAATTTCCGGACTCGCTCCCTGCAGCCCACGATGCGCATCGAGATCTGCTCCCAGTGCCATCCCTTCTTCACGGGCAAGCAGAAGATCATCGACACGGCGGGCCGCGTCGAACGCTTCATGCGCAAGTGGGGCCTGACCATGCCGGAAGAGGACGCTTCCTAGGGCGGACCGATGCCCGAAGCGGATGCCTCCGAGCGGCCCTATATCGGCGGCCAGGCCGTCATAGAGGGCGTCTTCATGCGCGCCCCCAGGGCGTTGGCCATCTCCGTGCGCGTCCCCACAGGCGAGATCCGCACGCGCTGCGATCCCTACCGCCCCATCTTTCAGCGCTTCCGCCCCTTTCGCGTGCCCCTGATCCGCGGTGCGTTCGTGATGATCGACGCGCTGGTGGTGGGCATGAAGGCCCTGTCCTGGTCAGCGGAGCAGGCCGCGATCGAGGAAGAAGAGGTCGAGGAATCGGAGAAGGACGGGCCCGCTGCGGAGGCCCAGCAGGGCCAGGAGGGGGCGCGCCCCAGCCTGGGCGAGCGCATGGCGCTCACCGGCACCATGGCCATCTCGCTGGTGGCGGGCATAGCGCTCTTCGTCGCCCTGCCCCACCTGATCACCGACGGCATCGGCTGGCTCTCGGGCATCCCCCTGGACGTGGAGGGCCCCGCCTTCCATCTGGTGGACGGCGTGGCCAAGCTGGCCATCTTCCTGGCCTACCTGGCCCTGATCCGACGCAGCTCCGAGATCCGCCGTGTCTTCGCCTACCATGGGGCCGAGCACAAGACCATCTACGCCTACGAGCAGGGCCTGCCCCTCGAGCTCGAGCAAGTGCGCCGCCAGTCTCGCTTCCACCCGCGCTGCGGGACCAGCTTCATCCTCTTCGTGGTCTCGGTCTCCATCCTGGTCTTCGCGGGGGTCTTTCCATTGCTGCCGGAGATCCCGCTTGAAAACCGCCTGCTGCGCAACCTGGTGCAGGTGGCCATCAAGCTGCCCCTCACCTTGCCCGTGGCGGCCATCAGCTACGAGATGATCCGCGCCTCCAGTCGTTTCTACCACCTGGCCGCCTTCCGTTGGCTCTCCTGGCCTGGCCTCTGGCTGCAGCGCCTCACCACCGAGCACCCGGACGACGACCAGCTGGAGGTGGCCATCACCGCCTTGAGCTCGGCGTTGGCCGCCGAGCATGGCCAGGAGGGACAGGACATGGGTCTGGAAGGCGCAGCCTTCCGCACCGGATCCGCCGTGATCGATGCCCGCGCGGGTTAGTTCCCCACCAGCAGCCCTCGGCTGACCCACCCTTGACTCCGAGGAAGAGGCCGTGTTTCAGAAACTCGACGAGGTCCTGGACAGGATCGAGGAGATCCGCGAGTTGCAGGTCACACCCGAGGTGATGTGCGACTACAGGAAGGCATCCGAGCTCTCCAAGGAGCTGGCCCACCTGCTCCCGCTGGCCGAGGTCTACCGCAAGTGGCAGAAGACCAGACAAGAGCTGGAGGACGCCGAGACCCTGCTGGACGATCCCGAGATGCGGGAGATGGCTCGCGAAGAGATGGACCTGCTGCAAGAGCAGCTCGTGCAGTTGGAAGAGCAGCTGAAGCTCCTGCTGCTGCCCCCCGATCCCTACGAAGGGCGGGACGTCATCCTGGAGATCCGCGCGGGCACGGGAGGCGACGAGGCGGCCCTCTTCGCCGGCGACCTCTTCCGCATGTACACGCACTACTGCGAGGCCAATGGCTGGAAGATGGAGGTCTTCTCGGTCAACGAGGTCACGGTGGGCGGCGGCGGCGGGCGCAGCAGCATCGGCTACAAGGAGATCCTCTGCAAGGTCTCGGGGCAGGCTGCCTACAGCCACCTGTGCTTCGAGAGCGGCACCCACCGCGTGCAGCGCGTGCCGCTGACCGAGACCCAGGGGCGTATCCACACTTCGGCGGCCACCGTGGCCATCCTGCCCGAGGCCGAGCCGGTGGAGGTGGACATCAACAACGCCGACCTGCGCATCGACGTCATGCGCGCGGGCGGCCCCGGTGGGCAGTCTGTCAACACCACCGACTCGGCAGTGCGCATCACCCACATCCCCTCGGGCATCGTGGTCATCTGCCAGGACGAGAAGTCCCAGCACAAGAACAAGGCGCGCGCCATGTCCGTGCTGGCCGCCCGCCTGCTGCGGGCCCAGCAGGAAAAGGCCGCCGCCGAGGAAGCCGCCACTCGGCGTTCCCAGGTGGGAACCGGTGACCGCTCCGAGAAGATCCGCACCTACAACTTCCCCCAGAACCGCCTGACGGACCATCGCATCCACCTGACCCTCTACAAGCTGGATCGCATCATGCTGGGCGACCTGGACGAGATGACCACCGCCCTGCAGGCCAACCAGCAGGCGGAGCTGCTGCAGCAAGCCCAGCAGCGGGACTGAACGCGCCAGGGAGAACTCATGCAAGCGCTGAAGGCGGTCCTGGCGCTCAGCGCCGACTACCTGCGACAGCGCGGCGTCCCCTCACCCCGCATCGACGCCGAGCTGTTGCTGGGCCACGCCTTGCAGCTGCCGCGCCTGCAGGTCTACCTGCAGCACGACCGGCCCCTGAGCGCCGCTGAGCTGGACGTGGTGCGCGAGCTGCTGCGTCGCCGCGGCCGGCGCGAACCCCTGGCCCATATCCTGGGCCTCAAGGAGTTCTACGGGCTCGATTTCGGTGTGCGTGCGCCGCTGCTGGTGCCGCGTCCCGACACCGAGACCCTGGTGGAAGCGCTGCTGGCGCGCATCCAGGAGGACCGCCAGGAGCCGCTGTTCCTGGCCGACATCGGCTGCGGCACCGGCTGCGTCGGGCTGACCATCGCGAAGCTGCGCCCCTGCGTGCGCCTGTACGCCGTGGACCGCAACCCCACCGCCCTGCTCTGCACGCGGGATAACGCCCTGAACCTGGGCATCAAGGACCGCGTGGCCCTGCTGCAGGGCGACCTGCTGGCGCCCATTCCGTCCCAGCGACCGCTGGACTGGGTGGTGAGCAATCCGCCGTACGTCAGCGACACCGAGTACCGCGAGCTGGCGCCTGAGATCCGCCAGCACGAGGATCCCATGGCGCTGCTGGGCGGGGCGGACGGCCTGGCGGTCATCCGGCGTCTGGTGCGCGACGCCGCGCCCCGCGCCCGCCTGGGCCTGGCACTGGAGGTGGGGCATACCCAGGCCGCCGCTGTGGCCGCGCTGCTGGCGGACGCCGGCTTCCGCAGCCCTGCCAGGCTGCGCGACCTGGGCGATGTGGAGCGGGTCGTGCTGGCCGAGTCGCAGCCCTCGGATCAGCTGCGGACGCACGAAACCCCGCTGGATGCACCCGCGGAGCGCGCCTAGGGATAGCTCCCCACCGGCCAGCCTGGTCGTCCCTGGATCACCAAACCAGGGGCGGCCTGGCGCTCCCACGGTGGGGAACATAGCGGGGAGGGGGAGCGCGGAGCGCGGGGTGGGGCGTACGCAGTGGAGGGGAACACCCCTCCCCCAGGAAGATTCGTGATAGGTGGGCCCCTTGCACGGCCCGAGGTCCCTCCATGTGGCTGGTCTACACCCTGCTCGCCTGCTTGGGCTTCGGCGCCGGCGCCGCCATGCAGAAGCACGGAATGGCCACCTCCCTGCCCAGCCTGAAGCTGCGCACCCTGCTGGCCGAGCCGGGTCGCGTCATGGGCAGCGTGCTGCGCAGCTGGAGCTGGATGCTGGGCCTGGCGGTCAACGCCACGGGCGGCGTCTTCATGTTCCTGGCCATCCACCACGGCGAGATCACGGTCGTGCAGCCCCTGGTCACCCTCAACCTGCTGGTGGCCGTGCTGATAGGCGTGCTCCTGCTGGGCGAGCGCCTGGGCGCCCGCGAGTGGCTGGGGGGCGCCATCCTGATGGCCGGGGCCGGGCTGGTGGGCCTCTCCTCGGCCGGCTTCGAGGTGGCGACGCCCAGGTTGGCCGCCCTCCCCCTGGACCAGGCCACCCAGCGCGTCTACGCCGTGGTCCTGCTCTGCGCCCTGGTCGTGGGCCTGCTGCTGGGCCCCGGACGCGCCCTGCCCCGCCTGAATCGCGAGATCCTCTTCGCCACCTGCGCCGGCCTGCTCTTCGGCCTGGTGTCCGTGATGATCAAGGTGTTGGGCCTGCGCTTCGGCGTCTTCTTCGAGGGCCCGCCTCCCCTGCGGCTCAACGCCCTGCTGCTGGGTCTGGCGCTGGAGCCCAGCTTCTGGCTCTTCTTGGCCATCAACATCGCCGGCTTCTCGCTGCACCAGGTGGCCTACGCCAACGGTCGCGTGGCCGTGGTGGCGCCCCTGGCCACCATCATGGCGCTGTTCATGCCCCTCATGGCCGGGCTCTACGCCTTTGCCGAGCCCGCAGGGCTGCTGCGCATCCTGGGCGTGCTGGTGATCGTGGGCGGGGTGGGCCTGCTGATGATGGGGACCGGGGCGCGACAAGAGGCCTGAGGCTCAGACCGTGGCCAGCTTGCCCGCCTCCACCCGCGGCTTGCGCCGTAGCAGCTGGGTCTTGAGGATCTCCTTCAGCACCACGGCGCCGCCGGCCATCTCCATCAGCTCCTCGCGGCTCTCGGTCTTGGAGAGCTTGCGGCGGATCAGGTCGGGCCGCAGGTAGAAGCGGGCGTAGGCCTGGGTGCGATAGCGCGACAGGTCGGCCGCGCTGAAGGTCTCGGTCTCCAGCTGGGGGATGGCTCCGCCGCCGTTGAGGGTGTAGGCCCGCCAGGGGTCGCCCTGCACATAGCCCCGCTCGCGGGCGATGCGGTACAGGTCGGTGGCGGGCAGGATGGTGGCCACCGAGAAGCTGGCCCAGTCCAGGCCCAGCTCCGTGGCGAAGCGGATGGTCTGCTCGATGTCGTGGCGCGTGGCATCGGGGTAGCCGATCATGAAGTAGCCGCGGGTCTCGATGCCGGTCTCGCGGGCGATGCGGAAGGCGCGCTCGGTCTGCGCGCGGGTGATCTGCTTGTTCATGATCTTCAGCAGGCGATCCGTGCCCGCCTCCACGCCCATGTGGATCGAGCGCAGGCCGGCGCGCTTGAGCAGCTGCAGCACCTCCCGGTCCACCGTGTCCACCCTGGCGCGGATGTTGAAGCGCACCTTCAGGTCGCGCCGCAGCACCTCCTCCGCGAAGCGCCGCATGCGCTTCTTGCCGATGGTGAAGGTCTCGTCGAACATCACCACCTCGCGGATGCCCCAGCGCCGCTCCAGCCACTGCATCTCCTCGACCACGGCCTCGGGACAGCGGAAGCGCAGCTTCTCGGAGTAGACCTGCGAGCAGTAGCCGCAATGCCAGGGGCAGCCCCGCGAGGTGACCATGGTGGCCATGGGATTGAGCACCGTCAGGCAGTGGTAGCGCTCCATGGGCATCAGGTCGAAGGCGGTGAAGGGGTAGCGGTCCAGGTCGCTCACCGGCGGCCGCGCGGGATTGAGCAGGACCTCGCCGTCCGGGCGCCGCACGGCGCAGCCCGCCACATCCCAGGGCTCTTCTCCCTCCTCCAGGCGCTGGCAGATCTCCAGCAGGGTCTCTTCGCCGTCGCCCACTACGGCGATGTCCAGGCAGTCCCAGCTCAAGGACTCGCGCGGGTAGATGGTCATATGGGGGCCGCCCGCCACGATCAGCGCCCGCGGCACGACCGAGCGCACCAGCTGGGCGATCCCGATCACGGCCGGCCAGCCGAGGGTCTTGGCTGTCAGCCCCACCACATGCGGATCGAAGCTGCGAATGCGCTCGGCGGCCTGCTCCGGCAGGATGTTCTCCGCGTGCAGGTCAACCATGCCGACGAGGAAGCCATTCTGGCGCAGCCAGGCCGCCAGCCCGCCCAGGGAGAGGCTCGGGAAGATGCCCATCTTCTCCGCGGCTTTGCGGGACATGGGCTGTTGGTCGGCCGCTTCGTGGTACTTGACGAACAGCACGCGCGTGCGCTTGCCGGGCTTCCTCTTGATTGCAGCCATGGCCTGGAGTGCCTCTCGCTTCGACAGGGCAATGTAGCACCCTGCGGGACGGCCTTGCCCATCAAGCCTCGAACAACGTGATATGTGCAGCCCCCCCTCACAAGAGCTCCCCACTCCCTGGCGCAGCCTCTCCCAGCCGGAGCCCCCTCCATGTCCAGCGCATCCTACAAGTCCGTCGTCGAGATGTTCCGCGATCGCGTCAGCTCAACTCCGGACGGCGAGGCCATGCTCTCTCGGCAAGGTGCAGCCTGGCGCAGCATGCTCTGGCGCGAGGTGGGGCAGCGGGTGCACCACGTGGCCTGCGGCCTGCGCGCCCTGGGGCTGGAAGACGAGCAGCGCTGCTCCATCCTGTCCAGCACGCGGCCCGAGTGGATCATCGCCGATCTGGGCATCTTGTCGGCTTCGGGCGCCACCACCACCATCTACCCCTCCAACACCGCCGAAGAGATCGCCTTCATCATCTCCGACTCCAGCACCGTGCTGGTATTCGCCGAGAACGACGAGCAGGTGGCCAAGCTGCGCGCCGTGCGCCAGGATCTGGCCGACGTGAAGAAGGTCATCCGCTTCGACCAGGGCGCCGCGGACGACTGGGTGATCGACCTGCCCCAGCTCGAAGAGCTGGGGCGCGAGTGGGACCAGGCCAATCCCGGCGAGCTGCAACGCATCGGCGACGCCATCGAGTCCGACTGCCTGGCCACGCTGATCTACACCTCGGGCACCACGGGCAAGCCCAAGGGGGTGATGCTCAGCCACGACTGCTGGGTCTACGAAGGCGAGGCCATCGACAACCTGAACGTGCTGCTGCCCTCTGACAAGCAGTACCTCTTCCTGCCCCTGTCCCACTCCTTCGCCAAGGTGCTGGAGCTGGCCTTCATCCGCATGGGCGTACCCACGGTGGTCGACGGCAACATCGACAACCTGGTGGCCAACCTGGGCGAGGTGCGCCCCACATTCATGGCGGCCGTGCCCCGCATCTTCGAGAAGGTCTACAACAAGGTGGTGCAGAAGGCCAAGGACGGCGGAAGGGCCAAGTACGCCATCTTCCGCTGGGCCCTGCGCATCGGGCGCCAGGTCAGCGCCATGCGGCAGCGCGGCGAGGAGCCCCACGGCACGCTGGCGCTGAAGTACGCCATCGCCGACCGCGCGGTCTTCGGCAAGCTGCGGGCGCTCTTTGGCGGGCGCATGCGCTTCTTCATCTCCGGGGGCGCCCCCCTGAGCAAGGAGATCGCCGAGTTCTTCCACGCCGCCGACATCCTCATCCTGGAGGGCTACGGCCTCACCGAGACCTCGGCAGCCACCTTCGTCAACCGCCCCGACAACTTCAAGTTCGGCACCGTTGGGCCGCCGCTGGAGGGCTCGCAGGCCAAGATCGCCGGGGACGGCGAGATCCTGCTCAAGGGGCGCGGCGTGATGAGCGGCTACCACAACCTGCCCGCAGCCAGCGCAGAGGCCTTCACCGAGGACGGTTGGTACTGCACGGGCGACATCGGCAAGATCGACCAGGACGGCTTCCTGAGCATCACCGACCGCAAGAAGGACATCATCGTCACGGCCGGCGGCAAGAACGTGGCGCCGCAGAACATCGAGAACCTGCTCAAGGCGCGCTGCGGCTACGTCTCCCAGGTGGTGGTGCACGGCGACAGGCGCAACTTCTGCTCGGCCCTGATCACCATCAACGAGGAGACGGTGGGCAAGTGGGCGGAGCAGGAATCCATCTCCTGGAACGACTACGCCGGCTTGAGCGCCAAGCCCCAGGTCAGGGCGCTGATCCAGGAGGCGGTGGACGGCGTCAACAGCGAGCTGGCGAGCTACGAGACCATCAAGAAGTTCCGCATCCTGGATCACGAGTTCACGGTCGAGTCCGGCGAGCTGACCCCCAAGCTCAGCATCAAGCGCCGCGTGGTGGAGCGCAACCACAAGCGCATCCTCGACGGCTTCTACGAAGGGACGGTCGCGTCCGTCTGATCTCCCATGTCACACGCATGAGCGAGCCGAGGAGAGACAGGACCCTGGAAGATCTCACCCCACAGGCCCATATGGCCGCCGTGCTGGCCGTCCTGGGTTTTTCGGACGATCCCGAGATGGAGGCGACGGCCACCCGCTTCCTCGAGTTCCTGGCGGAGCTCGATCCTCGCCGCCCGCCGCCCGTCATGGCGCCCATGGCCACCAGCTCCACGGATCCCCTCGTGCTGCGGGGCGTGCCCTTCTACAGCCTCTGCGCCCACCACCTGGTCCCCTTCTTCGGCAGCGCGGACATCGCGATCCGGCCCGCCGGGCAGCTCTGCGGTCTGGGCAGCATCGCCCGTCAGCTGCAGCACTTCGCCCGCCGCCCGCAGGTGCAGGAGCGGCTGGGCGCCATGCTCGCCGAACAGCTGCAGCAGGCGCTGAACGCCAGCTGCGTGCTGGTGCGGCTGCGCGCCCGCCACCTCTGCATGGAGATGCGCGGCGCCCAGACCTGCGCCGAGGTGGAGACGCTGGCCAGGCGCGGCAACGCCGACGGCGAGCTGCTCACGCTGCTGGGGCCCACAACTGCGGAGCCCGAGCGCTCCGAGGAGTGATCACTCCCCCTCGGACGGGGGCTTCAGCAAGGCGTCGAGGCGCTGCGCGAGGCGTTCGTCGCCCGCCCCCCTGAAGCGCGGGAAGCAACCCTGGATGACGCCCTGGCCGTCGATCACGAAGGCGGTGGACAGGCCGTCGGCGCCCGTGGCCTCCAGCGCTTCGCGGCCGGCCCAGGCCTCGATGAAGCGGTGCTCGGGGGCCCCCTCCCAGTAGGACTGCACGGCGAAGGGCCGCTCATCGGCTGACAGCACGAAGACCTGCACACCCTGGGGCTCGTAGGCGATGGCCAGTTGGTCCAGCGCATCCAGTGTCTCGCGGCAGGCCTTGCAGCTGCTGGCCCAGGTGTAGACCACCCGCAGTCCCTGGAAGAAGGACAGCACGTGCTCCTCTTCGTCCAGCAGGATGTTCACGTCCGGGAAGCTCTCGCCGACACGATAGTCGGCGGGACGCGTGGGCTCGGCCACCAAGAAGCCATCGGGAAGACGTGATTTCACCCAGGCATCCAGCCCCCCGGCCGCCCAGCGCCGCTTGGCGAAGAGGGCCTCTGCCACCTGGCGCGCCTGCTCGTCCAGCCCGGGTTCGTCGGAGTCCCCCATGGCCAGGCCGCGGCCCAGGTGCTCCAGGGCGGGGCCGTCCTGCCCGAGCTCCGCATAGATCAGGCCCATGTGCAGCTCGAAGATGGGCTCTTTCTCGCGCGCCACCAGCAGCACGCGCCGCATCTCGGCGGCGGCCTCTTCGTGATGCCCCAGCAGGTGCAGCAGCCAGGCGCGGGTGTCCAGCCGGGCCGCGAAGAGGTGAGCCATCTTCTCGGTCCACTGGTCGTAGCTCTCGATGGAAGGATCGGACTCGGGATCGTAGACGCCGATCTCGATCAAGGCCGTGTCGATGGCCTTGAGGGCGCGCCCCAGCTCGCGGCCCTGCATGGAGGCCGTGTAGGCGTAGGCATTGGCCATGCTGCCGTTGCTGGGCTCGGACTGCCAACCCTGGTACAGGGCCTTGAGGGCCGCCTTTTCCTGGCCCGCCAGATCCAGGGCCTCGGAGAGGGCCTCTTGGTAGTAGGCGCGGGTCAGGCCCTGCTGGGGAATGCGCTCGTCCAGGTCGCGCAGCGCCTGGACCGCCACCTTGGGCACGGCCCTGCGGCTGGCCCAGTCGATGCGCTCCAGCCAGGGGGTCCACTGCCGCTCGTGCCGCATGGCCCACTTGTTGCGCACGTCGATCTTGCCGGTGGTGCCGAGCCAGTCGGGATCCAGCAACAGGCAGCGCTGCGTGGCTGAGACGATGCCACCGGCGTCGCGCGCCTCCTGGAAGACGTGCAGCGCGGCGTGGATGCGGACGGGTGACTCGGACGCCAGGCCCTGGCGGGCGGCCTCCAGGGCGTCGCTGCGCGCCTGCTGCAGCTGGGGTCCCTCGGGCTCCACGCCCCAGAGGGCGGCTGCGAAGGCCAGCAGCTCGGGCTGGGCCGCGTAGAAGGCCTTCAGATCGGCGGCCATGGCCTCGTCCACGGGTTCGCTCACCAGGCGCAGCTGCAGGCCGTAGCCTTCAGCCTGGGGGCTGGCCTTGGAGAGCTCGATCAGCTTCTTGCGGTCGGGGACCTGGTCGCCGGGGCAGTGGCGGCCGGCCTCGTAGCGGGCTCGGATGGCGTAGAAGTGCGCCAGCTGATCTTCGGGTGGCGGCTCTACCAGGGCCTGCACTTCCTGGCACCAGGCTCCGCGCTCGTCATTGCGCCAGGTGAGCAGGGTGGCCAGGGTTACGCGGGCAGCCACGTTGTCGGGCTCGGCGTCGACCCAGGCCCGGTACTGGGCCTCCACCTGGGGACCGTCGTGCACCTCTTTCGCCAGCGACCAGAGATAGAGCCGGTGGGCCTCCAGGTCCTGCGGGTCCCGCTGCAGCGCCTGGCTGGCGATATGCGTGGCCTGTTCCGCACGTCCGGAGCCCGCCAGATACCAACCCTGGTCCAGATCGGCGGCATGAGCGAGGGAGAATCCAGCGAAAAGCAGCAGGGTCGACACCATGCACCTCCAAGACGCTGCCGCGCGCAGCACGGCGTGGGCGGACCTAGGGACCTGCGAGGCCCATATCACGCCGGCAAGCGTTCATCGGCTCCCAGCCACGCGGTAGCGCAGAAAGATCTCCTGGCCTACCACCTCGTGCGCGATCAGCTGCAGCTTGCGCAGCTGCTGCGGGCCGAAGCCCTGGCCATCCACCAGCGTGGGGGCTTTTCGACCGCCCACGATCACGGGGCAGAGTGTCACGTTCAGCTCGTCCAGCAGATCTCGCTCCAGCAGCTGCCAGATCAGGTCGCCACCGCCTTCCACCAGGATGCGGCGAGCGCCGTGGTCCCGCCGCAGCTCCTGCAGGGCCCAGGCCACGGTGGAGGGACCCTCGGAGCGACAGGTGGTCACCGAGGCCGGAAAGTCGCGCAGATCGGCCTGGGGGCCGCCCAGGATCAAGGGCCGGGTGCGCGCATCGTCGAAGAAACGCCCCTGGCGGGGGCCCTGCCCGCTGCGGGTCAGGACCGCGTTGATCACGGGCCGGGCGCGCTCCACCTGCACCACGGCGGGATCCTCCACCAGGGGGAGCGACCAGGCGCGCCAGGTGCGACCGCCCACCAGCACCGCGTCGGCCCGCGCGCGCAGCAGGCTCATGCGGCGCAGATCCTCCCGCGAGCCCAGGCTGACGTGGTCGTAGCCCGGCGTGCCAAGCTTGCCGTCCAGGCTGACGGCGCTGTTGGAGAAGACCAGCACTATCCTCGCTCCGCGAAGTCCTCTGGCCGGCGCTGGCATTCCACAGCCACGGCCGCGGCGTTGGGCATGTCGAAGGGGGTCTTGGTGACCCGCACCCGCACGCGCATCACGGGGAATTCCGTGCAGATCAGGCGCGCCACGTCCTCGGCCACCGCCTCGATCAGCTTGTAGCTGCGGCCCTTGAGCAGGCCAGCGATGCCCCGGCTGATGGCCAGGTAGTCCACGATCAGGCTGGGATCGTCGTGCAGGGCGGCCTGGCGCCAGTCGGTCTCGACCTCGAAATCCACCAGCAGGCGCTGCACGATCTCCCGCTCGTAGTCCGCCACGCCGACACGGCAGGGAAAGGAGAGCGAGACGCCGATGACCTTGTCGTTCACTTTCACCTCCACGAGCGCAGGCAGCCTACGCAAAGCAAGCTAACCCTCCGCCCGGCCCCACAGTACATTGACGCCGCCTATGCTTCGTGGCAGTAAGCCTGTGCCACGCAGCTACCCCGAGGTGCTCCCGCCATGCGCGTCATGATCAGCTACCCACCGTTGGAGGGCAAGGGCAGCCCCATGCTGACCCAGAACCGCCAGTTCCAGTGGATGCACCAGCCCAGCTACCTCTACCCCTGCGTGCCGGCCTCCGCGGCCACCTACCTGCAGCACCTGGGGCACCAGGTCAGCTGGGCCGACTGCATCACCGAGCGCAAGAGCTGGAACCAGTTCGAGAAGATGCTGCGCGACTTCCAGCCCGAGCTGCTGGCCCTGGAGACCAAGGCGCCCGTGGTGCGGCAGCACTGGGCCATGCTCGAGCGCATCCGCAAGATCGTACCGGGCGTGAAGACGGTGCTCTTCGGCGACCACGCCGCGGGCAACCCCGACGAGTCCATGGAGAATTCCTCGGTGGACTACTGTCTCACCGGGGGCGACTACGATTTTTCCCTGGCCAGCATCACGCGCCACCTGGACGAGGGCACGGACCTGGGCACGGGCATCGTCAGCCGCCAGGCGGACGGCAGCTGGTCCAGCACCGGTCCCTACCGCCACGAAGGCAAGCTGGAAGACCTGCCCTGGATCGACCGCCACCTCACCAACGCGCACCTCTACTACGAGAAGTGGAAGAAGCGTCTGCCCTTCATGTGGACCATGGCCGGCCGCGACTGCCCCTGGGGCCGGTGCACCTTCTGCTCCTGGACCACCACCTACCCGCGCTTCCGCACCGTGCCGCCCGAGCACCTGCTGGCCGAGATGGAGATGCTGATTCGCGACTACGGCGCGCGGGAGATCTTCGACGACACCGGCGCGCTGCCCGGGGGCAACTGGCTGATCCGGCTCTGCGAGGGCATGATCGAGCGCAAGTTCGCCGAGAAGATCATCTTCGACTGCAACTTCCGCTACGACTACTTCACGCCCAAGAACTGCCAGCTGATGAGGAAGGCGGGTTTTCGCAAGCTGCTCATAGGCGTCGAGTCCGCCAACAACCGCACCCTGGACATCCTGAACAAGAAGCTCACCCGCGAGCAGATCATCGAGGGCAGCAAGATGGCGGCCGCCGAGGGCCTGGAGGTCCAGCTGACCCTGATGGTCGGCTACCCCTGGGAGACCCGCGAAGACGCCTACGAGACCCTGCGGCTGGCGCGCTACCTGATGCACAACGGCCTGGCGCATCACCTGCAGGCCACCGTGATCGTCCCCTACCCCGGCACGCCCCTCTTCGACCTCTGCCAGCGCAACGGATGGATCCGCTTCGATCCCCTGGCGTACGAGCGCTACGACATGACCGAGCCGGTCTGCGAGCTGACCGACATGGACGAGGAAGAGGTGGTGCGCATGGCCGGGCAGTTCTACAAGCTCTTCCTGCACCCCAAGTTCATCGCCCACCAGCTGACCAACATGCGCTCGCTGGAAGACCTGGACTACATGGCCCGCGGCGCCCGCGCCATCTGGGGACACATCAAGGACTTCGCCCATATCCGCCCCTGGGGCGGCGAAGCCGCGGCCAAAGACTGCTAAGCTTCGGGGGCCCTGTGCGAGGAGAGCCCCCCATGGACATCCGAAACCTGCTGGCCACGGCCCACAAGCTGGGTGCCACCGATTTCCACGCCACGGTGGGCGCGCCCCCCGTCTACCGCGTCCACGGGCGGCTGCAGCCCCACGGCGAGCAGCGCCTGACCCCGGCGGACACGGAGGCCATGGTGCGCCAGCTGCTGTCCGAGCCGCAGCTGGAGCTGCTGAAGCGCCACGGGGAGTACGACAGCTCCATCGGCCTGCCCGGGGTGTCCCGCTTCCGGCTCAACTGCTACCGGCAACGGTCCAGCTACGCCCTGGCCGCGCGCGTCATCCCCAGCAAGGTGCCCACCATCGACGAGCTGGGCCTGCCCCAGGTGCTCAAGGTGGTGGTGCGCGAGAAGCAGGGCCTGGTCCTGGTCACCGGACCCACCGGCTCGGGCAAGACCACCACCCTGGCCGCCATGATCCACTCCATCAACGCGGCCATGCCCAAGCACATCGTCACCCTCGAGAATCCCATCGAGTACATGCACCGCCACGGCAAGTCCCTGGTGAACCAGCGCGAGGTGGGCTTCGACACCGGCAGCTTCGCCAGCGGCCTGCGGGCCGCCCTGCGCCAGGATCCGGACATCATCCTGATCGGCGAGATGCGCGACCTGGAGACCACCCGCACCGCCATCACCGCCGCCGAGACCGGCCACCTGGTGCTGGCCACCCTGCACACCGTCAGCGCGGCCTCGTCCATGGAGCGCATCATCGACGTCTTCCCACCCGAGCAGCAGGACATGGTGCGCAGCCAGCTGGCCACCGTGCTGGTGGCCACCGTGTCCCAGCGGCTCTTCGCGCGACTGGACGGCGAGGGCCTGGTGGCGGCCCTGGAGATCCTGCGCAACAACAAGGCGGTGGCCAACCTGGTCCGCCACGCCAAGTTCCACCAGCTGGACTCCATCATGCAGACCAGCATCGAGCAGGGCATGCAGACCATGCCCAAGGCGGTGACGGCCCTGCTGCGCGCGGGCCGGATCCACCGCGACGATGCGCGGCCCTACCTGAAGTGAGCTACCAGCAGGCCACGGCGAAGTTGGCCAGCGCGCCCAGCATGTACAGCGCCGCCAGGATCTCCACCAGCTTGGAGCGACCGCGCTCGGGGCGCAGCAGGAAGGCGATCTGGGCCGCCAGGAAGAGCAGGTGCAGGCCCCCCAGGATCGCCAGGTGGATCCAGCCCAGCTGCTGCTGCCATATCAGCCAGGTCCAGGCGAAGGAGCTGATCAGGGCTGCGGCCTGGCCAGCGGCCACGGCCCCGGCCCGGCCCCAGACCTTGCTGTAGGAGTCGGCCTGGTCGTGCTCCCGATCCGGCGACCAGGTCTTGCGGCCTACTTCATAGCTGACCGTGGAGCCCATGGACCCCAGCAACACCAGCGCCAGCGTGGGCTCGGCCAGGGATCCCGACGAGAGGCGCAGGCCGAGGGCGAAGAGCGCCACCATGGGCACCAGCAGCTGGTGGGTCAGCAGGTAGAGGCTCTGCCAGCGCTGCAGGAAGCGCGGCACGAAGAACTCGTAGAACATCAAGACCGACCAACCCAGGGCCAGCAGCCACAGGACCAGCGGCGCCCAGCCCAGCCACAAGGCCGCGCCCGCTTCCAGCAAGAGGGCCAGCGCCCCCAGACGCTTCAGATCCGCCAGCGTGATGGCGCCGCGGGAGAGCATACGCTCGGGGTAGGCCAGGCGATCGCGCTCGTAGTCCTTGTGCTCGTCGAAGACCCGCAGGTGCAGCAGCAGCAGGAAGACCACGCCCAGGCCTGCCAGGGAGCGTGGCCAGTCCACGGCCGTTGCCTCGGGGAACAAGCTGGCGGCCAGATAGGGGGCGTAGAAGAGCGCCGCGGCGTACAGCAGGGCACCCGCAGGGGGGAAGCGCTCCATCATGAAGCCGGCGTACTTGCGCAGCAGAGGGAGTTCTTGAGACATGCTTCCCCTGTAGTCCCGTGGGGCGGCGCTGCCCATCACGCGTTGACGTAGGTCTTGCGGGACTTGAAGCTCATCAGCGCGGCGGTGGCCGCCAGGCGCGGGCTGCGGCTGCGCAGCAGGATGCGCAGGCTGCGGCGCGCAATGCGGCGGCGGCGGTAGAAGTCCATTCCCGTGCGCTTCACCCAGGCTTGCAGCGCCTCGGGCTGCAGCTGGGCCGGCCGGAACTGCACGCCCATGGTGAAGCTGTCGGCCAGCTTCTGCCAATCTGCGGGGAAGTCCCGCAGCCAGAGCCGCTCCTCACGCTGCAGTCGCTCGAAGAGCCGCGTGCCTGGCAGGGGTTGCAGGATCTGCAGCCGCAGCAGATCGAAGCCCGCCCGCTCGAGGAATTGGGCGCAACGCGCGAGGCCTGCCGTGTCGTCGGCGTCGAAGCCCACCACCATCTCCCCCACCACCAGGATGCCGCGCCGGCGAGCCGCCGCCACCAGCCGCGGGTAGGCCTCCACACCCAGCGTCAGGTTCTGCCTCTTGTTCATCTCCTGCAGGGCCCGGGGCTCGATGGACTCGAAGCCCACGAAGAGCGCGCGGCAGCCTGCGCGAGCCGCCAGATCCAGGGCCTCGGGATCGTCCAGGGCGTTGAGGGAGGCGTAGGCCGTGAAGTACCGCCAGCCCAGAGCGCCGCTGCGGCGCTCACGGTCGATGCCGCGGCACAGGCGCTTGAAGCGCCGGGCGTCGGCCTGGGAGGTGCCGTAGAGGTTGCCATCCGTGAAGAAGACCATGCCCTCGGAGGGCAAGCTGCAGAGCTCCCGCAGCACCTCGTCAAGCGGGCGCTGGCGGTAGCGGCCGCCGTAGAAGCGACTGATGGCGCAGAAGCTGCAATCGAAGGGGCATCCGCGGCTGGCGGACACTGGAACGAAGCTGTAGTCGCTGCGGAAGAGATCACGCCGCGGCGGGCGCAGCCCCGCCAGGGAGGCTGGGGGCGCCTGGTAGACGGGCTGCAGTGCGCCGGCTTCGATGTCGCGCAGCATGGATGCGATCAGGGGCTCGCCGTCCCCGATGCAGACGGCATCGCAGTGCAGCCGCGCCTCCTCGGGGCGCATGGAAGCGTGGACGCCGCCCAGCAGCACGGGGACGCCTTGTTCGCGGAAGCGCGCGGCGATCTCGTAGGCGCGGTTGATGGTCAGCGTTGTGGTGGTGATGCCCACGGCGTCGAAGCGACCCTCGAAGGGGATGGCGTCGAGCTGCTCATCGACCACCTGCACCTGCCAATGCTCGGGGGCGTATGCGGCCAGGTAGGCCAGCCCCAGGGGGTAGAGGGTGCGGATGTTGCGGTCCAGGGCCCGGTTGGCGGAGCGGGGCTGGACAAGGAGCAGGCGAGGCATCTTGGGCCGGAGGTGGGGGTCTGGTGGGAAGTAGCGCCGTGGGTTTGCTGGGGCCAGGGGGCCGCTTTCGACTCGGAGGGCCGAGATACGCACGCGAGGCGGGTGATTGTGGCCGCTCTCGCGCCAGAGTGGGAAGAATCACCCGCGGGGCTGGCGCCGCTCTCGGGCGTGGAGGCATCCGGGAACCGGCGCGCCGGAGGCTCTACGCAGGTCTCAACCCCGAGAGTCCCGCTTCTTCTTTCTCCGCTCGGGCGCATGCCTGGGCCAAAACCTCGCAAGGGCTACGCCGTCGCCGCTGGACCCGGGCTGATCTCCCCTCGAAAGCCCTTGATGGTCGATCCGGAAGGAGCTGTTTC
>CAYVQL010000181.1:0-22129 GCA_964454135.1 uncultured Enterobacterales bacterium | reverse complement strand
GTGCCCGTCATCCTGACCCACGATGCGCCGAACCGAGTTCCTGCGGCTGCACAAGACGAGTTGTTCTTGCCCAGCCAGGCGATGGTCTCTTCGCTCAAGGATTCGATGGCCATGGCACCTCCCTTGACCCTGCCATCGTAGGGATCGCCGCCCAGCGGGCTGGTGTCCGTTCCCTCGCACAGGCCCCAGGTCTCGGCCTGCGTGATCTCCAATTGCGCCTCGAAGGCCTTGGATACCTTCGACGAACCGCTGATGCTCCAGGTCCAGATGCAAGCCGTGTCCTGGTGCCCCGTGGCGCCCCACATCGCCGCCTCGACCAGGCGCACGGTCATGATCGGATCGCGGTTGCCTCCGATCCCGTAGCTCCATGGGTGCAACGCACCCGACTTCAGGCCGAAGACGCTGTGTCTCGCCATGCTGTCGGCGGCGAGCACTTCAGGTGCGTCCGCGTCCGGCCATCGAAAGATGGGGGTCCAGGTGGCGTAGATCCCGTCCGCCCCCTCTTCCACCTCCCGGCGCGTGAGCCACTCGTCGAACTCGGAGTGGTTCTCTTTGTCGGCCCGGAAGACATGGGAGTACAGTGCAGGGAAGCCGAAGACCTCCTTGAGCCTGGCGTCGAAGGAGCCGAAGCTCGCATCCACGCCAATTCCCTCAGGGCTCACCGCGGTGGGCATGGATGTGGGTGAGCCGTACGCCTCCACGAGGGACACGAGCTCCTCGCTGGGATGCGTGAAGGAGAGCGGTCCCTTCTCGAGCCCCAGGTCGCTCATGGGGTCCTCTCCCCAGACCTTGGGATCGAGATCGCAGTCGCCATAGCCTTTCCAGACGTCGTAGGTCATCGAGAACGAGTGGTAGGCGTCCGGCTCGTCGCTCTCGGTTCCGCCTATCACCCATTGGAACTGGCAGAAGAGATCCGCGTCCCCCGTCGTGAAGTAGTCCTCCTCGTAGAGCTCGACGATCATCACGGGGGGGTAGCTGTCGGAATCCCCGGCATAGCCCCAGTCGGTCAGAGCCCCGTCCAGGATCCCCATGACGCCCCAGAGCCGGGCGTAGACCGGCTGCAGGTAGACGTCGCTGTCGGTGTCGGTGTCGGTGTCGGTGTCCGCGTCGGTGTCCGCATCGGCATCCGTGTCGGCGTCGGTGTCGGCGTCGGTGTCGGTGTCCGCGTCGGCCTCCGGGGGCGCGCTGTCTTCGCCCTTGTCGCCGCAAGCGCCGAGCAGAGCTGCGAACACGAGACCTCCGATCGCGAGCGGAAAATAGGTCCTGCCTTCCATGCTTTCCTCCTGCGGCCATCGTCGCACGGATCCTGGCAGTGGGCAACGTCTGGCTCGAGCGGGAGGACTCTCGGCCTCTCTCTCACGCCACCACGGATCATGGTGAGAGGCCGACCGGCTCGCGGGACGCGTCGCTCTACGCCTTCTGCCGGGAGAGTGGTCAGCCGCCCCGCCTCAAGGCCCCATGGATCTGCCCGGTGACATCCAGCCCGCCGCGTAGGTTGGTGACCAGGGCGCTGATGCTGTAGATGGGTCCCCAGGGGAAGCCCCACCAGCCAAGGACCAGGGTGAGCAGGATGTAGGGCAGGGCCTTGAAGAACGTGCCCTCGCCGGCCTTGATGAAGATGGCGTCGGAGCGTCGCTTGAAGGTGATGAGGACCAGCGAGATGGCGTACTCGAACACCACGAAGCGGCCGCCGCGGCCGATCTCCATGTCCAGCTGGCCGCCGCTCATGCCTGCGATCCCTTTGACGCCCATGCTGCCTCCTTGGGGGCGGCGAGGAAGCCGGACCCGTCAAGAGCCATAGCCGCTTTTCTCGGGGCTTGTCATGTTCGATGCGCTGTCCCGTGGCATCCTCGCGGCGGCAGACTCCGCGCGGGTCCTGGGCTGCCGTCCCCGGGCTGACCCCCTCCGAAGCCCGTGGCGTGCCGCTGGTTGACGAAAACCAGGGTGCCATTACAGGCTCTGGCATGGTGTCTCTTGCGTGCCATCCTCTGTCCATCGGCAGGCCCTCTTGCGGCGAGAGCTGCCGTGAGCACCGCTAGACCGGTCCTTTCCCGTGTCGCCCTCGCCGCCCTGGCCGGGGGCCTCACCGGCCTGCTCTGGTGGCTGCTCTACAGGCCCCTGGCCCTGCCCGTGCTGCCCTTGGTGGCCGTGCACGCCGCCGGGGCCGTGCTGCTGGAGCGGTTGTTCAGCTTGCTCGGGGAGCGCGGGCGCGGCTGGGCGCCCCTGGGGCTGGCCCTGTTCATCGGTGCCGTCTGCGTCCCCGCCTGGCTGGCGTCTTTCCACGACGTGGGCCTGTTCGCCGGTGTCAGCGGGCACGCCATCGACGTGGCCAGCTTCCTGCTGGGCACGGCCCTCGGCGCCGGTATCGGCCTGCTGCGAGGCTGGCCGCGGCCCGTGCTGGCTGCGGCGGTGGTGCTGGGCTTGGCAGGCAGCGGCTGGCTGGTGGGGGCGGACCACGGCAGCGGCCACCAGCCGAAGGCCGCCGCCGCCCCCTCCTTCTCCCAGCAGCCCGTGGCCGTCATCGGCATCGACGGCGCCGACTGGAGCGTGCTGGAGCCCATGCTGGAGCAGGGGCGCCTCCCGGCTCTGCAGGACCTGCTGGAGGGCGGCCGCCACGGCGTCCTGGCCTCCATCGAGCCCTACTACTCGCCCATCGTCTGGACCTCCATCTTCTCGGGCCAGGTGCCCGAGGTGCACGGCCTGGACGATTGGTATCGCGCCGACGCCCGCAACCGCCGCGTGCCCATGCTCTGGGACATCTTCGGCGCCAACGGACGAAGCTCGCTGACCGTCAACGTCCCGGGTTCCTGGCCTCCGGCCGATGTGGAGGGCGGCGTGTTGTTGGCCGGCTTCCCCATCCCGGGCATCGTCACCGGGGCCAAGGGCCAGCTCTTGGGGCTGGTGCTCAGCAACGGCTCCGACACGGGGCCGGTGGAGACCCGGCCCCTGCGGGCCCAGGGCGAGGGCCGCTTCGAGACGGACGTCCAGGTGGCCATGCCCCACCTGCGGCCGCGCCTGCCCGGCATCTCCCACCGCTTCATCGATCTGGCCCTGCGCAAGCTGCTGCTGCCCGTACGCGGCGTGCGCCTGCGCTTCGAGGTGCAGGCCCTGTCCGGGCGCGTGCGCTTCAGCGGCGGCCCCTTCGACCAGCCCACAGAGGTGGCCCAGGGCGACGCCACGGGCTGGCTGCGCCTGGAGACGGACGACTGCGACGCCCTGCTGCGCATCCACGTGCTGCAGGTCGCTGCGGACACGGTGCAGCTGTACGTGCTGCCAGCCCTGCAGGCCCCCGACCGGCCGCGCTACGAGCTCGCCACCGGTGTGGAGCGGGCCTTCTTCGAGCAGAGACCGCCCTACATCGCGGAGGGCGTGGGCTGGGAGGCCTTCCGCGACCCACGCGTGGCCGCCCTGCTGCCCGACGAGCTCTTCGACGTGGAGCGGTCCCACCTGGAGGCCACCCTACGGCTGCTGGATCGGCAGGTGCCCGACCTGCTGGTGCACGTGATCACGGCTACCGACCGCGTCCAGCACCCCTTCTGGTCCCTCTACGAGCCGCAGGCCTTTCCGGAGGACTTCGACTTCCCGGATGGCCTGGAGGGGCGGCAGCCCGTGCAGGAGTCCTTCGAGCAGGCGGACCAGGCCCTGGCCGCCATCCTGGAGCGCCTGCCCGCGGACACGCTGGTCTTCGTGGTCAGCGACCACGGCTTCCAGGCCCAGGCCTCGGAAGGCATCGGCTGGCACCGCCGCGAGGGCGTCTGGCTGGCCCACGGGCCCATGGTGCCGGCCGATCCCGAGCCCCTGGAGCTGAACGCCGTGGACATCGTGCCCACCATCCTGCGCTGCAGCGGAGCGCCGGTGGCCGGGGATCTGGACGGCCAGGCGGCAGACGCCATCTGCCCGGGCCAAGGGGACCAGACCGTGGCCAGCTACCGCTTGGCGGAAACGGAAGAGCCGCAGGCCGAGGCGCGCATCGACGCGTCACGACAGGAACAGCTGCGCTCGCTGGGCTACATCGAGTAGGAGGCGCTCATCGGCAACTTCTTCTCCAGTCCCTGGTTCCTCGCAGCCAGCGCCGACGTCCTTTTCCCCGGCAGCGGGGCGAGTCCGCGGACCGTAGAGGTCGGCAGGCACCAGCTCGATGCGCTGGTGCTGCCCGACGGCTCGGTGGCGGAAAACCCCCTGAGCGACTTCCTCGAGCCCCGTTCTGCGGAGGTCCCGCCTCTGGGCGAGGTCGTGCAGGTGCGCGCCCTGCCCCGCGTCGCCACGGAGCGGGTGGAGGTGACGCGCCCGCCGACGCGACGCCCCGGCCTGGTCCCGTCCCCATGCATCGACTGGCGCGGGTTCTCGTCGTGGGAGGACTTCGTCCGGCGCACCAGCAAGCGCCAGTGGCGAGCCTTCAAGGTCACCAAGCGAAAACGCCGCAAGCTGGGGCGGGAGCTCGGGCCCGTGCGCACCGACGTGGACATCCCCGATCATGACCTGGTGGAGCAGGCCCTTCTCCACAAGGCGCGTCAGCTGCGCCGCACGAAGGGACTGGACCGCTTCGTGTCCCGGCGCGTCCGCCAGCTGGTGCACCGGCTGGTGGAGGAGGGCCACCTCACGCTGTCCGTGCTCTGGGCCGGCGGGCGCCCCCTGGCTTTCGCCTTGGCCCACTGGGGAACCGACAGGCTCTGCTGCTGGATCAATTCCTACGACCCGGAGGCGGGCGCCTACTCGCCTGGCACCCTGCTGTACGAGGACCTGATGGCGGAGAGCTGGAAGCGGGACCACGAGGAGTTCGACTTCCTCATCGGAGACGAGGCCTACAAATACCACTACGCCACGCATGAGCGGCTGGTGGGTCCCCTCGGTCGGGCCGCGCTGCGACAACGCCTCCTGGGAGATATCCGGCGCGCTGTCGAGGCCGGTGAGCGTCCACGAAGGCTGCGGCGGTCGGCACGCGATCTGGCCCTGCGCAGCCTGCAACTCCGCTTCTCCCGCCAAGCCCGGGCAGCCATCGACGACGCCCCCTACCGGGAGCTGATCGAGGCGAACACGCCGGGGTGGCCCAGGCTGCGCTTCGTGGATCCCGGCGACTGCCAGCTCGCGCTCCTGATGGCTCATGCCAGCGCCGACATGGGGACCGTGGTTGCCGCGGGCAGCTGGGCCAAACGCGAGCTGCGCCGTGCTCGCTCGCTCGCCTGGGTGGGCCGGCGTCAGCTGCCCCCTGCGCCGACCGGGCCCCCCCAACCCGCAGAGCCTCTGAGGCTCGGCGCAGGCGACCTGGTCCGGGTGAAGGCGCGCGAGGAGATCGCCGGCACGCTGGCGGACGGCGAGACGGGAGGCCTGGGCTACCAGCCCCGCACCATGGATCGCCACGGTGGTGAGGTCTTCCGGGTGCAACGTCGCGTGGGGCCCTACTACGACGCGCGCGGGCGACGCGTGGTGGAGCCCCGCGGCGCGGTGGTGCTGGAAGGAGCGCGCTGCGATGGCTCGCCGGCCGCCCGGGGCTGCGACCGGCAATGCGACCTGTTCTGGAGCGAGGCCTGGCTGGAGCGGGTCGAGGATGGGCAGGCCCCGACGCGGAGCGCCGAGTCGGCGAAGCCGACAAGCCCCCAGCCGCTCATGCGGGTGCGCAGTCAGGCGGCCATCGAAGGGGAAGAGCGGGCGAGACCGGATTCCTCCGGGCTGCGATTCGAGCCTGCAACCATGGCCTCTTTCTGTGGTCGGACCTTGCGGGTCCGGGCACCCGTGGCCCACGTCTACGATCACCGCCGCGACTGCGCCATCCCCCTGCAAGAGGTCTTCCTGCTGGAAGGCGCCCACTGCAGTGGCGCCCCGCTGCTGGCCGCGGGCGGCTGCGATCGACGCTGCGCCCTGCTCTGGAGGGCCGCCTGGCTGGAGCCCGTGGAGAGCGGCGGGCAGTGAGCGCCGTCGCCCTCAGGCGGCGGATTCCCGCATCCTCATCCGCTGCGCTGTAAACCGATCCCCTCCCCCGAGTGTCCAAACCTCCCCCCACGCCCTGGAGAGAACGTGCGCTTCTTCCACCTGCTCCTGTCCGCCCTGCTGTGCTGCGCCTGCCACACTGGCATCAGCCTGGACGACTCCGGCACCGGCTCCGGTGATGCCGACGCCGACACCGACACCGACACCGACACCGACACCGACACCGACACCGACGTCCCCCCCGGGGATCTCTGGAGCGGCGAGGTGGAGATGGTCCTGCAGGCCAGCGGCGCCCCGTTTTGCGATGGAGATGCGCTGCTCGGCATCGACGGCGCGAGCCTGGCTGGGAACGGCTCGTGCCAGGTCAGCGAGGGCCCGGGCGCGGGCCAGGTCATCGAGCTGGGCTTCGAAGGGACCGTCAGCGATGGCGACATCACCGGCTACGTCGCCCCCATCATGGAGGGACCCGAAATCCCACCTCCGGTGGAGATGAGCGGCACGGTGGACGAGCAGGCGCTCGAGCTGAGCTTCTCGCTCGAGATCGCGCCTCCGGAGGACCCGAAGGCCATCGAGGTGATCGACGCCAGCGTGCACGCCACCCCCGCCGAGTGATGGCCTCGACCCCCCCGCCGGAATGCCAAGCCCCATCCCCAGCCCTGAGAGGCAAGCGATGACCATGACCGCGCTGCTGTTCCTGGCTGCCTGCGGCCCCACGGCCGACCTCGACATGAGCCTGATCCCGAGCGATGTGATCCCCACCGTCTTCACGGCCAAGGTCTCCGGCGAGGCCTCGGGTCTGGACGAGGCCTGGATCGAGTTCGGCCTGGACGGGGAGTTCGACCACCAGGCGCCGCTGGACATCGGGGCCGATCCGCCCTGGGAGGTGGTTCTGCTCGGCATGAAGCAGGGCGCCGAGTACGAGGTTCGTCTCGCTGTGGAGGCCGACGGGGAGCGACACAGCGGGCGCTCGCAGACCGCGTCCGCCGGCATGGTCCCTGCGGAGTTCACGGACTTCACCCTCGAACGCGGCAGCGGCGAGAGCTTCGAGGGCTTCTTCGTCACCTCGATCCTGGGCCAGGGCAGCGCGGCGGTCATCCTGGACGAGGACGGCGACTACGTCTGGTGGTATCAGCCAGAGGGCATCGACGAAGTAGGCCGCAGCTTCCTCTCGAGGGACGGAACCGCGCTGGTCGCCATGGACCTGAACGCCCAGGGTGACGAGGACGGTAGCATGCTCCGCGTCTCCCTCGACGGCTCCGAGGTGGAAACCACCGAGCTGGCCTGGGCGCACCACGAGATCTTCGAGTACGAGGACGGAACCATCGCCTACCTGGCCAAGGATCCGGCCGTGGTCGACGGAACCGAGCTTTCCGGCGACAGCATCCTGGAGCTGAACCCCGACGGCAGCATCACCACCGTCTGGAGCGCCTGGGACACGTTGGACCAGCAGCCTTACGATCCGGCGGACGTCGAACTGGAGGGCGAGTGGCCCCACGCCAACGCCCTGGACTACCTGCCCGACGAGGACGCCTACCTGGTCAGCTTCCTGTACCTCGACGCCATCGGGCGCATCGACCGGAGCTCAGGGACGTTCGACTGGATCCTGGGCGGTTCCGCCAGCGACTTCGAGCTGGCGGGCGGAGGCAGCGACATCTTCCAGCGCACGCACCAGATGCACCGGCTGGAGGAGAGCCTGCTGGTCTTCGTCAACGGCTCGCAGGGCGAGTCCTACGCCGTGGAGTACGCCTTGGACGAGGAGAACTTCGAGGCCGAGTCCATCTGGGATTACTGGGCCGATCCGAGCGTGTACTGCATCAGCCTGGGCGACGTGCACCGCTTCGACAGCGGCAACACCTTGATCACCTACTCCTTTTCGGGACAGATGCAGGAGGTCACGCCGCAGGGCGAGCCGATCTGGAGCCTGAGCGCCGCCATGGGCAGCGTGATCGGCTACACCACGCCGGTGGAGGATCTGTATGGGGGGTGAGGAGGAGGCCGGGGGCGATGAGCTGCTGGCGGTGCGCCGCCTGAGCGTGGCGGCCCTGGGGCGGGCCTATTTAGAGGGCGTTCCCCAAAGGCCTCCCTCAGGTTGTGCATAGAGCGCGCCAAATACGTTGGTGGCTGACGAGCAATGGGTGGAGGGCGCTTGACCGTGCATGCCGGTCCGCCCGCGGCTGCACCCACCTCGGATTCCAGAACAGGCCCGCCAGGGGGCAGACGAGGCGGGCCGTAGGTGGGTGCGCTCCGTGCCCGCGAAGAGCAGGTGCTCCACGATGTGAGCGCTCTGTTTCTGGCCCTTGGGGCTCTGCTTGCGCCCCGCGTGGATCCAGTGCTGGGTGGCCACCAGCTGCAGGGCCGGGTCCTGGCAGATGGTGACCAGCATGCCGTTCTCGAGCCGCTCGGAGAGCAGGGCGATCTCATCTGCGCTGCCCGCGCCTGCGCTCGCCGTGGCGACCAGGGTTGCGATGGCGAGGAGAGTGGTTGAGCCCATGTGGCGCTCTTGGTGGGGACGGAGGTTATCACACTCCCCACGTCCGCCCCCTTCGCCGGACTGGAGGATTCATGAAGCTGGCGAGCTCGACACATGCCGCGCTGGGATTGCTCCTGGCCGCCTGCAATCCCGACTACAACGGCATCGGCTTTCACGACTTCTTCGGCGCGCCGCTGGAGTACGACGACAGCGACGCGGATCTGCGGCTCGAGGTGGCGGCGGTGGCGCTGGAGGTCTCCACCGATCCCGCAGAGAACCTGGCCGAGATGAGCGTCATGCTGGAGCAGATCGAGCAGGAGCACCCCGACACGCGGCTGGTGGTCTTCGGCGAGACCAGCCTGGGCTGGTACTACATGCCCGACGATCCCCAGGGCTACCAAGAGAGCGTGGCCCAGCCCATCCCGGGCGAGGCCACGGAGACCCTGGGCGCCATCGCCGCGCAGCACGACGTGCACATCGCCTTCGGCATGGTGGAGGAGAGGGACGGTGAGCTGCGCAACGTCCAGGTGCTGCTGGACACGGCCGGTGAGGTGATGGCGGTTCATATCAAGACCGATCTGACGGACTGGGGCCTGGAGTCGGGCTTCGTGCCCGGGGACGAGACCACGGTGGTGGAGATCGACGGCGTACGGGCGGGCATGTTCGTCTGCTCCGACGTGGAGAGCCAGTGGGCCGTGGAGGACATGGCCGATCAGGGCATCGAGCTGCTGGTGCACTCCTGGGCCTCGGCGGCCTGCTTCGGCTCGGACATCGATCCCTCGGCACGCATGATGAACACCTGGGTGGTCACAGCCAACCGCTACGGGGACGAGGACGGCGCGCTCTACCTCGGCACCATCTACGTCTCCGATCCGGCCGGGACCCACCGGGTGCACGCCGATGGTGCCCAGCAGTACGTGCACTACGACATCGGGGTGCTGCGATGACCGGCGCGCTGCTGCTGGTGTTGGCTGTGGCGGCGGCTCCCGACGAAGGCGGTCGCGGCGATCGCTACCTGGGCTGGAATCCGCTGGCCGCGCTGACCGCTCTCCCCTCCAAGCCTGCGAAGATCATCGTGCCGATGCTCAGCGACATGGAGTTCGGGCTGGCCCTGCGAGGCGGCATGGTGCTCGCGGATCGCCACGGCCTGGATGCCCGCTTGGCCTTCGGCTCTCCCCATGGGCTGGATTTCAGTCTGCTGCCCCAGCTGCGTCTGGGCTACGGCTTCTTCCTGCTGAATCGCCCCCTGGATCGCAGCCGCGGGCCCCACGTCGGCATGAACCTGCGCCTGTGGGACCTGTACTACCGCACCAGCCAGGAGCACTACTTCTCCGTGATGCCTGGGCTGGACCTGGGCTGGTGGTGGGACGTTGGTTCCCACTTCGTGGACCTGCGCTTCAACCTCACCTGGGGGGCCTGCTCCTGGTCCAGCCAGGAGAACACCTCGGGGGCCTGCGACCTGTTCCTGTCACCGGCGCCGGACATGATGCCCGTGCTGCCGTTGGTTGGCTGTGATGTGGGGTATTCGTGGTGAGTTGAGGGGGGGGGCGTGAGAGCGCTGCCGTGAAGAGGCCATGCGTCCATACTCGGAGCCATGCCCCCCTCCCGCTCCGTGCCGCTGGCGCTCCTCCGGATGGCCATGAAGCCGTCCAGCACGCGCTGCCGGGGATCCACGTCGAGGCTGGCGTGAGCGATGAAGCCGACGATGGGGTCGGGCTCGGCTCGCGCTCTATGTCAGCCGGAAGCGCTGGCGAGGGCGCCGCCGGCTCGGGGTCGGCGTCGGAATCCTCCCCGGAGCCACGACCGCCGGCATCACCCTCCGCGGGGAACAGGGCAAGGGGCGTGCCTCCACGGGGACGGGCTGGTAGCCCCAGGCGTCTCAGCGCGTTCTGCACCACCCCGGGAGCCACCTTCAGCCGGCGGGCCATCTCGCGGCCGCTCAGGTTCTGCGCGTGCCACTTGCGGATCGCGGTCTCCTCGGTATCGCACAGACGGGACGGCGCGCCACCTTTGCGCTCCCACTCCAGCGCTGACACGCCGCCCCCCACGAACCGTTGCTCGATGCGCTGGACTGTGCGGAGGCTCATCCCAAGGGCGTCCGACAGCTCCTGCTGAGTCGCGAAGCCCGACAGCTGCGCGTTCGCCGCGAACAGGTGCTCACCCAGGCGCTCGCCGACGGCGTAGCGGGCCACCGGAACCCCGTTGACCATCACCACCCGGATCCCCTCATCCTCGCAGATCCAACAGCGGTTGTTGAATCAGTTTGTCCGTCCTCTCCGAAAACGCGAGCCCGGACTGAACGCAGTGAGGCCGGCCACCACCCTCGTGCCGTCGGCGAAGCCGCGGCCCATCTCCCGGCGACATTCCATTCGGGGGCAGGAGACGATCCGAGCACCTCAACCACGCTCGAAGTGGCACCCCGATCGGGCCAGCACGAAGCGGCGAACGAAATGGATGAGCGGCGCCCCACTGCACCAAGCCTGGCCTCAGTTTCCGTCGAGACCATAGACCGGACCTCCCGGCCCCGACTCCAGCCGGCGTCCGCTCGATGCTACTGTTCGACGCGACGATCGGGGTTCGTCCCCTCAGCTCCATGTCGGCGATCAGCCCGCCCCAGCCCTCCATGCGCAATGCGCCGAGCTGGCGGCATGGGCGTCCACCCCGGGTCTGCAACCCGGGCCTCCGACCTCCCCGGAGCTCCCACTCCGCTCACCGACTGATGGCCTTCCTGATGTTGTGGGCATCCGAAGAGGCGGGGCGCTCCTGACCCGGTGAGGCATCGACCACCATCCGCATCACGGGTCTCCTGCAGACGCTCCGAGCAGCTACCTACGAGGTGTCGGCGAACGCCGCGCCCATCGACCCGGAGGTACTCATCGCGTGGTCCGGCGGCGCCGCGACTCCCACCAGCCACGCTCGCGGTGGCACGCCGATCTGGCTGAAGCGGCGGACGGCATGGCTGCGAGTTGCGAGCCCGGCCATGTCACTCTGCCTCGGATGCCCGCCAGGAGGCGCACCGACAGCCAGCTCTCCATCCGCCAGGACCGTAGAACCTGCCATGTGGGGACTACTGCCACTGCTTGCCATTTTTTGCCATTGCGAGTATCTTGCCATCATGAGCACCATGAACATCTCGCTTCCGGATTCACTCAAATCCTTCGTGGACGAGCAGGTCGTTTCCCGCGGCTACAGCACTTGCAGTGAGTACGTTCGTGACCTCATCCGCAAGGACCAGGACCGCCGCCGCTTGCGAAGCTTGTTGATCGAGGGCGCCGAGTCCGAGCCCACGGCACCGGTGATCGAGGCCTACTTCCACGACCTGCGAGAGAGGGTTCGTGGAGGCGGGCGGAGGTGATCCGAAAGCCGATCATTCCGCGGAAGAGAGCCGTCCAGGATGTCGACGACATAGTCGACCACTACCTCGCCGAGGCTGGGGTGGACGTCGCTTTGGGCTTCATCGACCAGCTGGAGCGCGCGTACGAGCACATCGCCTACCACCCTGCCTCGGGATCGCCGAGGTACGCACAGGAAGTTGACCTCCCCGGCCTCCGGTGTTGGCGCCTTCGACGGCATCCGCACCTTGTGTTCTACATCGAGCGCCCCGACCACGTAGACGTATGGCGCATCCTGCACGCCAAGCGAGACATTCCGGCATGGATGGCCGAGCCAGACGACGAAGATCCAATCCCGACGTAGTCGAAACCCTTCCTTTGCCACCTACAAATCGGGAGGCGTCGGCAAACGCCGTGCCCCATCGACCCGGAGGCACTTATCGCGGGAATCGACGGCGCCTCCACTCCCACCAACCACGCAGCGTCACGCCGAGTGGATTCCCTATTGGGGAGGTACGGGCGGCGAACGTTTGCCGTTCTGCCGCGCGGCGCAGCCGCGTCTGCAGGAGCGGCTTGTTGGGCGCTCGCCCCCAGAGTCGCTACTCGCCACCTTCGAGCAGGTTTTCCGGGGGCACGGTGCCCTCTCTCATGTGCTGGACAGCCACGACATGGACAATCTGATTCTCCTCATCGAGAAGGTAGACGATTCGGTAAGGTCGCACGATGAGTTGGCGTAGTCCACTGACTTTCGAGCGTAGGTAGTGGGAACCCATTTCAGGTAGATCCCCGAGGAAGGCAACTTGCTCGGAGATTCTGTCGATCATGGCAATCGCAGCGTCCGGGTTGTCCTCCGCGATGTAGTCGAGAATCGATTCCAGGCGCTCCATAGACCTCTGGGACCACCGGGCGGAGAAGCTCATTTCACGTACCTAGCACGTAGGCTGGCCATCGCCTCGGCGTGGGGGATCGTCCTGCCCTCCGCGATGTCAACCAAGCTCGCGTGGATGTCGCGGAGCACCTCATTCTCTTCGACGAGCTCCTGGTAGCTACGGATGTCGACGAGCACGGCCGCACCGCGGCCTCGTTGGGTGAGGACGACCGGCCGTCCGGACCTGCGCACGCGGTCGATGACAGCGGCCGCATTTGCCCTGAAGTCCGATACAGGCTGAATGTCTTTTTCGAGATCGATATTCACGAGAGCCATGCGGGCCTCCTTGTACATCTATTCGTACAGGCAGGAGTACCTTCTGTCAACAGGAAGCGCCCGCCCGACGTGCATTTCACTCGGAGTACGCCGATGCGCCCAACGATGAGATATGCAGCCAGCCAAGGGGGCTCTGACAGCCTCAGGTCCCAGCATGGCAGGAGACCGAGCTCCGACCTCAGAGCCCAATTCTGGACTGCATGATCAGGGATTCGACGCGCGGCAGAGGTTGGCTATCAGCCGCCATATCTCGCCCTTGTTCCAGCCATTTCCCTCCATTTTCTGACACTGGAGCAGCGAGACTTCGCGAGTATCTCCACACCTACGGGCGGGAGGCTCTCCATAGTAGCTCCCTTGCTGGCCATGCCGCCACACCAGGACTGCTTCAACTCGACGCTTGCCCTGTTGACTGCCAACAAGACCATCGCGACCTGGTTCTGCAGTTCCACGACGATGGTTCCAGGCGCGAGGCTGGAAGCAACGACGCCCTCCGGGCTCATCCTCTCCCTGGCATCCGATCCGGGGAGAGCCTTCTGCACATGGGTCACGCCATGGGGTGTCGGAGGCGCTGGTAGAACCCCAGCGCGACCAACAGCGCACCAACCAGTGCCCCCACCCCGAGGACGCCGAGGACAAAGAAGTGGTCGCCCCTCAGATCATGGAACGGCTTGAGCGCTGCCAGGAATGCGGTGATAGCTCCGAGGAACAGCGTTATGGCGGAATGAGCCGCCACGGCCCACCGGTCGGGGGTCTCGAACTCACGGCCGCACGCGGGGCAGAGGTAGGTGGCCACTTTGCCAGCTGGAAATCGAGCGATCGTGTTCGCCCGCTGGCAGACGGGGGCGGCGGCGGCTCCGCAGCTGCACAGCCGGTGTTCCTGGGGCGGACCATAGCACAGCTCCGGCATCTCGGCGCCAGGCACCAAGGGATTGCGCCACGCGTGGACCTGGGGCCCAGCCAAAAGCAGAAGGCTCCCAAACCCGGCAGCGAGGCTCACTGTGCCCACGATGATGAGCACCACGGACTCCGCTGCGCCCTGGAAGGCCAGGACCACGGGCGCTGCCACCAAGGCGAGCGCGCCTATCTGAACCAGCGAGGCGCCGGAGAGCGCCCCCAGGACGAAATAGAAGAAGAGCCAGGGGCGCAGGGAGAAGCCAGCCCCGCAGGACTGGCAACGGTGATCGGTCTGCTCCGAGTGCCGCATGGGCAGCACGCCGAACAGCCGAGCGTCCCACCGGTTCACGATGATGACGGCGGGGGCTCGACAGCGCCGGCAGCGCCTCACGGTGTCGCTTTCCATAAGGACCTCGTATGCTGGCTTTGGGCAGGAGTCCAGGACCCCGGCAGGGGCTTGGGCGTGGGGTGGAGGTCGACCGAGCTCTTCGCCCCGTATCGGGCGCGAGGCAACGTGCCCTATCCATCTTGGTCGCTCCTCACCGCAGCACCTCGAGCCCATCCTTCCTCATCTATCTGAACAACCTACGGTGAAGGGTCGACGAGACGCTGTCTTTTGTGCCAGAGCCCCGGCCCTCACGGCCACCTCGATGACCTCGGGACAACAGGATCCTATCAGCATCGCGACGCCTCCGGTTCAGCGAGACGGCGCGACCAACTACGACATCTCGGGCCCGCTTCCCTCCTGCCGCGAATCAGTTTGTCCGCCCTCTCTGAAAAGGCGAGCCCGGACCGCACGCAGTGCGGCCGGCCACCATTCCGGAGGCGGCGCGAAGCGCGCCCCGTCTCCTGCCGACATCCGATTCGGGGATAGGCAACGATTCGAGCATCTCAACCGCGCCCGCAGTTGCACCTGGATTGGGGAGGCAATAGCGGCGAACATGCCTTAGAAAGCCCCACCTAAGCAGAGACAGCCCGCCTCTCCACCGCCTATCCATCTCGCGAAGATCGTCTCCACCACCATAGTCGTAGCTTCGGCGGGTCCATCTATCCTCGTTGCCCCCGTCTTTCTGGCGGCGCCCACCACCGAGTTCATGGTACCGCCGCGGACGGTCCAGGGGGCTCCGGACGCCTTGAAGCGAGCGGTCCATCAGGTGGAGGTAGATCATCGTGGTCTCGATGTTCTTGTGGCCCATGAGTTCTCTGATCACGAGTGGATTGACGCCGTCCTCGAGAAGGCGTGTCGCAAATGAGTGACGGAATGTATGACAGCTCGCGCGCTTGGTGATGCGCGCGTCGCGAACGGCTTGCCGCACGGCCCTCTGCAGCACCGTCTGATGGAGGTGGTGACGCCGTTCCTGATCCGTCTCGGGAGGTGGTTCAGGAACTCGGTGACGTGCTCGGCTCCGAGTTCTGCGGGATCCCTCCGATCATGGAACTTCCAGTAGCGCAGCATCCAGCCGAGGTAGGCTTCGATGGTGCGCGGCCGGAAGCGCCGTCGGATCATCGCCTCACGGGCTCGTTCGCCGACGCGCCTTTTCGATTGGTTGGACTTCGCATGCGAGCCAGCCACTCGGCCGTGGCCTGGGAGGCATAGGCACCAGCGTACATTTCACCAATGACAACGCTGCTGGTGAACTGCTCTTCTCTCGGGAGCTGCGCGAGCCACCCGACACGCTCTTCGTTCGGCCTCGGCCGCATGGCCTCGGAGACAGCGTTCGTGTCGAATAGATTGGGCAAGACGTCAGCCGCCGGCCTGTTGCGAGCCCGAGTTCGAACACCTTCCGCCCTCCGGGATCCACAGCGTGTTCGGGATGTCACCGGGCGGATCCACGGGGCCTCGAGGCAGGGCCGGGGCGGTTGACCCTGTCCTGCAAGAGACGCTCGGCGGTCCAGCGCACCAGGGGATCGTCGTGGCTGCGGCCCTGTTCCAGCAGCGCCTCGGAAGCCGGAGCTCTCAGCCGCGCCGCGGCCTCCAGCAAGCAGATGGCCAGGTCGGCCTCGCCTGCGGCCAGGGCGCGGCGGGAGTTGGCCCGGTAGCAGGTGGCGGGCACCGCCTCGTCACCTGGCCGGTCCACGGTCCAGGAGGGCTCGCCCCCACCCGTGCGCACCTGGGTAGGCCACGGCGCCAGCTCCTGGCCACGCCGCTCCAGCACCTCGGCGAGACGCCCGGTCAACACGCCCAGATCCTGCTGCGCCAGCTCCCGCTCCAACAAACGGTAGGCCACGGCCGCGCGCACATGGGGCGCCGCCTGCTCGGGCAGCTGATCCACGGCATCGCCCGAGAGCTCGGTGGCCTGATGGAAGGCCAGCTCGGTGACCACGGCCCAGTAGCGGCAGCTGGCCTCCTGCGCCAAGCGAGCATCGCGCGCGGCCAGGGCCTGCTCCAGGGCACGCGCACCCTCGGTCAGTCCGGCCAGAGAGGCGCTGGAAGCCGCCGCGCCTCCGCAAGACACGGCCACACGGCGCACCAGGTGGGTCAGACAGGGGGCCTTGAACTGGCCAGCGGCCAGGCAGAGCTCCACGGCCGGCAGGAAGCGCTCCTCTTCGCTGCGATGAGCCAGCTCCTCCGCTGCGCCGAAGAAGCACTCCCAACGGGAGACATCGCTCTCGACGGCCGCGCAGAGCGCCGCAGCGCCCTGCGGATCCCTGGACGCAAGCTCGATGGCCGCCTGGCTCAGGCACCAGGCCTGCTCGGGGCCGGGATCGCAGCTGCCCAGGCTGGGCTCCACGGCATGGTAGGCGCTCTTCAACGCAGGATCGGGGGTCAGATCGGCCTGGCCGGGCCCAGCTGCGCTGCGCTCGTGGTCCTGGGCCTGCTGCTGGCGCCTCCGCAGGTGCTGGCGCTGGTTCAGCCGCCAGCACCAGGTGCGATCGCTCTCCCGCTCCAGCAAGGAGCAGAGATGCCCGGTACGCCCCGGATGGCGCTCGGTGAGCTCCACGATTGCCGCCAGCCGGTGCACGGGATCCATGGCCGCGAGCCGATGGGGATCGGCCACGCGGCCCCGCTGCACGCCTGCGGCGGGCCGCTCCTGCGGCTCGGGCGCCTCTCCGCAGGACAGCAGCGCCAGCAAGCATGACGAAGCTGCGCTCAATGAAATGATGGCCGGGGCTGGCTTCATCGGGGCAACCTAGCACGACCGCCCCACCGCTCCAGGGTAGATCTCATCGCCCAACCGGGACTAAGAATCCACGGGCCCCGCCCATCCCGGATACTCTCTACGCTCCCCTGCTCTCCTTCCCTCTCGCTCGAGCAGCTGCCATGGCCGGACGCACACTCGCCGATGAGCGCTCGCAAGCGACGGGCGCCCCCCTGACGCCGCACCGCGGGGCCCGGCTGCGCCCGCTCGGCCTGGCCGGGCTGCTGCTCTGCGGCTGCAGCTGGATCTCCGAGGCCGATCTCGAGGAGCGCATGGACCTGGACGGCGATGGCGTGCCCCGCCCCACCGACTGCGACGACGACGATCCCAGCCTGGGCGGCCCCGGCAGCTGGTTCGTGGACACCGACGGCGACGGCTTCGGCGGAAGCACGGCCTCGGACGCCTGCCAGTGGTCCGAGGGCCTGGTGGCGGACAGCAGCGACTGCGACGACACGGATGCGCTGGTCTTTCCCGGGGCCGAGGAGCGCTGCAACGAGCAGGACGACGACTGCGACGAGCAGGCGGACGAAGGGGTGGAGCTTCACAGCTGGTATCGCGACGTGGACGGGGACGGCCACGGCGACGCCAGCTTCTCGCAGCAGGCCTGCTACGCGCCCGAAGGCTACGTGGAAGCCGGGGACGACTGCGACGATCTGAACGCCGACGTGAACCCCTCGACCGCCGAGGTCTGCGATCCCTACGACCTCGACGAGGACTGTGACGGCCTGGCCGACGACGAGGACGACTCGGCCAGCGGCCAGGTCACCGTCTACCAGGACCAGGACGGCGACGGCTTCGGCGTGGACGAGGTCACATCCGCGGCCTGCGACGCGGGCGGGGGCTGGGCCCTGCAGCCCGAGGACTGCGACGACGAAGACGCCACGCGCCACCCCGATGTCTCCTGGTATCGGGACGCGGACGAAGACGGCTACGGCGACGGCGACAACAGCATCCGCTCCTGCGAGGACGTGGCCGGCTACGTGCTGGACGGCACGGACTGCGACGACGCGCAGGCCGCCCACAACCCGGGCGCCCAGGAGGTCTGCGACCCCCTCGACGAGGACGAGGACTGCGACGGCCTGGCGGACGACGCCGACGACTCGGCTGGCGGGCTGCTGCCCTTCTACCTGGACACGGACGGCGACGGCTACGGCGAGGACAGCAGCGTGACCATGGCCTGCGATCCCTGGTCGGCCTGGGTGGCGCTGGGCCGCGACTGCGACGAGGGCGACACGGCCATCAACCCCGGCGTATTGGAGACCTGCGACGACGGCATCGACCAGGACTGCGACGAGGACATCGACTGCCAGGACGTCAACTGCTCGCGGGAGGATGCCTGCGGTTCCTACGATCTGGGGGAGGTGGACACGAGCTTCGAGGGAGCCGAGGTGGAATACCTGGGCCGGTCCATGGACGCCGCTGGCGATTTCGACGGCGACGGCCAGGGGGACCTGGTGCTGGGCGCCTACCCGCACGGGGACGCCGGTGCCGCCTACGTCCTGTTCGGACCCTTCAGCGGCAGCCAGCGCGTGGACGCCATGCCCCGGGCGACCCTGCTGGGCATCGAGAACGGCGACTCTGCCGGATACAGCGTAGCCGGCCTGGGGGATGTAGACGCGGACGGGTACGACGACGTGCTGGTGGGCGCCATTTGGGCAGGCGAAGGCGGCGGGGCCTTCCTGGTGCGCGGGCCCGTGAGCGGAGTGGTCTCCCTGGCGCTGGCCGATGCCCGCATCTACCACAGCACGCACTCCGCGAGCTTCGGCTCCCTGTCGTCCGGGGGCGGAGATCTCGACGCCGACGCACAGAACGACCTTGTCGTAGCCGCCCCGCAAGTCGAGAGCGTTCACCTCTACTCGGGCTCCGCGACCGGCCCACTGTCGGAGAGCGACGCCAGGATCACCCTCACCGCCACGGACAACGCCGAACCTTCGTCCCTCTGTGCAGGCGGCGACGTCAACGCCGACGGGCAGGCGGACCTGGCGGTGGGCATGAGCACCTACGAAGGCCAGGCCTTCCTGGCCTACGGCCCGCTCTCCGCCGACGGCTCCCTGGGGGTCCACCTGGGTGCCTACGTCAGTGGTTTCCGGGACTACGAGAGCTGCGCGGTCAGCGTCAGTTGTTCTGGCGACGTGGACGGGGACGGCTACGATGACCTGCTCGCTGGGGCCTACTACGCCAGCTGCGGTGGCTCCTTCGAGGGCTGCAGCCACCTGTTCTACGGCCCGCTCACGGGCGAGCACGACGCCAGCGACGCCGCCGCCACCCTGCAGGGCACCGAAGACGAGGAGTACACGGGCTACGCCGTGGACCTGCCCGGAGACCTGAACGGCGACGGCTTCGGCGACCTGGTGGTGGGAGCGCCCTACAGCGCCGCCGGATTGGCCACGGCCGGCGGGGCCTACATCGTCTTCGGCCCCGTCAGCGGCGAGCTCTCCCTGGAAGACGCCGATGCGCGCCTGCACGGGGAGGCCGACGGAGACGAGGCGGGAAGGGCCGTCGAGGGAGTGGGCGATCTGGACGGCGATGGCCGGCAGGATCTGCTCATCGGCGCTCCGAAGAACGACGGAAGCGAGAGCTCCACCGGCGCCGCCTATCTCATCTACGGCCTGAACCTGTAGGGGATCCATGAGCATAGCCAAGCCCATCCACGCCCCCCTGCTGGCAGCTACGCTGCTGCTGACCGCCTGCCCCTGGCTGAGCGAAGCCGACCTGCAGGCGCGCCTGGACCTGGACGGCGATGGCGTGCCCCGCCCCACCGACTGCGACGACGACGATCCCTCCGTCGGCGGGCCCACCACCTGGTACGCCGACTCCGACGAAGATGGCTTCGGCGGGGCCATCGCCACCCACAGCTGCAGCGCTGAAGAGGGGCTGGTGGCCGATGGCAGCGACTGCGACGACACCAATGGCCAGGTCTTCCCCGGGGCGGAAGAGCTCTGCAACGAGCAAGACGACGACTGCGATGGCGAAGCGGACGATGGCACCCAGCTCCTGACCTGGTATCGCGACGCCGACCAGGACGGTCACGGCGACGCGGATGTGAGCGAGCAGGCCTGTTACGCCCCCAGCGGCTACGTGGAGCAGGCCGGCGACTGCGACGACCTGGACGCGGACGCCAACCCCGACCAGCAGGAAATCTGCGACCTGCAGGACGTGGACGAGGACTGCGACGAGCTGGCCGACGACGACGATCCCGACGCCCAGGGCCAGGTCACCGTCTACCAGGACGAGGACGGCGACAGCTTCGGGGTCGAGGAGAGCACGGCGCTGGCCTGCGACGAGGGCCAAGGCTGGGCCTTCGAGCCCGGCGACTGCGACGACGACGATCCCAGCCTGAACCCGGACACGTCCTGGTACCGAGACACGGACGAGGACGGCTACGGAGACGAGGCGCACCGCGTGCGCTCCTGCAACGACGTGCTGGGCTACGTGCGCGCGGGCGGCGACTGCGACGACGAGCGCGCCGAGCTGAACCCCGGCGCCCAGGAGGTCTGCGATCCCGACGACGTGGACGAGGACTGCGACGGCCTGGCGGACGACGAGGACGACTCGGTCAGCGGGCTGCTGGCGTTCTACGACGACGTCGACGGGGACGGCTACGGCGAGACGGCCACCCTGCTGCAGGCCTGCGAGGGCCCCGCGGGCTGGGCCGAGCTGGGCGGGGACTGCCAGCTGAAGGACCCCGCCATCAGCCCGGGCGCCGACGAGGTCTGCGACGACGGCGTCGAGAACGACTGCGACGGGGACAGCGACTGCGACGACGTGAACTGCTCCCTGGACCAGGTCTGCGGGGCCTTCGATCTCGGCGAGGCCGACAGCATCCTGCTGGGAGATAGAGACGAATACGCGGGAAAAGCCGTGGCCCTGGCCGGGGATGTGACCGGGGATGGCCTCGGCGACCTGCTGGTGGGGGCGACCCAGGTGTGGATCGGCGAGGTCAACGGGGGGGCCTACCTGGTGCCTGGCCCGGCCCTGGGCTCCACGCTGCTGGAAGCCGCGGCCGTGGCCCTGCTTTACTCGGAGGCCCAAAACGACAGCGCTGGCGCGGGCGTGGCAGGCGTGGGCGACACGGACGGCGACGGCTTCGATGATTTCGTGGTGGGGGCCACGGGCTCGGATGTCCTGGACTACGGCGCTGGCGCCGTCTACCTGTGGCACGGCCCGGTGACAGGCACCCAGCGCCTGGATCTGGCCGACGCCAGGTTGTACGGCTACGCCAACATGGGCCAGCTGGGGAGCGCGCTGGCCGGCGGCTCCGACCTGACCGGAGATGGCGTGCCCGACCTGCTGATCGGCGGCGGCTACGCCTACGAGACCTACGTGGTGTCCGGCACGGTCAGCGGCACGGTCTCGCTGGAAGACGCCGACGCCATCCTGGACGCCACCTACTCGGGCACCTCCGTCGCGATTGGGGGCGACGTGAACGGAGACGGCGCCGCGGACCTGCTGATCGGCTCTTCGGTGACCCACGGCTTCGCCTACCTGGTGCACGGCCCCGTGGTCAGCAGCGGGAGCCTGGGAGAGGGGCGAGGCGTCTACTTCATCTGGGAGCAAACCGAAGACGACTACGGCTACGCCCTGGCCTGCTCGGCGGACGTGGACGGCGACGGCCTGGACGACGTGCTGATCTCGGCCCCGGACGACGACAGCGTCCTGCAGGACGCCGGCATGGTCTACCTGTTCACTGGCTCGCCCGTGGGCACCGTGGCCCCTGACGACGCCACAGCCCAGCTGCACGGCGCGGCCAGCGGCGACGCGGCCGGCCGCCGCGTGGCGCTGCCGGGCGACCTGGACGGGGACGGCTTCGGCGACATCGCCATCGGGGTCCCTGGCGATGACAGCAACGCCGCCGACTGCGGCGCCGCCTACGTGGTCTTCGGCCCCGTCAGCGGCAGCGTCTCGCTGGCCGATGCCGACGCGCGCGTAGTGGGCGAGGCCGCCAGCGACGCGGCATGGATCCTGGCCTCGGGCGGCGACGCCGACGCGGATGGACGGCCCGACCTGCTGGTGGGCGCCTACGGCGTGGACAACGGCAGCAGCAGCTACAGCGGCGCCGCCTACCTCCTGCTGGGCTCCCGCTTCTGAGAGCCCCCGCCGCGCCGCGGCCCGACCGCCCCCAACCCCGCCACCAGCGCCAGCAAGGCAATACCCCCACCTCGCC
>CAYVQL010000180.1:0-22140 GCA_964454135.1 uncultured Enterobacterales bacterium | reverse complement strand
CCCGCTTCGCTCTCGGGTGAGGGCCGCGCCTCCTCCCAACCTGCGGCCCCAAGGAGGCAGCGATGCGCACCAAGTTCCAATACCCTCACGAAACCCTTGTCGCCTACCAACTGGCCGTTGAGGTGGCGCGCTGGATGGCTGGTACGCGATTCCCAAGGGGGATGGCCAGTCTTCGGGATCAGGCGCTTCGGGCTTCCCAGTCGGTGGTGCTGAATCTGGCCGAGGGCAGGGCCCGTGAGGGCGATGCCCGTCGCTACCACTTCCGCGTGGCGCTGGGCTCGGCGGCGGAGACCTGCGCCGCGCTCGATCTGGTGTTGCTGCCGGATGCTCCGGAGCAACAGGTCAAGCTGCGGCGGATCGGGGCCATGGTTCGCAAGCTCGCGCGCTGAGGGCGGGCGGGCCGGTCCGCCGCATTGGCCGAGTCAGGTCAGCAGCGCGCGCTGCGCGCAACGACTGAAGGCCGGGATGTGTCCGGTTTCGTGGCTCCTGAGAAAGGCGAGGATTGCGGCGACATCAGCTCCGGCGCGAACCAAGGCCTCGATGTCGGCGATGTCCTGGCTACGACCAGCCCTGAGCTTCATCAGGACGAGCACCTCGACACCAACGACCGGCACCACGCCAGCCTCGCCCTGGGCGAGCTCGTCCGCCAGAACCGGATCCTCTTCCGGAAGTGCTGCGATGAGGTCGATGATCCCCCACTGAAGAACGCCTGCCAGCTCATCACGGTATCTGAGAATCGGCACCGTCGAGGCGAACGCCTCTGCTCCTACGATGAAGTCCACGTCTTTCGTCGCACGGGGATGGCCGTGCAGACCCACGGCGAGACCGCCGACGAGCGCGTGCGGGACGCCGAGCTCGGTGAGGGTCGCCGACACACGACGGGCATCGTCGAGTACCCGACGAGCCACCACCTGCTCCAGGATCTGCCAGCTGCTCACTCGGACCTCGCCACGAGCGCACGCGTGCCGTCCCCGTATCGAAGCTCCTCGTGCTTGATGCTGCGGCGCCTCGAGTCAGCGCCCTCCTCGGCCATGCGCGCCTCGTGGTCCTTTGGAACGACAAGCGCAGGTGGCCTGGGACGGCGGGCTGCTGGAAGCGGTGTTGCGCCCATGGGACCCAACAGGAAGCCCGGCGGGTCCAACGGGACGATGGCATCATCCCGGCCTGTTCGATGCAGCTCCCAGGAAGCCTGCAAGGCCATCCAGGTCTCGGCCTCCATCCTGAAGAACGCGGCGAGCCGCATCGCGGTGTCGGCGCTGATCCCGCGTTTGCCTGCGAGGATGTCGGAGACGCGGGAGCGAGGCATCCGACAACCGCGTGCCAGCGCCGCTGCCGTCAGGCCAAGGGGCTCCATATACCGCACTCGCAGGTATTCTCCGGGATGCGCTTCGCGGTGGGTCCACATACTTGTCATATACCTCAGGACATGGTGTCCTGGAAAGCGGAACGACCTGTTCAGTCATGCCGGCCCTGGATCCGAGTACGACTGCGGCCTCTGTTCGCTGCACGATCGGCGCGGTGCTGGATCAGGTGGCGTAGAGCTCCTCCAGACCATGCCAGCGCACGCCTTCCAGCTCGGGCCGACGCTGGCTTGGCAATTGGCGCAGGAAGATGCGCAGGCCGAGGGTGGCGCCCCGGGCGTTGGGGAAGCGGGCCGCCTTCTCTCGCAGCTGCCGGACGAGCGCTCCGCTCGATGGAGGCGTCACTTGCTAATTCGTGACTAGGCAAGTCGCGACTTAGCAAGCCGTGGCGCGCAGTCCGCCGGGTCGGGTCCATCAAGGATGAGGCCAAGTCAGCGGAACGGATGGTCGCTCCCCCCCGAGCTGGATCAAGACGGCCGGCGGTTGAGGTGGGGAAAGGCCACGTCGGGCGCCTCGTGGCCCAGGAACCCGGTCAGCTCGTCCCAGCCGTCGCCGTCCTCCCAGCAGACCACGAGCAGGTCGTCGGGGCGGTCCTTGAAGTATTCCAGGACCTCACGGTTGTGATTCTGGTAGGCGCGGACGTGGGCTTCTTCGTGGCCTGCGGGTGATGCTTGGCCGTAGACGAGCTCGCGGAAGCGCGTGGGGCCCGTGCGCTGGGCGTGGGCGAGCAGGCTCTTCAGCCAGACCGCCGAGTCCTTGCGCAAGGTCAAGACGAACTTCGAGCCCGGAAAGCGCTCGTCGAGCTGGCGAAAGAGCAGGGGCCAGGGCCAGTCGACCAGACCCTGGAAGCGCTCGGCGATGGCCAGCACCTCGTCGACGCGCCCCGTTCGTGTCCACTCGAGCAGCGGCAGGCTTCCCTCCTGCACGTCGTAGCCGAGCTGCTCCAGGCAGGCGAAGAGCGTCGTCGTACCCGTCTTGTGCCAGCCCACGCCAAAGACTCTGGGCCGCTGATCAACCTGGTCGCTCTCGGCGGGATCGCTGAAACGAAGGAAGCGTTCGCGCAGCTGGCCGCTGAAGCTCTGGTTCACGAGGCGGCGGTAGAAGGCGAGATGGTGGGCCGGGAAGGTGGTGGGCGTGCGCTCGCTCTTCAGCAGCCAGGCCTTGCGGACCTCTGCGGACCACGTGGGCATGGGAGACAGGCCCAGCAGACGACGGATGCGCTCCAGGGCCGGGCCGTGGCGCACCTCGTCCTCGAAGAAGTGCAGGAAGCGGTGGGGGTGGCGCCGTTCGAGCTTCAGGAACCAGAGGTGGAGGCCCATCACGGCGGCCAAGACGACGGGGAAGGGGTCGTTCTTGTACTGTGGGGTGCCCCAGAGTCCGCCCACCAGCAGCTTCGCCTTCTCTGTTCTCATGTTTGACGCTGCGCATTGCAGGGGGTTGCGTATGGGGCAGAGGAAGCGGACCTGGGGCAGATGTCGCACGATGGCCTCGATGGTCCCTGCCCTGGCGATGTGGTTCGATACGCGCATCGACTCCTTCCATACCAGGCAGCGGGGCGCGACAGAGGGCCCGCTCCGCACAGCCTCCCAGGCCTGCCGCATGGCCGGGCGGTCGAAGGCGTGGGAGAAGAGGATGGAACCTCCGTAGGAGCCCCTCCTTCCACCCCGGGCGTGGACCAGCGCCGCTCGGCAGAAGCGGCCGAGGGTCTCCCGGTCCACCTGTTGCAGGAAATCACGTTCACGGTTTCCCAGGTAGTTCCAAGCTCCATGGTTGAGCACGGAGACCTCAGGGTGGCAGCCGATGCAGGCGGCGATCAGCGTACTGAGGTTGCGCATAGGACCCAGAAGCAGGCAGACAGTCTGGAGGGATCCCAGTGCAGGACTCATCCTCGCGGGCCCAGCACACCCAGCTCACCCAGCGCGCCCTCCATCCGCCGGATTCGATCCACCGCTGCCGCATGGGGCGAGAGACGCCGCCAAGCATGCTCGAAGAGCAGGTCCCGGTCGAGCTGCAGCGCCCGGGGCAACAGCTGGGCAAGGGCGCCCGGATCGTGGGCCAAGAAGCCGTTGAACCCGTCGACGACGCAGCGGTGGGCGGGACAGCCGTAGGTGTGGGTCTGCGCCAGGATGGGGATGCCGCAGGCCGCCGCCTCGGCGAGGACGCCCTCACCGGCGCCAGTCCACAAGGGGGAGACCGTGTAGAGCAAGGCGCTGGCCGAGCGCAGCAGCTCGGCCTTCTCTCGCCCTCCCACATCCAGGATGCGCCGCACGTTGGCGGGCCAGCTCGGTTCGACGTGATGGCAGGGGCCGGCCACCACGACCTCTTGCTCTGGCACGATGGAGGCGAAGCTGACGATGGCGTCCAGGTTCTTGTCCGGATGCAGCCTACCCATCCAGAGTACGTGCCCCTTGGCCGGCAGCGGCGGGCCCACCTCTTCCGGGATGAGCACCTGGTCGCAGAGCCAGGCCACACCCGGCGGCAGCTGGGCAAGGCGGTCGGAGCGGAAGACGATCCTGCGCAGGTTGGGCAGCTGCGGGCCCTGGATCCACGGGGCGTTCTCCTCCAGCACGAAGAGCACGCCAGGCAGACGCCGCACGGCATCGCGGCATTGGTTGAGGGCCGGGTAGTCTGTCAGGTAGACGGCGTCATGCTGGGCGATGAACTCGCACGACAGAGGCAGACGCCGCGTGTCGTGGAAGGCTGCGTAGAACGAACCTTCCTCTCGCAGCAGTGGAGCTGCGAAGCTCACCTGCACACCGAGTGCAGCGAACTCGTGGGCCACGCCGTAGGCCAGCCTGCCCAGGCCGCCGTAGCCGAATGGCGGCGATGGCTCGCTGTCCGTACCCGTCATGACGAGGATCCTCATCGGGCTGCTCCCAATAGACGACGCCATGCGCGGATCCGTACGTTGGCGGCGGCGATGGGACCGAGGCGGGCCTCCGAGCGCTTGAGGATGCGCTGCCGGTCGAGCTCAAGGACGTGCGGCAGGAGCCCAGGGAGCTCCGACAACCTGGCGCGCAGGAAGCCTGTCACGCCGTCTTCCACAAGCGCTGCCGCCTGCGTCCCTGGACGGTCGGCCAAGGCCAGGACGGGAACGCCCCAGCGTTGGGCGAGGAGGCCTGCTGGAGAGCAGGCACCCGGCGCCGTCACCAGATCGATGTGCACCAGAAGGGCGGCCTCGGTGGCCAGGGCCCAGGCATATCCTGGATGCAAGCCGCCGATCACGCGTGCGCCCGCTGGGTTCGAGAGCTCGAGTTCGGATGGAGCCAAGCAGACCAGGGGCAGTGAGCCGCTCATTTGCTTAGCCATCTCCAAGACGAACGCCGCGGCACCCTGGCTTTCCTCAGCCAATATCAAGCAGGCATAGGGCGCATCGGCCCCGGGGCTGTGCATCTCGGTCCGACGTGGCGCCGGTGCCGCCAGATAGGCGGATCCCTGCACCTGCAGCAAGCGCTCGGCGGACGGGACTTCGCTGACCACGCCCTCGTCCGCCTCCAGCAGCTGCGCGTGGACCTGTAAGACCACCCTCAGCTCTGCATGCGATGCGGTGAAGAGCCCCCGCGGGTGAAAGCTGATCTCCACAGCCACCCGTTGTTCGACTGGATCCGTCGTTCGCGACACGAGGACCTGACAATCCGCCCTCTCCAATGCGGCGATGAGGCGCTGCCCCTGATCGAGCGGGCTGCCGAGCCACGCCTCGTCGCCGCCCTCATCGGGCAGTGTGATGGCAATGCGATTTTCGAACGCCAGGCCCTTCATCACGCTTGTCCCTGGTAGCGGCAGAGAGCCTGCGGGCAGGGCGAGCCCGCGCGCGGCCATCCTGGAAGACAATCGACGATCCCCGCCATGGCTCTCTTCACAGGTTGTTCCTGAACATCGTCCACCAGCACCAGCGTGTCCGGCCCTGCAGCGGCCCTGCAGTTGAGCAGGTCGGCGCGAGCTGTGTCGAAGTCGTGTCCCCCGTCGATGTGGATCACATCGAAGCTGCCAGGTTCTTCTGCCAGGCGCTCGGCCACGGTTCGCTTCGAGTCGCCCCAGACCACCTCCAGCCGCCCAGGGAAGCTGCGCTGGAGATACTGGGCGCAGGGTCGGGCGTAGGCGTGCTTTCCCTGGTCGAAGGAGAGCACGCGGTTCTCCGGATTCGCCATCAAGACGGCCAAGGCGGACTGGCCCACGTTGAATCCCGTCTCCAGGTAGCGGCAGGGCCCGGACACCAGTGCGTGGAGGTTGCGCTGCTTCTCCACCAGTACGGGAGCCCGCAGGTAATCACGCGTGAAGAGCCCCCCCTCGGGATGGTCGCCGTGGAAGACGCTCGCTGCGCAGCAGATGCGCTCGAGGACAGCCAGATGGGCCTCCAGGGCATCTTCGTCAGTGGGTGGCAGTTCTTGTACCGGGCGACCCTCGAGCAGGTCTCTTTCCGTGGGTGAGAGATCGCGGTGATACCAGGCCTTGTATTTGTGGAGGATCTCGATGCTGCCGAACTGGCGGTGGAATGGATACCAGGGCCAGTCGATCGATGAGTGGCCTGCCCAGGGGCCGATGGTTCCTCCCTGGCGCAGCGTGATGGCGGTCAGGAAGTAGTCCTGGGCGAAGAGGGGGTAGTACGGGATCAGGATGGGCAGGAGCTCTTCTGCCGCCTCGAGTGCCCCAGCCAGGCCCAGCGCGAGGAAGAACTCGCGGTCGAAGATGGTGCCGCCGTAGCCGCTCATGGGCTGAACGGGCAGGTTGACGCCGCGGTTGTGCTTCCGCAGCGCGAGCGAGACCGGAAGCGGCAAGCCCATGTCGGTCCGGCAGCCGTTGATGCTGTGACGCAGCTGGCCCAGCTCCACGGGCCGTTCGACACGCACGTCATCTTCCAGGTACAGGACCCAGCGGTGCCTGACCATGCGCAGCACCTTGAAGAAACGAGCCAGAAAGGCCCGCACACGCCCGATCTCCAAGGGAGCCCCGTCGTTGCCGTTGCCCAGGTGCGGTTCATGCTGGTACTGGACTGCGAAGTGCCGGGCCACGTGGCTGAAGTCCAGGCCTCCATCGCAGACCAGCACGGCATCGCTGTCGGGGTAGACGCGGCGGAAGGCCTGCAAGCAGCGGATCACGGCCTTCGGCTGCTCGAAGCAGGGGTAGATGGCGCCAATATCAGCAGGGAGAGGAGTCCTCTCGACGACAGCTCCCCGTTCCTGCGCCTGAACGCGGGCTGCTCCAGCTCGCGGGCCAGCTTCCCGATTGGCACGAACCTGCGCTCGCTCCATGGAGCGGAACTCGCGCACCGGGAAATGGAAGAGCGGCTCGTGGATGTGAGCCCACATCCCGGGCTCTCTCAAGACGTTGCGAAGGGCCTGGTCCAGCGTCGGCGCCTCCTCGATATGGATCCGATCCAGGGCTTCTCTACGCAAGACAAGGCCCGCGGACCAATTGGGAGGCGGCGTCGATGGGTGGGATCCGTTGTCGATGAGCATCACCGAGTTTTCTGAATCCGAGGTGAGCCAGCAGTCCGCCGTGACGGCGTCGATCCCCTGCTCGCGCTCCAACAGCTGTATGGTCCGCGCGAGGCGGTTGGGGGCCGACCGGGTGCCGGGCCTGGCCAGTGCGACGTAGCGCCCTGAACAGCTGGTCCAGCCCGCTTTCAGCGCTTCGGATGGACTCCCCATGGGCATGGAGACCACCTTGGCTCCCCCGAGCTCGAGGCCCCCCCCCGTTCGATCAACCAGCACGAGCTCGCATCGAATTTCGCCCCGCTGCCCCCTGGCGTCTTCCAATAGCTCGGGCAGACCGTCCAGGTCGTCGGGACCTACGAGCGCCAGGAGAGATGCCTCGATGGGCTGATGGCGAGATCGCCGCGCCCGTGGCTGCGGGCGGAACTCTGCCGCCTCGCAGAGCTGGCCGTAGATGTCCAGCGCGTCGGATGGAATCTGCAGGTCCGGAGTCTCGCGGCGCAGGGTCGGATCGACGAAGCCGGCATCGACATTCGCATCGAGGAACCTGGCGAGGCGCTGTCGCCCTGTGCTCGCCAACAGCTGGTCATAGTGCAGGAAGAGCCAGCGGCCCTCGTGGCGCAGGTGTCGCAGGATGTGCTCGTGCTGCTCGCGCCAGGAGCGGGAAAGACCCGCGATGTGGCGTTCCGCGGGGAGAAGGCCCCGCAGGTATGGGCTCTCCAGCAGGCTGGCGATGGTGGTCGCTGGGTGGCGGAAGACCAGGACGAGGCGCGCATCCCTGATGACCGATCTCCAGGCGGGCAGCGTGTTGCAGAAGCGAGGGTCCTTCAAGAGGAAGGGCCGGCTCGGGGTGACCGCGCGCATCTTGGTCAGGAGCTCCGGCGCTGGGACGAAGCCCCGGTCCAGGGGTAGGAAGCGCAGCCAGGATGCGGCCCTTCGGCCGTGAGCCGCAGCCAGGAGCTCGCCGTTGATCTCGTTGACCTGCGCGGATTCGTGAAAGCCCCTGGGATTGCGCGGGTGGGCGTAGGTCTCGGCTCCCGCGGTGTGATAGCCCGCGCCCGCCAAGGCACCCGCAGTCATCGCCGTACCCGAGCGACCAAAGCCGAGGATCAGGCAGCTGCGCAAGGCGTGCCTCAGGCGCCCAGGCCGGCGCTGGCGCGCGGCTCCGCTATGGCGAATCCATCGACCAGCCGCTTGATGCCCTCAGCCAAGGGCACAGAAGCCTGCCAACCCAACAGGCGCTTGGCACGGCGGGGATCACCGTGGAAGTGCGTGACCTCGTAGCGCTGCGGCTCGCAGACGCGGATCCCGCCCGGTCGGCGCGCTGCCGCGCAGGCCGTCAGCGCTAGCTCTTCCAGGCTGGTCGGTCGGCCCGAGACGAGGTGCACAGGAGGGAGCGCGCCCTCACCCGCGTCCAGGGCCGCCATCAGCAGCGACAGCCCCCGGATGACATCGTGGATGTGGGTGAAGTCGAAGACGCGCCGCGGGCCGTCGATGCGCAGCGTTTCGCCCCGGGCAGCGCCATGGCAGAAGGCCGGCACCACTCGATCCGGGTGATCGCCCGCGCCGCCGTAGACATTCGTCAGGCGCACGACAGCGGTCCGCAGCCCGACCAGGCGGGCCTCCAGCGTCAGGCGCTCCGCCTCCAGCTTGCTGCGCCCGTAGCAGTTGAGCGGGCGCAGCGGAGCGCTCTCGTGGACAGGAAGCTGCTTGGGCTGGCCGTAGACCTCGCGGCTGCTGGCCAGCAGCAACCAGGGGCGGGGGCGCGCGTCTGCGGCGGCTCGCAGCAGCTGGCGCGTGCCGCCGATGTTGGTAGCACGGCAGAGGGCCGGGTCGTCTTCGGCCCAGCGCACCCGGGAGACGGCGGCGAGATGCACGATGCCGCTGCAGCCCTGTAGGGCGGAGTGGAGGGTGGCCGGGTCCCGCACATCGCCGCGGCCGGCGTCTGGCGGTTCGAGCAGGTCGAGAGGCCGGGCTTCGCGCCCCCGGCGCAAGGTCTTCACCAAGGCCGAGCCGATGAAGCCCTTGGAGCCGGTGACCAGGATCGGGCTGTCCGACGACATGGGCTCAGGGAACCAGTTCGACGTAGTCGGGCGCGCGCTCATCCTCGCGCCTGCGTCCGCGGAGCGCCTCGATCAGCCTGACGAAGAGCTCTGCACCGCCAGGGCGCGTCGTCGCGACCACCAGGTCGATGCGCTCTTTGAAGGGCAGCTTCTCCAAGGCGCTCCTGGTCAGCTCCAGCGCAGCCACGGGCGCCGACAGGTGCCCCTCGCCAAGGCCTTTCAGAAATGGAGCGCAGCTGCCGGCGCCTACCAGGACGATGCGATCCGGTTGGGAAGCCAGCAGCGCGGCGACTGGCATCCCCTCAGGGATCCGCTCCACGGCCCAGGCTCCCGCGAGCTGCTGGGCGAGCTCGGGATCGTCGGTAGCCACGCGCAGCTCATGCCCCTTGGCCTGGGCCGCAGCCAGCAGCTGGGCGGCGGGATGGACCTCGCCTCGGTCGGCGGGCGAGCCCGCCAGCACGAGCCAGGTCTGGGGCTCCAGCTCGCTTTCGCGTTTCGGCGGGGACGCGAGGCAGCGCTCCATGAACGCCATCCAGCGGTCAGCGCAGGCTTCCCAGGTTCTGTTCGCGGCGAATGCCCTGGCCGCCTCCTCGCGCTGCTCTCGCTGGACCAGGACCTGCTCCAGGGCCTCGACCCAGGCCTGCGCGGTGTAGTCGGCGCTGCCGGAACCCACGAAGCAGGCGCTCTCCCCGTACTCTTCCCGCAGGCTGCCGACTGGCGCGAGGATGGGGGGCACGCCGGCCGCGCAGGCCTGCAGGATCTCCGGTGCGTGCAGGGGATCGGCGGGCGACAAGGGCTCCAGGGGGGCCAGCAAGGCCAGCGAGCGGTTCAATAAGCGCCGGGCGGCAGGGGCCGTCACGGAGCCTTGAGGCAGCACGCCAGGCTGCTCCAACAAGCCTTCGATGGCCCGCAGGCGTTCTCCAGCCGCGCCAGGCGCACCCGAGCGCGCCTGCAAGGCGGCACGCACGTCGCAGGCGATGGCCAGGTGGATTCGGAAGCGCTGCCAGAGCTGAGGCCAGATGGCCAGCAGGCGGTGCAGTCCCCGCTCCGGGCTCGAGGCGTAGAGGAGGCGATCACGGGGGATCTTCGCGGCGGGCAATGGCTGCGCGCCGGCCGGCAGGATCTCGATGCGCTCACGGGGCAGGTGCTCGCCCAGCAGGCCTGCGTGGTGCGGGGAGAAGGCCGCCACCGCGTCCCATTCATCTCGCGTGGGCCAGGTGGCGTCCTGGGACCAGGCGATGCTGCGCGCCGCGTCGATGTCGGGGGCCCTTCCCCCATGGACGCTGATCAACAGGTCGACCGCAACGGGCAGATTCCAGGTCCCCACGCGCCGCAGGCTCGGCAGCTCGCCACGTGCCGCCGCGCCGCGCCAGGTCACTTCGTTTCCACCGGCGGCCAGCAGACCGGCCAGCAACGCCGGCGGGCTTTCGTCGTCCGCCGACACGCCCTGCGCAGGGCGCGCCCTTCCCAGCTCGAGATGAACTCTCAAGGGAACTCCCCCCGGATCACCAGTACATGCTGGTCGTGTGCGAGAAGCAGTCGCAGATTTCGTTCATATTCATCCACTTGGCGTAGGGCGTGGAGGTCCCGTAGGAGTGCACGCACATGATCTCGTTGATGGAGTCGACCCAGTCTGCGATCATGTTCAGGCTGCCGAGATCGTCGAGGTACTCGAGCTTCTGGGGCTGGAAATGGCTGTACCAGACGTTGGAGATGCTGGTCTGGTGGGCTGTCATCAGCTGGAAGCAGGTCCAGATCTCGGTCAAGCAGGCGTCCAGATCGGCTTTCGTGATCTGGGGCTCGCCCTCGTAGGCGCTGCGCCGATCCGCCTTGTTGTGGATCGAGAAGCGACCCGGCATGGGCACCATCATGATGGAGCCCAGGTTGGCCGCCGAGGGCAGCGTGCTGCTGATCTTGTCGAACCAGCAGGAGCTGTTGTCCAGCCAGAAGGGCCGCAGGCGCATGGTGGCCACGTCTGCGTCCAAGGGGCCGGGCGCGGCGTCGTGGTTGTACAGATCGCCCAGGTCGTCGTCGTCCAGGCCGTAGGGACGCAGGCAGTCCGGGACCAGGCAGTGGGACTTCATCACCGTGGAGTTCATGCGCCGCATGCCCTTGGCCACGGTGATGCTGGCCCAGTCCACGCCATCTCCCCAGCCGCCGCTGCGGCCGGAGACGTGCACCGAGGCGGTCTGGGAGTACTGGTACGGGCCCGGCACGAGTGAGTTCTCCTTCTGATAGGCGCTCATGACGCAGGCGTGGGTGGAACGCAGGTGGGGGTAGGTGGTGCAGTGCACCTGCACCCAGAAGTTGCCGCCGTGCTCCAGGGCCATGTGGAGGGATGAACCATCGTCGAGCGGATATCCATCATTGCCATCCAGGAATCCCAACCCGAACTGCAGGGAGAACTTGGCCCCCCTGACGCACGAACCCCCGTGCGCGCCCACGGCGGAATGGCCGATGGCGCTGCACAGCTTGCCGTACATCACCGCCTTTGCCGACTGGTAGGGAAATGGATCCTCAAAGTGCGACATCAAGAAGAGCTTCAGGGTAGCTGCCATGGCACGTCCTCCCACCAGTCGCCTTCGGGTCCGCCAAAGGCGCCGATGTCGTTTGGGGTTCCGTCGGGATCCGGATCGCCCGAGCCCGCGTCGATGGCCGGGCTGGCCGGATCCAGGGCGTAGGATCCCATGCCGGGATCGTATGAAAAGAGCGGATCCTGGATGATCGAACCGGCTTCCATCATGGCGGAGACGTTCTCCGTGTCCGATGTGGAGATGGCGGTGTGGCAGGTGACCACGTTGTTCTCTCCGTAATGCCCGTCGATGTCCCACAGGACATTCGTCTCGAAGACGTCGGGATTCAGATCGGCCAGTCCCAGATTGTCGCTCACCTGGTCGCCCCCCCAAAGACTGCCTTGGCAGTCTATTCCGCTGAAAATGTTGTCCCTGATTCGTACCGAATACGGCCACGAAGAGGAGCACCAAGTGGAGGAACCCCCGATGCTGGACATGAACTTCGATATGTCCGCATAGGTGTTGTTTTCAATCGTCAGGCTGGCAGCATCATGATCTCGCAGGTGCAACTCCATGGAACCGCCCGTGAAGATGTTGTTTCTGAACTCCAAGGTGCCCGTTCCCCAAACGAACCAGTAATAGTAGTCAGTTGAGCTCTCCCCGAGTTCCACCACGCACTGCGACATCGTGAAGCTGTAGGCGCCGTCGAAATGCACGTATGCGAAGTTCGGATCGCCGGCATCGTAGCAGAGATGGCTACGCGTGACCTCGATGGCGACGTCCTCCATGTCACTGCCATTGAACAAGCGGTAGTACTCCTCATTGGGCGAGCAGAGATCCACTGTGTCCATCTTCAGCGTCGTCATGTTGGCCATTCCCCCGAAAGCCGTCTGCCCGCCACCCTCACAGGGCTCCATGGACAGCCAGTGGAAGCGCGTGTTGCCCCCGCTCAAGACGATATGGCGGCTCCCATCCTTCGTCGCCACGCCGCGCAACAGCACATCCGCAGGTTCGTCCCCCCCGCCTTGGATATCGACAGCCCGGTCACCCAGTGTGATGTTCTCCTCGTAAGTGCCAGGGCAGAGCTCCAGTATCGCTCCATCGGGCACGCCGTCGATGCCCTCCTGGACCGTGGTGAAGTCGCCCGTGCCGTCGGCGCAGACCAGGTATTCGTCGATGCGCCCGTCGCAGTCGTTGTCCGCGCCGTCGTCGGCCAGCTCTTGGGCGTCGGGGTAGGTGGTGGGATCCTGGTCGTCGCAATCGTCGCCGTCCGCCTCCTCGGCCTCGTAGCCATCGCCGTCCACGTCGGTCGGGTCGACGCCGTCGCAGTCCTGGTCGATGCCGTCGTAGGGGATCTCTTCAGCGGCGGAATGGATGCTGGCGTCCTCGTCGTCGCAGTCCGTGCCGCCATGGTCGAGGTGGTCATCGCCGTCGCGGTCCTGGTCGTAGTCGCTCCAGCCATCGCAGTCCTGGTCCACGCCGTCGTAGGGGATCTCCTCCGTGGGCACACACTCCGTCGGAATCGGCGTTCGGCAGCCTCCCAGCAGGAGCAGCAGGAGCGCAGATGCTCGCATGGTCCGCCTCCTCGACTCAGCTGACGCGCATGCAGATGACGTGGACCTTGCAGGCAGAGTTCCCGCCTGCGATCTGGTATGCCTTGATGCGCAGGTCTTGGGAGGGTGGTGTCACTTCTCCGTAGCCGTCGCTGATCGAGGTCGCACGCAGCACAGTGTCCACCGTCACCGAGCCCAAGATGAAAGTATTGGAGATCGCTTGTTCGGTCCCAGTGTAGCGATAGATACGAACATAGTCGCCGCCTACTCCCGTGGCGTCGATCTTCTGAACGACCACGTCGATCACCTTGACCTTGTACTCGATGTCGATGTCTATGTTCTGCGTACCGGACGAGGCTGTCACGTGGACGTAGTGGACGAACAATGCGCCTGGCGTCGTGTTCTGGGAGGCCACGGTGCCGAACATCGCCAGCTTGACATCGTCGTCCGACTCGTCGACCGAGAAGATCGTGCTCGAAGCGTGGTCCTTGATCTCGAACACATTGCCGGAGGTCGCTTGACTCTTCAAGGTGAGCGAATCTGCGCTGATCGCCAAGGACTCGTAGTTGGTCCCACCATGCACTTTGAGAAGGCGCTCGGGTGGGGTTCCCTCGAACTCGATACTCCCCCATCGTAGGGTGGATGTGGTCAGGAGACCGCATGCCTTGAAGACGATATCTGCCCCCTCGAATGTCAAGTCGCGGTAGGTGCCGTCTCGGTCCTGGGCGGTCACCGTCAATCCCCCCGGCAGGGGAGGATCGGGGGGCGCACAACCCCGGATGTCGCCGGTGTTCATGATCCGCAGCACCTCATCACCCTCGGCGCCCCCGGTGCGGAAGCTCGCGATGTCCTGGTTCCGGCTCGTGCACGTGATCCCCAGCGTCTCGAACACTCGAATCGCCGGGTCCCTCAGCACCAGCTCTCCGTAGATATGCACATCTCGGTTCGCCAGCAGCCGCATGATGGTCACGTCCCCCGTGCCCAGCTCCGCCCGGAAGTCCATGTAGTCCCGCAGCTGGTAGGCCTTGAAGTGCTCCGGGGCCCAGAACATGTACTGCTTGTCGCCGACCTGGTCGCCGATCGTCGTCAGCTCAACAGGATCATCAATGGCCATTTCCCTACTCCTTTCCCTCGCAAAGGATCCTTCCCGTCTCCGGATCCGCCTTGATCGGCCCCTGCAGCCCGCGCCCATCGCGCACGGCCAGCATCAGCAGCTCCAGCTGCTGGTCGGCCACCATCAGCCGCTCCTGCAGCACCTGCCGGGCGGACAGCAGGCGGCGCAGCTCGCCCAGCTCCTTCTCGGTCATGCGCTCCGCGGGCAGCGCTTCGTCCACGCCGCGCCCTGCGGTGATCCAGTCGCTCATCGGGCACCTCCCGCCTTGCTCATCACGTGCCGCCGGGCCGCCTCGGCCGCCAGCCAGACGGCGTCCTGGGGCTGGCGATACCAGTGGCGCTCGGCCTTGGCGTCCTTGCCGCCCACCTTGACCACGATCTCATGCCCCTGGCCCAGCAGCTCCAGGCACTGGTCGTAGTACTGGCGGCCCAGGTTGTAGTAGCGGCCGCGCTCGTGGAAGAACTGGCGCTCGAAGCGCCCCAGCGCGTCGTGCATGGCGCGCACGTGGTCGGGCCGGATGCGGCCCTCGCGGGACTTGTCGAAGCGCGCCAGGTTCATGCAGTCCCGCAGGTAGAGCACATCCGTCAGCAAGCGGCCCGGGTAGGCGCGGCTGTCCTTGTTGACCAGCGTGAGGTTGCGCGCCAGCAGCTTGCGGCGGCGGGTGGGCTCGGTCAGGTAGCCGTAGTGCAGGATGTCCACGCCCTGGGCCAGGGTCCAGGGCTCGATGGTCTGGTTGAGCCGCACCTCGGGGTGCTCGTGCACCGCGCCGAAGAAGCGATAGCCCTGGTGGTTGCGGAAGACCCTAAAGGGGATCTCCACATGCGTGGTGCCGATGTCGAAGATGTGGTTGTGCTGCTTGATGGCGTAGGCGTTGAAGTGCTCGCTCTGCAGCAGGCGCCGCAGGCGCTCGCCGCCGATCAGGCGTTCGTCGTCGTCGATCCACAGCACCCAGTCGCCCGCAGCCCCCTGCAGGGACATATTGCGCGCCAGGCCGAAGTCATCGGGCCAGGGCTCTTCGCGCAGATGCACGGGGAAGGGCACGCGGCCGGCGAAGCGCCGTACCAGGTCTTGCGTGCCGTCCGTGCTGCCGGTGTCCAGCACGTGCAGCTCGTCGGCGATGCAGCGCACGGATTCCAGGGTGGTGCGCAGGGTCTCGGCGCCGTCCTTGACGATCATGCACACGCTGACCGTGGGCACGGGCCGCGTGACTGCGCGCTTGCGGGCCGGGCGGTCCGCCTTGGCAGCGGCCTGGCCGGCCAGGTAGCTGACCAGCCAGCAGCCGGCGGGCAGGCCCCAGTCGCTGACGGCTTCGGCGGTCCAGCCGATCTCGGCGGCTTCGCCGAACCAGCGCAGCACGTCGTCGTAGGTGGGGTGGACACGCTGGCCGGGCACAACGCCGGGCGCGGCGGGCAGCAGGTGGGTGATGGGCGCGCCGGGATGCACCTGGGCCGCGCACCATGCCAGGTAGGCGGCGCGGTCTTGGGCCGCCAGCAGGCCGCCCCAGTCCAGCAGGGCAGGGGCGGGCTCGCCAGCGCTGCCGAACTGGCGGCGCTCCAGCTCCAGGCCGCTATGGACCACCAGGTCCAGGGCCGGGGCGCTCGGACCCGCCAGCAGGGCGCGCCCGCCGGGCGGCAGGCGCTGGGCCAGCGCCTGCCACAGCGCGGGCCCCCAGCCGGGCCAAGGGGTGGCGGCCGGGCCGGGGGCGGGCAGGGGCTCGCTTTCGGGCCACTGGGCCGCGTCCAGGTCGCCGCGAGCGGCCAGCGTGCGCCGGACCTGGGGCGCCAGGCGGGCGGCCCGGCCCTGCAGGCGCTGCACGATGACCTCTTCCCAGCGGGCGGCGATGGCGTCGGCGCCGTGCTGGGCCGCGCGTTCGCGGCCGGCCTGGCTCATCGCCGCCCGGCGCTGCGGATCGCTGAGCAGGTCCGCCACCGCGTCGGCGTAGCGCTGCTTCCACCGCGGACCCTGGGGGATGAGCAGGGCGGCCTCGAGGGCCAGGGTCTCGGGCAGGGCGCCGCGCGCAGTGGCTGCCACGGGCAGGCCGCAGGCCTGGGCCTCGATGGCCGCGATGCACGAGGTCTCGTCGAAGTCGGCCGGGTAGACCATCAGGGCGGCCTGCGACATCAGCTCGTAGAGCGCGGGCTTGGACAGGCTGCCCAGGTGCTCGGCGCCGGGCGTGGCGCGCACGCGCTGGTCGGCGGCGATGCAGAAGGCCTCCACCTGGCTGCCACGCGGCTCGTGGAAGCTGCGGTAGCGGGCCACGCCCAGGCGGGCCTGGGGGTGGCGGGCGCGGATGGAGGGCCAGAGCTCCAGCAGGGGCATCAGGCCGCGCTCGGGCCGCGACAGGTGCAGCAGCAGGGGCGGGTCCCGCTCCTGGCGCTGTTCCGGCATCATGGACAGCTCCACGCAGTTTTCCACCACCTCGGCGTCGCTGGCGATGCCCGGGTGCGCGGCCACGGTGTCGTCACGGTGCCATTGGGAGACGAAGACGAAGAGGTCGACCCAGGGGTGCCAGTCCCTCACGGGCGCCTGGGACAGCACGTCCTGGCACCAGAGCGCCCGCACGCCGGCGCGCAGATCCCGCGTGACCAGGTCGGGGAAGCGCAGCGAGACGAAGGCGTCCCAGTCGCGGATGCGGGCCGCCTGATCCAGGGCCTCGACGTCGTGGTAGGTGACGTCGTCGTAGACGCCAGGGGCGTCGCAGCGCGTGAAGACGTCCACGTGGTGCCCGCGCCGGGCCAGGCCGCGGGCCGCGAAGACCAGGGCGCTCTCGGAGCCGCCCAGATCGCGCTCCCAGGGCGCCCGCCCGTGCATGGGCACGCTGCGCGTGGCGAAGGCCAGGTTCAGCGGCGCGAGGTCTTCGCTGCTGGGAATGTCTGGTTTCAAGCGCCGCGTCCCTCCCTGGTTCCTGGACAGTCTACACCAGGAAAGGGTGGGAATCGCGCGGAGGTCTTTTTTTTTTTTGCGTTCTCTTGACATGCTGAAGAGCGCTTCCAGCTGCCTCACGTCCGCTTTCGCCTCTTGGTCCCGTGGGGCCCTTCGTGCTTCGCCGTGTCGGTGCGAGGCCCTGCGCATGATGTCGCAGCCCGCCAGCTTGACGTCGAGCGACGCCGCGCCCGTCGTCTTGCGAAGTAGGACGAGAGGAGATCTCCATGCACGTGGTCACCTTGTCTTCCAAAGGGCGGTTCGTCATCCCCGCCTCGATCCGCCGCCGGCTCGGTATCGCACCAGGGACGCAGCTCGAGCTGCGCGAACAGGAAGACGGCAGCTTGCGCATCGCCGTGCGGCGCGCGCTCTCCGAGTCCACGCTGCGCGAGGGCTGCGGCATGCTGCGCTACCAGGGCCCACCCAGGCGCCTCTCCGAGTTCGACGTGGCGCGGGCGATGCGCGAGGACGAGGGGCGGACCTCTTGACCGGCGTGGATACAGCCGTACTCGCTCGCTACTACGCGGGAGGATCCCGGCGATGAGGAGGCCAGCCGACAGAGGCCGTTGGCTCGCGCCATCATGGCCGATGCGGCAGGGGTCTTCGTGCTGATCATAGGGAACCGGACCTGCACCGCGATGGGCTCGACTTCGCCGACGCCCTGCACGACCTGCGCAGCCGGCGCTGCCAGCGCTTCGTGACCTTCGATGACCGCCGCTTTGCCAGGCGGGCCCGGCGGCTCAACGCGGTCCCGGTGGTGGAGCTGCTGCGCTAGGAGCCGGGGCGACATCGCGCCTCGCGTCCCCGGCGACAGGGGATGTGGAGGTGTGGGCAGAGGGGGAGGTGGAAGTGCGAGTGCGGGTGGAGGGGGACGTGGACGACAAGGGGCGCCTGCGCGTCCTCGAGGCTGAGCAAGAGACCCTGGACGAGGCCGTGAGGACCGTGGCATCTGCAGATGCCCTGGATCCGCGGACGCCAGCCGAAGCGCCCCTATGGCCTGTTCCCGAGGGCGCAGGCAGGAGAATGCGGCTACAATCATCCCCACAGGAGTGCTTTCATGGATTGGCGGGCCCATATCGAGACCGATCCCGCGGTGTGCCATGGGCAGGCATGCGTGCGAGGGACGCGGATCCCCGTCTCCGTCGTGCTCGACAACCTGGCTGCCGGGCTTGGTCCTGCCGATATCTGCGCCAGCTATCCGAGCTTGAGCGAAGCCGACATCAGAGCGGCCGTGGGGTACGCGGCCACCCTGGCCCGCGAGAGCATCGTCGATCTGGACTGGGCTGCTGGGTGATCCGGTTCAAGGTCGATGAGAACCTGCCGCTCGGGGTGGCTGCACTGCTGCGCGAGGCTGGGCACGATGCCGTCACGGTGCTCGACCAGGATTTGACCGGCGCCGATGATCCCGCGCTCGCCGCCGTGTGCGTTGACGAGGCACGGGCCATTGTCACGCTCGATGTCGGGTTCGGCAACATCCAGGCCTATCCGCCCTCGGAGTGCGCCGGCATCGTCGTGCTTCGGCTCCGACGACAGGATCGGGACACCATCCTCGCGCTGGTGCGCGCCCTGCTCCCCGCCCTCGATGAACACGAGCTATCTGGCCGCCTGTGGGTGGTCGATGAGCGGCGGATCCGTATCAGGAAGTAGCCCCCTGGCGCCTGCGCGATCATCGAGCTGGAGGTCTTGTGCTGCGCACGAAGCCACGCCGACCTGTGCCTTCGAGGTCTGGGCGGGGCTGGTCGCGGGAGAGCCCGCATCCTGAAGCGGCAACCATATGCCGCCAGAACCGCTTCGTGGAGATGGGTTTTGGCGAGGTATACGAATCATATCTCGCCAAAACTATGGATCTGCACGGCGTTTTGGCGGTATATACGAACAACAGGATCGTGACAACAGGAGCGACGAATGGAGAAAATTCTCGGAAGAAAGGAAGAAAAACGCATCCTCGCCAGCCTGCGCGCCTCTCCCGATGCCGAGTTCCTCGCTGTATATGGGCGCCGCAGGGTGGGGAAGACCTTTCTCATACACGAGACGTTCAAAGACGAGGCGCTCTATTTTGAGCTCACCGGCGTGCGCGGGGCCCCGGTGCGCGAGCAGCTGCGCAACTTCTCCAGGTCCTTGGACCGCTGCTTCGAGCAGGATCTCCCATCGACTCCTCCCTCGACCTGGGCAGAGGCGCTGGACAGGCTCCAGGCGGCCAGCGAGTCGCGCTGGCCAGCCCAGGGCAGGGTCGTGTGCTTCTTCGACGAGCTGCCTTGGCTGGCCTCGCGCAGATCGGGTTTCCTGCCGGCGCTCGAGCACTTCTGGAACAGCTGGGCGTCTCGCCAGGAGGGGCTGCTGCTCATCGTCTGCGGCTCGGCGGCCTCCTGGATGATCGAACGCCTGTTACGCCACCGCGGCGGGCTGCACAATCGAATCACGCGCAGGATCCGCCTGCTGCCTTTCACGCTGGCCGAGACCGAAGCCTACTTGCGCCACAGGCGCGTACGCCTGGATCGCAAGCAGGTGCTGGAGCTCTACATGGTGATGGGGGGCGTACCGCACTACCTGCGCCAGGTGGAGCCGGGCCGCTCCGCGGCGCAGAACATCGATCGCATCTGTTTTTCCAAGGACGGGCTGCTCTCGGACGAGTTCGATCAGCTCTACGCCTCTCTCTTCGACCGGCCCGAGCCCTACGTCGCCGTCGTCCGCGCCTTGGCGAAGAAGAGAAGGGGCATGACGCGCGGCGAGCTGCTTCACGCTGCCCAGCTGAGCTCTGGGGGCGGGGCTAGCAAGATCCTGGAGGTCCTCGAACAGGCGGGCTTCGTCGCGAGCCACATCCCATTCGGAAAACGAAGCAAAGATGCATCTTATCGACTGATCGACGAGTACTCTCTCTTCTACCTGACCTGGATCGCCAAGGCCCCCCGCTCCGTCTTGTTCTCCTCGGGCAGCGACTACTGGCTGCAGCTTCGCAGCCAGCGCGCCTGGCAGGCCTGGGCCGGCTATTCCTTCGAGGGCGTCTGCCTCAAGCACGTGCTGCAGCTGAAGCAGGGCTTGGGCATCCGCGCCGTGGGCACCACCGAGTCCGCCTGGCGCTGGCGTTCGTCGGATCCCGGGGGGCGAGGCGCCGAGATCGACCTCGTCATCGACCGCCAGGACCAGTGCATCAGCCTGTGCGAGATGAAACACTCGGACACACCCTTCACCATCAACAAGTCCTACGCCGCGCAGCTGCGACGCAAGCGGGAGGCCTTCCGGGAGCGCACGGGCACGCGCAAGACCCTGTTCCTCGTCATGGTCACTACCTACGGGACCAGGCGCAACGCGTATTGCGAGGCGCTGATCGAAGACCAGCTGACCATGGAGGACCTGTTTGGCTGAGTTCCGGCCCATCCCGCCCATGCTGCCCGGGATCGTCGTTGCCCTGCACCTGCCCCCTTTGCCACCTTGTCGCGGTGTCGCAGGATGGCTGGAGATGTCTACGTAGGATATCTTGTGTGCGAGCATGCGGATATCCATACGAGCTGGAGGCGGACATGAACATCCGGAAGACCAGCGTCGCCATCGACCGAGAGCTTCTCTCCGAGGTCCAGGGCGTCCTCGAGACGGAGACCATCAAGGACACCATTGAAAAGGCCTTTCTCGAAGTGCTGCGAGCGCGGGCGAGGCGCGATGAAGTGGAAGCGATGACGCTCATGGATGGGCTGGACCTCGCGGATCCCGACGTCATGGGGGGAGCATGGCAGCGGTGAAGGCCCGCTACCTCGTGGACAAGAGCGCGTTGTCGCGCATGTCGCGACCTTCCGTTCAGCTTCGCCTCGCTCCGATCATCGAGGAAGGGCTTGCAGCCAGCTGCGCGATCGTCGAGCTGGAGGTCTTGTACAGCGCACGAAGCCACGCCGACCTGTCGCGCACGCGTCGTCGCAGGGGGCTGGCCTATGAGCAGGTGCCGGTCACCGAGGACGCGTTGCAGCGGGCGCTGCAGGTGCAGTCGGAGCTCGCCAGGACCGGGCACCACAGAGTGCCCATCCCCGACCTGATCATCGCCGCCGTGGCAGAGATCAAGGGCTTGACCGTGCTCCACTACGACGCGGACTACGACCGCATCGCCACGGTGACGGGTCAAGACACGGATTGGATCGTGCCTCGAGGATCCGTCCCCTGACCGAGCGGCCCTGCGCCGGCAGCTGCGCCGTCGGACGGCGATCCTCGGTCGTGGGAGGTGGCGCCCTGCTGCCTCGCGAAGGGCGCCCTGTTCAGCGCCGGCCATCCCACCTGCGCCCCAGCCCGGTCAGGGTGCCCGCCACGCGATCCGCGGCCTCTCTCGCGCCCTCACCGTCTCCCAGCGCGAGAAGCTCTAGCGGGGACCTGTTGACCTCCACCTTCGCCGAGCTGGATGGAGAGGTTCGCGGACGCATCTGAAGCGGACAAATTACGACCTGCAAATGGTGAAAAAAGGGAAATATGAGGACGGAAAATGTCTCGCTCGACCTTGCCTCCTCCCGGAGGGCGTGATAGGTCATATTCATGATTCGACGGGAAGATATCGAGGGCACCCGCTCCGCGGAACCCCTGGGGTTGGTGGCCCCTTCATCCTGGGAACCACCTGGTCGCCAGGTGCAGGCCCGCCCCTTGAGCTACGTCCTCCCCGACCCCCCGCCGCCCCCTATGGCGGCCGAAGGCGACGGCCCCCCCTACGAATCCACCTCGTCCGGAAGCGACAAGCCCACCCGCGATCCCGAGCCCTTCGCCGAGTACCGGGGCTGGGTGCGCGAGCTCTGGCTGCACGGTTGGAATGACCAGCCCCTCGAAGAAGGCGCGTCTCGCGAGCAAGCCGCCCGCCAACTGCTGCGCCGCATGGTGGCCCTGGCCGGCGGCGGCCGGGCCCTGGATCTGCGCCAGGCCCGGCTGCTGGCCTGGTTTCGCACCCAAGACCTGGCGTTGCTGGGCTACCCCGGCTTCCCGGCTTTCCTCCGGGAGCGCGTGGACTGGAAGTCCAGCTGGACCTACCAGCTGATGAAGCTGGCCTCGTCGGGCCTGCCGCGCATCCAGGCCGCCGCCGCCATGGGCTTGATCTCGCTGGAGCAGGCTTTTGAGGCCGTGGGCGAGATCGCGCCCGAAGAGCAGGTCGGCTGGCTGGAGCGCGCTGTAGGGACCCGCGCAATCCCGCGTCCTGATTCCCTGGATGCGCCGCCCCGGA
>CAYVQL010000179.1:0-22183 GCA_964454135.1 uncultured Enterobacterales bacterium | reverse complement strand
TCCCCCTCTACACCGCCCAGTTACGGTGCCCAACCGCTATCTGACGCGGTACCGAAATCGCCCACCGGGACGGGGGTGTAGTCGCGGAAGGTGGAGTGGTTGGCGTAGTAGCTGGCCAGCTGCGGAGTCTTGTCAGCCGAGCTGTCGTTCGCCAGCGCGTCGGCGCTGACGATCAGGGAGAGCATGAACGGGGCGGCTTTGCGCATGGACATGGCGCGTCTCCTCGGTGCAGTTTTGCGTAGTCCGTGTCGCTGGCCAGCTTACCACGTAGGATCGCGACTCGCGGAAGCAGCGATTATGCAGAGGTGCCATGGGCAACGCCTCCCCGCCCGACGCGAAACCAGCACCCGAGCCCGGCCCGGGGTGGCGCAGTGCGCGGGTCTGGGCGGGCTGGGGTATCACCCTGGCGGTGACGGGGTTGGCGCTGGCCACGCACCTGTCCTACCTGCAGCAGCACCAGGATCTGCCCTGGGGTGACGCCCCGGGGCACCTCACCATCATGAGTCGCTACGCCGACCTGCTCTTCGGCCAGGGGCGCTTCCCCGAGGATCCCTTTCCACCGGCGCTCTACGCGCTCTCTGCCAGCTGCATGGAGCTGCTGGGCGCGGGCCTGCGGCCCACTGTGCTGGCGGTGGCGCTCTACGCCGGTCTGCTGGCGGCGGGGTTGGCCCGGCTCGGGCTGCGGCTGCAGGGCTTCAGCGCGGCCGCCCTGCTGCCCCTGTTGGCGCTGGCGGTGCCGAACATCGCCAACTACAGCCGACTCTACCTGCTGGACCTGCCGGCGGCGGCGTTGATCCCCTGGGTCTTCCTCTTCGCCTGGAGCAGCGACGGCTTCCGGCGTCTGCTGCCCACGCTGGCCTACGGCCTGGCCCTGGCCGCGTTGGTGCTCACCAAGTACCAGCACCTGATCTGGGTTGTGCCCCTGCTGCTTCTTCCAGCCCTGCGCATGGCCGGGCGCAGCTGGCGAGCCCTGGCCGCCCCGCTGTTGGCGGCCCTGCCCCTGGGCTACGTCTGTTGGCGCGTCTGGCTGCGCCTGCAGGGCCACGACAGCCTTGCGCAGGAGCAGCTGCTGGCCGCACTTTGGCGCCTGGAGGCGCTGCTGCTGGGGCTGGGGTTGTTGCTGGTGGCGTTGGCGGTCTGGCGGCGGCGCGCGGCAGGGCCTGGCTGTCCCTGGGCTCCCGGCCTGCACCTGGCGCTGGCAGCCACCCTGGCCCTGGCGCTGTGCCTGCCCTGGGTCTGGGTGACGGCGGACGGCATCGCGGCCTACCTGCAGATGGCCCTGGGGGAGCGCAAATCCCCGGGCAGGGCCGAGAACCTCTGGCGCGCCTGGTACGACCTGCACCACGCCTGGCCCGCCACGCGTCAGCTGCTGCTGGCCGCCGGCGCCCTGGCCCTGGCGGAGCTGCTGGTGCTGTTGCCCTGGCTGGCCCGCCAGCCCTGGACCGAGCGCTTGTTGGGCCAACGCCACGGGGCGCCCATGGCGCTGGCCATGGGCTTGACGGTTGCCGCCGCGTGCATCGGCGCCTGGGCCACGGCGGGCATCCTGCCGCCCAACGCTCGCTACTACTTGCCGCTGCAGCTCTACGCGGCGCTCTGGGTGGCGCTGCCGCTGTGCCGCCTGCGGGCGAGCAGGTGGGCGCTCGCGCCCTGGCTGGGCCTGGTCTGCCTGCTGCAGGTGGGCAGCTGGGACCTGATCCGCGCCTTGCCCTTCTTGGAGGCGCACGCCGTCGAGGTGCGGGTGACCCTGAAGAAGGACCTTGCCCCTGGCCAATATCCCGAATTCTACTATTTCGTGCCAGAGCGCCCCCAGCGCGTCGGATCCCTGAAAGGCGTGGAGGCGGTCATCGGCGAGGTGGCGCCCTCCATGGGGCGGCGCTACGGCCGCCGAACCGAGGGCGGCCCCCCCCCGGTCCGCCCCGGGCCCTGCGTCATAGGCTACGAGAGCCGGCTGCACGTGGAGATGCGCGCCTTCACCTCCCTGGCGGATCTGCACGGCGCCCGGGTCTGCAACTGGCAGCGCCTGGATCGTCGAGGCGATCCGCGCCAGCTCTCCGCGTTGGTGCTGCTCGGAGCGACGGAGCGGGATCTGGCGAGCTGGACGAGCTGGCTGGCAGCGGGAGATCCCCAGTCCTGGAAGCTGGCCAAGAAGGAGCCGCTTCCGCAGGGCCTGGCCGCTTCGCTCATCCCGCAGTGAGCGGTTAGCGCTGCTAGCGCGGCGATCCCGGCTTGCCCGGCCCGATGCCGGGCACGTCCTCGCAGCGCGGCTCGCGGATGGGCGTGCTGCTGGACCTTCCGTCCGCGATCATGTCGGCCACCAGCTCGGCGATGGCCCGGGCTCCGGCTTCGCCGGGGTGGTTGTCGTCTTCGAAGCCCCAGCAGCAGCGGGAGTCCAGGGCATGACCCACATGGGGCACGCCCAGCGGCTCCATGGCGGCCACCACCTCCCGGCCGCCATGGGGCGCGCCCATGCGGGCCGCCACCCAGCCCGTGGGCCAGGTGACCAGCCAGACCGGCAGGTCGCGGGCCAGGGCCTCGCTGGCGATCAGCAGCAGGTCCTGCACCACCGGCGAGTTGGGGCCCTGGTCCGCCAGCTGGGGCGCCTCGGCGCGCGTGAAGCGCGCCAGCCAGCGACGCAGCAGCAGGTAGATGCGCAGGTCGATGAAGGGGGCGCCGCCGCGGTGCTCGTAGAACCAGCTGCGCACGGGCTCGAGCTTGCGCTGGTGGGCCTCGTTGTGGGGCAGGCCCAGCAGCACGCCGTCCAGCTCGTAGGTGGTGCCCAGCTCTCGCCAGCGGGCCAGCATGTCGAAGGCGCTGCCGCCGGGCACGCCAGCGTTCATCACCTCCACCGAGGATGCTCCCAGCCGTGCCGGAAGCAGCCCTTCCAGCTGGTCGGGGATGGTCTTGCCCTGGGTGATGCTGATGCCAAACATCCAGCTGTCCCCCAGCGCCAGGATGCGCTCGCTGCCACGCGGCTTGCGCAGGGGGATCTCATGGTCCTCGCGCAGGCGGGCGCTGTTGGTGCGCTCCTGCCAGCTGTAGGGGCCGTCCGGGTGCGTCTCCTGGTGGTTCGCCCGTACCATGGTGTAGCTGCCCGCCAGCTCGATCAGCCCGTCGGGCCGCTCCCAGGTGTACTGCAGCAGCTCCATGGGTACGGTCAGGCGCAGGATGAGCTCCACCAGCAGCAGCAGTCCCGCCGACAGCGACAGGCCCAGCAGGAGTTTGCGCAGCGCGGATCGCATGCCCTGCTGCGTACCAGCTTCCATCCGGAGGGGCAATGAGGGCCGCGCTTCCGGTGACGGGGTATCTCATCATCATGGTCTCGCGCATGCCTTGCCTCGTCGCTTTGCTGAACCTGATCGGCGGCTGCGACTGCAGCACGGAGGTTCCTCCGCAAGGGCCCATCCACGCGGAGAGGCCCGAGGACTGCGTGGCCCTGCCCCAGGAGCAGGCGGATGCCTGCCTCTATGCCTTTGTCGACAGGCTGCCTGGGCTCGGGATCGACGACATGGCGGCGCACTGCGACCTGATTCGCGGCACGAGCTATCGGGATCTCTGCCTCAACGGCGGCATGACCTTGTTGGCGGCCGATCCGCGGGCAGGAGAGCTCTGCGAGATGATCGAGGACGATCTCTGGCGCGATCAGTGCCGCTTCTACCTGCTCGGCAACCGTGCCCGTGGCACCGATCCCGTCAGCTGGGTGCGGGCTTGCTCGCAGGAGCTCGACCACTTTCGGCGCCACTGCTACAACCACGGCCTGGAGGCCTGGGTGGCGGGGATGCTGGTCGCGGAGAACTGCCAGGGCGATTCCATCCGCTGTCCGCCCTCCTGGTTCCAGCGCGAGCTGATCGAAGAGCAGTACGGCGCCATCTACGACGAGCTCGAGGAACCTGTGGGGCAGGTGTTGAGACCCGAGCAGCACCAGGCGCTGCGCGGCCTCTTCGACCTTCACGTCGCCTTGCTGCAGGCTGCACGGCCCGCGGACTGGCGGCAGGTCTGCCAGCGATCGCCAGTGCTGGGCAGGCATTCCACCTGCGTGGCCCCCACGCGCAACGGCAGCCTCAGCGCGCTGTACGAAGCTCCAGCGCTTCGCTGGGGCCAGGAGGAACCGCGATGGTGGTGATGCTCATCGTCCTGTTCTGGCTGGGCTGCGATGGACAGCCAGCCGACTGCACCAGCTTCGAGTGTCAGAAAGCGCAGACCCTGGACCTGCTGCAGCAGGACTTCTCAGCCGGATTGGCAGCGCTGCAGGCCATGGAGGACCAGATCCTGCGGCTGGCCGTGATCGTGGCGCTGATGGAGCGCCCCGATGTGGTCTTGAACCCGCAACAGGCGCAGCAGCTCTGCGATAGCCTGGAAGGGGGCGCCACGCGGCGCCAGTGCCAGACCCGCTTCGCGGCGGCCCATCTCACCGAAGAGATGGGCGCCGATGCGAAGCAGGGTCAGCCTTGATGTTGAGGCCTTAGCCCTCGAACATCAGCTGCCAGTGGGCCTTCTTGATGACCGAGCGGGCCACGGTCTGCGTGCCCGTGTGCTCGTAGTAGTTGGTCCCGGCGTCCAGGGCCGCGGCCACGTAGTCCAGGCCCGAGTCGGCCACGTTGATGATCCTGGACAGCTTGCCGGTCATGCCCTGCTGGGTGATCTGCTTGTCGGCCACGAAGCCACCAACGAACTGGTTGGTGGAGTTCATGGCGTTGGTCAGAAAGCCCTTCTTCTCGGCGGTGGTATTGCCGGGCAGGGAGCCCGAGAGCTGGTTGAAGAGCTTGGCGCCGCCGCCGCTGCCCGAGCCCATATTGTCCACGCCCGCCACCATGCGGCGCATGAAGTCCGGACCCAGGGGGATGACGCCCTCGATCACGACCCAGCCCGCCAGGCGCATGGCGTCTTCCTTGGCGTACTGCCCCAGTGCGGTGGAGTACTCGCCGATGTTGCTGGGCTTGGGCATGCCGTTCAGCAACCCGTAGGCGATCAGCTCGGCCGTGAACTTCAGGCCGGCGTCGATGGCCTGGGTGGTGTCGGCCTTGGGGGTGAAGCGGTCCAGGAAGCTGAGGAAGGAGAAGGCCTCGCCCACCTTGCTGGCCAGGGCCGCGGCCGCCACCACCTTGTCCACGCTGTCCACCAGGCTGTAGACGCGCATGGCTCGCGCGTAGTTGTTGCCCGGCTCGTTGTATAGCGCGACGGATTTCTGGCGGATGCGCTGCACCATCTGGGGATCGGCCACCCCTGTCGTGGAGGTGATCATCTGGTTGAAGTCGGTGATGTTCTCCCACTTGCCTGGTACCAGATAGTCGAGCGTCTTGAGCACGGTGACGGTGATGCCCTTGTCGGGCAGGGCGTCTACGGCCTGGTCGATGGACATGAGTTCTCCTGAGGGTGGAATGCAGAGAAAGGATGGTTCAGGTTCTGCCCCCACGGGGGCACACAGAACGGCGCCGTGCCCGACGGATGCGAGGTCCGAGGGCCGGCGCCGCTGGGAACGGGGGTTGTCAGCCGCGAATGATCGCCAGCAGCTGCTCCAGGCTGGACAGGCCCTTGAGGGTGCCGGCCTTGGAGGCGTTGATCAGCTTGGCGCCCATGGGGCTGCTGTTGTCGATGGTGGAGATCAGGGCCACGTTGCCGACCTGGCCGGTGTCCAGGTTGACGTCGTGGGTGGTGCCGCGATCGTCCATCACGGACAGCTTGACATCGCTGCCAGCGAAGCGGGCCGGGGCGCCTGACGACACCTTGCCGTAGTCCCAGCACAGGACCCAGACGTACTTCAGCTCGTCCAGGCTGGCGATGCGCATCTGCTCTTCGTTCTGACCGCCGGCGTCGCCCACACCCTCGTCGCCCGAGAGCTGGATGAAGGGGAAGGCGTTCAGGTCGCCCAGCTCGCCGAAGTAGCACAGGCCGACACGGCCGTCTTTGGCCTCGTAGGCGGCAGCCAGATCGAAATCAGCGGCGGTGGTCCATTTCATGGTGATGAGCAGCTGCTTGAAGGCACCGACGTTGGCCGCTGCACCCTTCTGCTGGAGTTGCATTTTCTACCCTCCGTTTGGTGGAAGCCGCTCACTGGCGGCGGGTTTGGTGGTTGACTGCGGCGGCACTCCTGGCAGGAGCGCGCTGGAGGAACCACCTAGCAGAGCCAGCGCCAGAATTCAAGTTGCCTGGGTGGATGCGTCGAGCGCCGGGCCCAGCGCGCAGGGCCGACGCAGTGCGGCGCTCATGGCCTGCATCCAGGGGCCCCATTAGAGATGCGGCTGACCCACGAGGTGCTCCGGATGAACGTCACGAACCAGCCGGGCGGTGCGGATTTCCGACAGGATGCCCTGGCCGGGAACGACGCCCTGGTCATCGGGTCCGGGCTCGGGGCGCTCACCTGCGCCCTGGAGCTGGCGCGCCAGGGGCTGCGCGTCTGCGTCCTCGAGCAGCACCGCAAGGCGGGTGGCTACGCCCATGGCTTTGGCCGCAAGGGCTTCCACTTCGAGAGCTCGCTGCGTTTTCTGGGGGGCATGGCGCCGGGCGGCGCCCTGCACGGCGTGCTGCAGAGCCTGGGCGTGCTCGAGAAGGTGCAGCTGGTTCGGCACGAGCGGCTCTTCAGCGCCGAGTTTCCGGGGGGGCGCTCCATTGAGCTGCCCAATGAGCGCCAGGCCCTGCTGGAGCAGCTCTGCCAGCTCTTTCCCGACCAGGCCGACGGCCTGTCCTCGCTCTTCGCCTTCATGCCCCAGCTGCGGTCCGACGTGCTCGCACCGGTGCTCCAGCCGGACTTCGATGCCAGCGCCGCGGGGCGTCTCAGCCTGCGCCACGTGGATCACAGCTTCGAGGATCTGGTCAGGCAGCACATCAACGACCCCGCCTTGATGGCCCTGCTCGGTCAACACTGGATGAGCCTGGGGCTGCCTCCCAGCCTGGCCAGCGCCAACCCCGCGGCCTGCCAGTTCGTCAGCAACTGGCTCGAGGGCATCTTCCACGTCGTAGGCGGAGGCAGGGCCCTGGTGCGCGCCATGGTGGAACGCCTGCGCGAGCTGGAAGGGGAGTGCCTGACGGGCATGCCCGTGCGCCGCATCCTGGTGGAACGGGGAGCCACCAAGGGCATCGAGCTGGACGATGGGCGCCGCGTGCTGGCGCCGCTGGTGATCTCCGGGGCCGACCCCTACCAGACCTTCTTCGAGCTGATCCCCGGCGACGATGTGTCCAAGCTCTACCGCTTCCGGCTCAAGCGTCTGGAGCCCTCGCTGTCGCTGTACAGCTTGTGCCTGGGGCTGGACTGCTCACCCGACACCTTGGGCATTCCGCGCGGCGTCTTCTACTTCAACCACTTGTTGGAGAGCGATGAGGCCTACCGTCGTGTGATGGAGGGCGAGATCCGGCACACCGACTGGAGCGCCTGCAACCTGCAGGGCCTGGCGGATTATATGCACCCGCCGGGCTGCGGCGTGGTGCAGCTGCTGGAGGCCGCACCGGCCGAGGGTTGGTTCGAGCTCGACGAGCGAGCCTACGCGCGGCGCAAGGCCCAGGTGCGTGAACGGCTGCTGGGTAAGTACGAGGCCCGTTTCCCGGGCCTGACCCGCCACGCGGTCGTGCACGAGTTCGCCACGCCACGTACCTGGACCTGGGTCACCCGCAACAGCCGCGGCGCGGTCTACGGCTTCGCCCAGAACGCGGCCCAGTCCAACCGCAAGCGCTTGATGAACCGCGCCCCCGTGGGCGGTGTCTACCTGGCCGGCGCCTGGACCCGGGGCGGTGGCGGCTACGAGGGCGCCATGCTCAGCGGCCTGCAGACCGCGGCGGCCATCATGGCGGGCCCCGGACGCAGCTATCGGGCTCCCAGGGTGCGCCTGTACCCCACCGTTGGTGCGCCCGAACCCAGCGCGCCGGCGCGAGCCCACCCGCACTCCCTGCCCCCCGGCAGCCCGGAGGAGGTCGACAGCGAGCACTACCGCTTCTCTTTCCAGCTGCGGGTCTACGGCGACGACATGAACTCGCGCGGCAAGGCCGACGCCAGCTCGCTGCTGCGCTACCTGGACCGGGGCAGGGTGGAGGCCATCGAGCAGATCTGCGGGGAGGCGGGGCAGCAGTCCTGGCTCAAGTCCTACGTGGTCAACGTCTACCGCATAGAGGCGCGCTGCGCGACCATCGTGGGCCTGGACGACCTGCTGGAGGTGCGCACGGGCCTGCGCAAGGTCACCAGCCACCGCGCGGCCTTCGACCAGCGCATCGTGAACGTGGCCACGGGCGACCTGGTGGTGGACGCCGTGGTGGAGGTGCTCTTCCTCGATCTGGACATGAACCTGGTGCCCCTGCCCGACATCGTGGAGCCCTGCAGCTGCAAGCTGCCCGACTTCGCGGCCGACCGCAGCGCGCCCCAGCCCTTCTCGGACGAGAACCGCTTCCCCTTCCGCACGCGCTTCAGGGTGTACTACGAAGACACCGACGCCCAGCAGATCACCTACCACGTTTCCTACGTGCGCTTCTGCGAGCGAGCCCTCTTCGACATGGTGCGCAGCATCTGGCCCGACATGACCACCAACACCTGGGTGTCGCGCAACCGCGTGGCCGTGTCGCGCACGGCCATCCGCTATCTGAAGTCCTCCACCCTGGGGGATCGACTGGAGGTCTGGACCGGGCTGCTGAGCCTGTCATCGCACAAGATCAGCTTCGGCCAGCGTATCCTCCTGCAAGACAGCGCCACTGTCCTGGCCGACGCCACCACCGAGGTGGAGTTCCGCGACGAGAACGAGGTGCCCGTGCCCCTGCCCAAGGCGGTGGCCGATGCCGGGCTGGCGCACCTGGCGGGGCCGCGCAGAGAGTAGACCGCACGCCGAGTCGCAGGCCACGGTCTGCAGCGCCGGGGCAGCTGCGCTATCATTCTTCCAAAGGCGCTCCGCATGTCACTCCTCGCGTCAATGCTGCTGATCCCCCTGGCCGCGGCCTGGCCCGCGGACCAGGACTGGGAGACGCTGACCATGACCACGGGCAGCTGCGGCAAGGCCGATCGCCAGGCCTACGACATGGCCGGTGATGTGCCCAGCGCTCCTTCCTGGACGGACATCGTGGGCAGCTCCTGCAAGGACATAGGCGCGGCCCACTGGTATCTGGACGACGAGAACCTCTACCTGCGCATGCAGCTGGCCGAGACGCCCCTGGCGGGCGATGACAGCCTGCAGGAGGGCGCCTGGGGCTACTTGTTTGTGCCGCAGGGCGAGACCGTCACCTACGACTACCTGCTGGCGCTCTCGGACTACGGGTCATCGCTGGCCATCAGCGCCAACAGCCAGGACCAGGGCGAGGACTGGAGCGATGTGGCCGAGGACCAGCTCTGGCTGCAGACAGGCGCCCTGGAGAAGGGCCTGGTCCGGGTGCAGGCTGGCGGCATGATGGGGCAGAGCTTCCTCGATCTGACCGTACCCCGCGCCGAGCTCGAAGCGCAGAAGGACCTCTCCTCCAGCACGCCCTTTTCCTTGCTGGTGGGCACGTCCTCGTCGAACACGCTGGACCAGCTGGACGGCGACCTGGCGGGTGTGCGCAACGACGTGGAGGTGGGCAGCATCGCCGAGGAGGCCCTGGCACCCATCTGCTTCGATGAGGACGAGGACGGCCTGCACCACTTCGCCGAGGAGGAGCAGGGCACCGGGGGCGCCGACGCCGACAGCGACGAGGACGGGCTGCAGGACGGTGCCGAGGTCGAGGCGGGCACAGTGCCTCTGCTCTGCGACAGCGACGGCGACGGCCTGTCCGACGGGCTCGAGCTGGGCGTGGAAGAGGCGGACGACGACACCGTCGTGGAGGAGGGTTGCTTCGTGGCCGACGCCGATCCCGCCAGCACCACCGACCCCCTCGCGGCGGACAGCGACGGCGACGGGCTGGACGACGGCGTGGAGGACGAGGATCTGGACGGCATGCACGAACCGTGGGAGAGCGATCCCAACGACCCCGACGATGCAGAAGACACCGACGGCGACGGAATCATCGAAGGCATCGAGGCGCATTGCGAGGGTGACGACAGCGATGACCGCGACGGCGACGGCATCGACGACCTGAGCGAAGGGCTGGATGATCCCGACCACGACGGGCTGCCCTGCTTCTGCGACGAAGACTCGGACGGCGATGGCATCAACGACGAGGAGGAGGGCGCGGGGGATACCGATGGCGACGGCAGGCCCGACTACCGGGACCAGGACGCCGACGACGACGGCGTCTACGACGGCGAGGAGGGTACGGAAGACCTGGACTGCGACGACCTGCCCGATTTCCAGGATCCCTGGAACGAAGACGGCCCCTGCGGCGACCCCGACGGCGACCTGCGCGACAACCAGACCGAGGCCGAGTGCGGCACCAACCCCGTCGATGCCGACTCTGACGACGACGGCATCCTGGACGGCGCCGAGGACTGCGACAAGGACCTGGACGACACCGGGCTGGAAGAGGAGCCGCGCCAGGCGCCCTTCAGCGGCGGGCACTTCGGGGGGGGCTGCGCGGTTGGGGGCGTGTCGGCAGGATTCTGGTGGCTGGGGATCCTGGCGCTGGGGCGGCGGCGGCGAGAGCGGGTCGCCCCATGAAGACAGCTTTCGTCGGTGCTGGCCCCGGCTGTCGCGCCGTGCTGGAGCTCTTCCAGCAGGGGCGGCTGCCCTTCCTCAACCTGGAGATCCTGGCCGTGGTGGATCTGGATCCCCGGGCCGAAGGCATGCGCTTCGCTCGCGAGCAGGGCTGGCGCACGCTGACGCGCATCGACGATGCGCTGGCATTGGACGGCCTGCAGCTGGTGATAGAGCTGACCGGCAGAGACGAGGTGCTGGAGGAGATCTACCAGCACCTGCCCTCGGGCGTGCGAGTGATGGACCATGTGATGGCGCGGGTCTTCTGGGACCTGGACGAGGTCTTCCAGTACCTGTCCAAGCAGCTGGAGGACAAGACGCGCCTGGAGAACCGCGTACAGGCGGACCGGGCCCGTCTGCAGGAGATCCTGGACAGCCTGCCCGACGTGGTCATGGTGATGAATCCCGACATGCGCATCGCGCGTGTCAACCGGCGCTTCGAGGAGGTCACCAAGACCCCCTGGCAGGTGGCCTGCGGCAAGTACTGCTACGAGGCCTTCTGCTTGAATAATCGGCTGTTGACCTGCCACGAGGCCGAGTGTCCCTTCATAAACGTGATGAGGACGCGCGAGCCCTTCACTGCTGTACATCGCAGTGGGCAGGGGGAGGGCTACTACCAGGTCACGGCCGTGCCGGTCTTCGACGCGCAGGGCGAGATCGTGCGCGTGGTGGAGACCTCGCGGGAGATCACCGAGCAGGTGCTGCTGAAGCAGGAGACCGAGCTCTCGGCGCGGCGTTTTCAGGAGATCGTGGGGGCGGTGCACGGCATCATCACCATCAAGGACCAGAGAGGCCGCTTCCAGTTCGTCAACCCGCGCGCCGAGCAGTTCCTGGGCATGACGCGGAAGGAGCTGGTGGGTCGCAGGGCCGCCGAGGTTCTCCCCTCCGAGGTCGCCGCGATCATGGAGAAGCACGAGCGCGAGGCGCTGCGCAAGGGCGATCACGTGGTGCACACCGAGACGGTGCGCCTGGGGGGCAAGGAGCACCAGCTGGTGTGCGAGCGCTTCCCCATGACCGACTACCAGGGGCGCGTGACGGGCGTGTGCTGTGTCGCCCGCGACGATACGCGCCAGCAAGAGCTGCGGCGCGAGGTGCTGCAGAGCGAGCGCCTGGCCGCCGTGGGCAAGCTGGCCGCGGGGGTGGCCCACGAGCTGAACAACCCCCTGACCGGCATCCTGACCTTTGCCGAGGATCTGATGCTGGAGGCCGATCCCGACGACGAGGTCCAGGGGGACTACAAGGTGATCGTCCACGAGGCCATGCGCTGTCGGCGTATCGTGCGCGACCTGCTGGACTACTCGCGCCAACAGGCGCCCAGGCGGAGGCCCATGGACGTCAACGCCGTTGTGCGGCGCACCCTGAACATGGTGAAGCGCCAGCCCAGCTTCCACGACGTGCGCTTCAAGCTGGCGCTGGATGTCTCTCTGCCAAAAGTGGCGCTGGACGCCAACCTGCTGCAGCAGGCCATCCTGAACCTGGTGATCAATGCCCGCGACGCCATGAGCGCCCGTGGGCGCATCACCATCGCCAGCCGCGCCAGCCGGGATCGCGACCAGGTGGAGGTCGCGGTGAGCGACACGGGCAAGGGCATCCCGCCCGATCTGCTGGAGCGCATCTTCGAGCCCTTCTTCAGCACCAAGGGAGAACAGGGCAATGGGCTGGGCCTGCCCGCCGTGCGCAGCATCCTGCAGCAGCACGATGGCGACGTGAGGGTGGAGAGCGAGGCCGGCCAGGGAACCACTTTCCGGCTGCGGCTGCCCGCTACGGCGGGCGAATTGCCAAGGAGCGAGTCATGAGCGAAGATAAAAACGGGGCGTCGGCCATGCCGTCCACGCGCATCCTGGTGATCGACGACGAGGAGGTCATCCACCTCAGCCTGAAGCGCATCCTCAAGCGCCAGGGGCACGTCGTCGAGGCCGTGCTGAGCGCCCAGGAGGGCCTGGACTTGCTGCAGGAGCGGGAGTACGACCTGGTGATCACCGACCTGATGATGCCCGAGCTGAACGGCATCGAGCTGCTGGGCGAGCTGAACCGGCGCGGCTTCGAGGTGCCCGTGGTGATGATCACGGGCTACCCGACCATCCGCACGGCCGTGGAAGCCCTGCGCCTGGGCGCGGTGGACTATCTGGCCAAGCCCTTTACGCGCCACGAGCTGCTGGGCCCGGTGAACCGGGCCATCCGGCGCGTTGCCGAGGCCGAGGCGGAGAACGGCGAGGCCGACGGACCCGGGGAGGAGGAGAACCAGGCGCCCCAGGTGGACGTGCTGCCCGGGGATATCTTCGTGCTGCGCGAGCACTCCTGGGCCCATTTCCGCCAGGATGGCCTGATGGAGGTGGGCATCGAGGCCTCGTTCCTGGCCACCGTGGGAGTCCTGGCCTCGCTGGAGGCTCCCGAGGAGAGCGACCTGGTGGAGCAGGGCTACGCCGGCTTCAGGCTGCGCAGCGCCAGCGGCGAGCTGCACAGCGCCTTCATGCCCCTGAGCGGCCAGGTGGTGAAGGTCAACGAGGCGGTGGTGGCCAATCCGGCCGCGCTGCGGCCTGAGGACTGGCTGGTGCGCATCCTGCCCACGGCCCTGGAGCTGGAGCTGGAGCTGCTGAGGAGGAGGGAGAGGAGCGGGGGGTAGGAGGTCGCGGGGGTTCTCAATCCGCCGTAGGCATGAAGCGACGGGCCGGTAGCGGTCGGTCGAGCGGTGGCGGGCGGTATTCGGCGGGCTCGAGGAGCTCTTCCCGGGGGAGGATGGTCGTGGCCTCGATGGCCCGGGGGCGCGCGGCCGGCCGCGGGGGGCGGTGCAGGGCGCCCAGCCCGGGAGACAGCGGCCGCAGGACGCCTCTGGCGTGCCCCGACTCCGGATCAGAGAGCGTCATGTACAGCGCGAACTCGTCGCCGCAGGTGGCGTAGTCGTAGGCAGGGCATAGCTCGGCCCAGGACAGGGTCTCGCCCTCGTAGCCCTCGGGAGGCGCAGCGCAGTCCGCGCCCTGGCTTACCAGGTCCACGGCGTTGTCCGCGTAGCTGTTGCCGGAGAGCGTGGCCGTGGCGTTGTCCAGGAACAAGCCGGCGCCCTTGGCGTCCGCCAACTCGTTGTCCTCCAGCAGCAGGCCCGAGCTTCCGTCCCAGGCCGTGGTGCCAGCGCGCGCATAGATGGCGTCACCGCACTTTGTCAGGCTCTGGCGGGACCAGCCCTCTCCGCCGTGGATGGTGTTGCCTGAGAGCGAGTAGATGCCCTCGCCGTCGAGCCATACGCCGGCGACGGGGTTTTCCCGGATGGTGGTGTCGGTGACAGTGAGCGTGGCGGGACCGTAGCCGAAAGGCTGGACATAGAGGCCGCTGCCGCCTCCGATGTTCTCCTGCTCGGCCGTGCCCTCGATGAGGGAATCTTCGATCCTGCTACCGACCTGTTGTTCGACAACTCGCAGGCCTGGGCCTCCAGGCTCGCTCCGTCCGAGACCTCGATGCCGCGTCCGAATTTCCCTTTCTCGGTGGATTGGCTGTCCAGGATGGTCGTGTCCAAGAGGGTGACCGAAGTGCCATCGTCGTGCGCGTAGAGCCCGACACGCGTGTTCTCCTTCACTTCGCAGGACTCCGCATACAGGCTCGCGCCGCCCAGCACACGGATGCCGTAGCCGTCTGCGTCTGTTGCAGGCTGGGTATCTCGGATGGTCGTCTCGCGGAGCTGGAGCGCGGTCCCTTCGTCAGAAGCGATGATTCCCGTTGAGGCGTTCCCCGCCAGCTCACAGGCCTCTGCTTCCAGCTGCGCCCCGGCGTACACGTCGATTCCGAATCCCGTCGCCTCCTTGCCAGGTTGGGTATCCTGGATGAGTACGTCGTAGAGGCTGACCGAGGTGTCGGCGTCGATCGCGAGGACGCCCACTTCTGTGTTCTGCGCCAGCGCGCAGGATTCCGCGGACAGACTGGCACCGCCGGAGACCTTGATGCCGCATCCGGCGCTGCCTGTCTCGTTGGGCTGTGTGTCCCGGATGGTCGTGTCCTGGAGCGTGACCGTGGTGCCGGGATCGAATGCGGCGATGCCGATGGACGTATTTGCGACCACCTCGCAGGACTCGGCGTCCAGGCTCGCGCCGTCGTAGACCTCGACGCCGTACCCGTGCTCGCCGTTGTCGTCGGCCCGGGTGTCCTGGATGACGACCTCGCGCAGGGTGGCCTCGGTGCCGGCGCGGGCCACGACGAGGCCTATCAAGGTGTTTCCGACCAGCTCACAGGACTCAGCGACCAGGTTGGCGCCGCCGTGGACGTCGATACCGAACCCGCCCTCGCCGTTCCCACTGGGCAGGGTGCCCTGGATGGCCGTCTCGCGCAGCGCGACCGTCGTACCCGACTCCGACACCAGGACGCCAACCCTTGTGTTCGCCGAGACCTCGCAAGCCTCTGCCTCCAGGTTGGCGCCGCCGTAGACCTCGATGCCGTAGCCGCCGTCCCCGCTCTCTCCGGGCTGCGTGTCCTGGATGGTGGTCTCGCGTAGCATGACGGTGGTATCGGTCTCGCAGGCGATGATGCCAGCTGCTGCGTTCCCCGACAGCTCGCAGGCTTCTAGCTCCAGGTCCGCCGCTTCGTAGACGTAGACGCCGTACCCAGCCTCCCCGTTCTCCATGGGCAGGGTGTCTTGGATGGTCGTCTCGCGCAGGGTGACCGTGGTGCTGGATTCATAAGCCAGGACGCCCACCGCGGCGTTCCCCGAGATTTCGCAGAACTCGGCGAGGAACGAGGTCGCGTGCATACCGGCCTGATAGATCCCGACGCCGAGGTACGCGCTCCCCACCACCTTCGAGTCCCGGATCGTCAGGCTGCCCGATCCGACGCGCAGGCCGATGAAGTGCGCCCCGCTGACCGTCACCCCCGAGACCGCCACCTCGAATGAGCTGGCGTCCACGTCGATCCCTGGTGTCTGCTCATCCCCCACGCTCGCGTCGATGATGACCAGGTCCTTGCATCGGCCCGCCAGGTGCACATCGGCGTGCGAGCGGCTCAGCTCCAGGGTCTCCGGGTAGCTACCTGCGGCCACGGCCACCATGCCGCCACCGGCAAGGGCGGCGGCGTCCAGACCCTCCTGGATGGACGCGAAGGGAGCGGCTTCGCTGCCGTCGCCTCCTTCCGCCGCTGCGATGTCCACGTAGACCGTGGCCTCGTCGGTCTCCAGGTCGCCCCAGGTGCCGCTGCCGCAGGCACTGGGTACGCACTCGCCGTCGTCGTCGAGGTAGCCGCTGTCGCAGCCGGGTTCGGAGGTGGGGCCGGTGTCGTGGGTGGGGCCGGTCTCGTCGGCCGCGCGCCCCTTGGCCCGGTCCTTGTCGCAGGCCAGCAGCAGCGGCAGGAGGAGGAGGAGGGAGGGCAGCGTGGGTGCGCGGCCTCGCATCGGTAGCTCATGGCCCCAGACTACCACGAGGGTCTTCTTCGGAAGGGGCAGCTCCCCGCACGACGTGTGCGCCCCGCCGGCCGGCCTGGAGCCGGCCCTGCGGGAGAAGGGGCAGCCCTGCGCAGTGTTGCTGCGGCTGGCAACGTAGCGGCTCGGCCTGGCTCGGTCGGGACCGCAGCCAGAGCCCAGCCCCGTCTTCGTCGCCCTCGCTTGCGCCTCGAGCCCGAAGAAGAGCCGCGATTCTCCTCGGACCAGGGAGTGAACGGCGGCGCCGCCGGGTGGTCCTCCACAGGCACCCGCGGAGCGCTGGGTCGTCCCGGTCCGCCTTCCACCCACGCGATCTGCGTCCACCTCATCGTCCCGTTCAACGAAGCAAGATACCGGTCTTTGGTCCGCGGCTGTCACCCATGCGCTGTGGGGTCGGTGCTTGCCCCTCGGAGTCGACTCCCTGAGTCGGGGGCGAGGGGCGCAGGTGCGCTACGAGGACCTGTCCCTGCAGCTTCGGCAACGGGTCTCCGAGGCCATCAGCGAGGGTTGCTTCGAGCCGCCCCGCCCTCCCGACATCGCGCTGGAGGTCATGCGTCTCGCCAAGGATCCGGACTCCTCCCTCGCCAGCGTCTCGTCCGTCATCGCCCGCGACGCCTTCCTGGCAGGCGAGGTGCTTCGCATCTCCAACTCCGCCTACCACCGCCCTCGCGACCGTACCTTGTCGAGCCTTCCGCAGGCGGTCTCGAGACTTGGGCTGCGCGAGGTGCGCAACGTGATCTTCGCGGTGTCGGTGAAGCAGAGCATCTTTCGAGGGCCCAGGCGTCGTCTCATGACGGCGCTCTGGCAGCGGGCCCTTGGCACGGCTGTCGCCTGTCAGCTCTTCGCGGAGTCGCGCAGGAAAGACCTGGACCGCGCCTACCTGCTGGGTTTGCTTGTCGATGTGGGCAAGCCAGTGTTGGTCTGGATTCTGGACGAGCTGACGCGCTCCCTCCCCAAAGAGGCCACGGGCTTCCAAGAGACGCTCGACGTGGTGTTCCGCGAGCACCACGCAAAGGTAGGGGCCCTGATCCTTCGCTTCTGGGGCCTCTCGACTCCGCTGGTGGAGCTCGTTGCCTGCCACCACGAATCCGCGCCACCTCCGAAGCTCAAGTACTCGTTCGCATTGATCCGGGCCGCCGAGCAGATCCAGGATCTCTACGCCAGGCACGGTCCGCTGCTCATCGAGCAGCCTGGAGTCCTGGACCTTCCGCAACTGCAAGGTCTCGTGAGTCGGCGTGCGTTGGGGAGCGTGTTGGCCTCGTTCCCTGGGGCCGTCGAGGCCTATCGATAGCAGTGAGTGGAGCAAGGGGCGCCGGTGGGCAGGACCGCTACCCCCGCCCCCCCCGCCCCCAAGCCCGCCCATACGCCGCCCGCACCGCCGAAACCATCTCCTCGAAGTTGCCGAAGAAGGACTTGGCCCCCGCCGAGAAGCGCAGGGCCAGGTCGTTGAGGGCCGGGTCGATGCAGGGGTGGTGCTTGCGCAGGTTGGCCAGGCGATACCGGTAGAAGACCAGGGCGTCGTCTGGCACGATGTCGGCCCCGGCGCGGGCCGCCGCCTTGCAGGTCACGATGCCCCTGGCCAGGGCGTAGCAGAGCACGTTGCCCATGCTGAAGATGTCGTAGTCGGAGTAGTTGACGGTGTAGTCGAAGTCGATCCAGCGGTACTGGCCGCTGTCGATGTCCAGCAGGATGTGATCGTTGCGCACATCCCCGTGGTCGAGGCCCTGGCTGTGCAGATAGCCCATGGCTTCGATGCAACCCACCAGCCGACGCATGATGTCGGGCAGGATCTCCTGGTAGTACCGCTCGTAGGGCTGTCGGATGCTCACCACGTGGTTGAAGAAGGTTGGGCCACGTATGAAATCCAGCACGCGGATGTTGTTGCCCTTGGTGTCGTGCACCGTGATGCCCTGCATGAAGCGCGGATCGCCGCGCACGGCCCGCAGCACGTCGCTCTCTTTCTCCGGATCCCGGATGCAGCGCATGTTGAAGGGCCCTACGCGGGTGGTGAACTGCTCGTGGAAGACCAGCTTGAGCAGCTTGCGCGAGCCGTCCTCCAGGTCCACGGCCTGCTTGACCCAGTACTTGGGCTGCTCCGAGATGCCGAAGCGGCCCTCTTTGGCCACACCCAGCACGAAGTAGTCGCTGCCCTCCAGGCGCACCACCATGCCCGAGTCGATGGTCATGTAGTTGGAGGTGTCGTCGATCACCTGCAGGGGCCGGCGCACGCGGCGCCCCGTCAGGGCCTCGGCCCGGTCGGCGAGCTCGGCCGGGTTGTCGAAGATCACGGGCGGTTCCCGGTCACCTGGCGCTCACGACGCGGTTTCGCCCGTCGTTCTTCGCCTCGTACAGGGCCTGGTCGGCCAGCTTGACCAGGGTGTTCCAATCTTGGATGCTCTCGTCCAGCTCGGCCAAGCCGATGCTGCAGGTGACCGAGAAGGTCCGCCCGTCATCGGCGTCGTGGCGTGCTTCCGCCACGGACCGCAGGATGCGATCGGCGGCCCTGCGCGCGTCCAGGGCGCTGGTGTTGGTGAGCACGGCGAGGAACTCCTCGCCCCCGTAGCGGGCGACGATGTCGGTGCGTCGCAGCTGCTCGCGGATGGTGTCGGCGATGCTCTGCAGCACGCGGTCGCCAGCGGGGTGACCCCAGCTGTCGTTGACTTGCTTGAAGTGATCCACGTCCAGCATCAGGACCGCCAGGGGCAGCCCGTAGCGACTGGAGCGATCGGTCTCCAGCAGCAGGGTGCGGCGCACGAAGCGGCGGTTGTAGAGCCCGGTCAGGTCGTCGGTGATGGATTGCCGCTGGAGCTCGCGCCGCAAGCGCTCCTGCTCGGCCACGATGGCCTTCAACGCCGCCCTCTCCAGGGCGCCGGTGATGGCCCGGAACAGGCCGGAGCGCGTCAGGGAGTCGGCCAGCAGGTAGTCGGCGAAGCCATCGACGATGGCCACCATGGCTTCGTCTTCGTGCTTGGCGTCGGTCAGCAGGATGGCCGGTTGGCGGATGAGCTCCCTGTTCCGTTGGTAGAACTCCAGCCCGGTCACGGCGCCGATGCGGCCGTCCAGCATGTAGATGTCGGCCGCGCCCTCTTCCAGGCCCTGGTGCGCGCTGGACTCGTCTTCGTGGACGCGCAGCGTGACCCGCCATCCCGGGACCTGGCCCAGCAGGCGGCGCAGGGTGGCGACCCGTTGCGGATGACCTGTGGCCAAGAAGATCGTGAATACCCTGGTGGTCAACGCAGCTGCTCCGCAAGAGTACGACGCTGCGGGAACATAGCACGTCCTTGGCAAGGCCTTTGTATCGCCCAGGGCGGCAGCGGGATAGTGAGGCCTCCCTTCCCCTGCCTCCCCAGAACCACAGGAGCCGGTGATGACCACCGACAAGCGCTTCTACATCACCACGCCCATCTACTACGTCAATGGCACGCCCCATATCGGCCACGCCTACACCACCATCGCTGCCGACACGGCCGCGCGCTGGCGGCGGCTGAAGGGCCAGCAGGCCTTCTTCCTGACAGGCACCGACGAGCATGGCCAGAAGGTGCTGCAGAAGGCGCAGGAGAGGGAGATGGAGCCACAGGCGCACTGCGACGACATGGTCGTGATCTGGAAGGACATGTGGCGCAAGCTCGGCATCTCCAACGACGAGTTCGTGCGCACCACGGACGAGCCGCACCGGCGCTGCGTGCAGGCCGTGCTGCAGGCGCTCTGGGAGCGCGACGAGATCTACAAGGACACCTACGCGGGCTGGTACTCCACCACGGTGGAGCGCTTCTGGACGGAGAAAGACCTGGTGGACGGCAAGTGCCCCGAGACGGGCCTGCCCGTGCAGAAGATCGAGGAGACCAACTACTTCTTCAAGATGTCGGCCTACCAGCAGCGCCTTGTAGACCACATCCAGGACAACCCCGACTTCATCCTGCCCGAGAAACGGCGCAACGAGGTGCTGGGCTTCCTGCGCAAGCCCCTGGGCGATCTCTGCATCTCGCGGCCCAAGGCGCGCATGTCCTGGGGCATCGAGCTGCCCTTCGACAGCGACTACGTCACCTACGTCTGGTTCGACGCGCTGCTGAACTACCTGTCCGTGCCTGGCTACCTGCCCGACGGCGACGAAGGCTACCTGCGAACCTGGCCGGCCGACTACCACCTGATCGGCAAGGACATCCTGACCACCCACTCGGTGTACTGGATCACCATGCTGATGGCCATGCAGGTCCCTCTGCCCAGGCACATCTTCGCCCACGGCTGGTGGATGTCCGCCGACGGCGAGAAGATCAGCAAGAGCCTGGGCAACGCCATCGACGTCAACCTGTTGGCGGACGAGTATGGCGCGTGCGCCACCCGCTATTTCTTCCTGCGCGAGATCGCCTTCGGGGCCGACGGCAACTTCTCCTACCAGGGCTTCCAGACCCGCTACAACGCCGATCTGGCCAACGACCTGGGCAACCTGGCCCACCGCGGCCTGTCCATGACCCGCAACTGGCTGGGGGGCGAGGTGCCCGAGGCAGGCTCCGCCAGCGAGCTGGAGACCGAGCTGAAGGCCGTGGCCGAGCGGGCCCTGGCGACCTACGCCAAAGGCATGGATGAGCTGAACTTCAAGGGCGCCCTGGACGGCCTGTGGGAGCTGGTGCGGGCCGGCAACAAGTACGTGGACAGCACGGCGCCCTGGTCTCTGAACAAGCAGGGCGACAAGGTCCGCCTGGGCACGGTGATGCGCACGGTGCTGGAGCTCTGCCAGCTGGCCGGCGCCCTGCTGCTGCCCGTCATGCCCGAAAAGAGCGCCGAGCTGCTGCGGCGCCTGGGGCGCACGCCCGAGCTGGCCAGCGAGGGCCTGCAGGCCTTGCTGGCGGGCCAGGCGCGGCTGCTGGAGCAGCTGGAGCCAGGCACCGCGTTGGACGTGAGCGATCCCCTCTTCCCGCGCTTCCGCAAGCTGCCTCCTCGCATCCAGGCCATGTTCGGCGAGGAGGAGGGAGCGTCGGCCGGATCGATGAAGCAGGGCAAGCCGAAGAAGAAGGCCAAGAAGAAGAAGAAGAAGGCCAAGGAGCCGCCGCCGCCCATGCCCGCCGACGCCATCGGCTACGAGGACTTCGCCAAGGTCAAGCTGCGCGCCGGCCGCGTGCTCGAGGCGGCCCGGCATCCCGGCGCCGACAAGCTGCTGGTGCTGAAGGTGGACGTGGGCGAAGAAGCGCCGCGCACCATCGTGGCGGGCATCGCCGACAAGTTCGCGCCCGAAGAGCTGGTGGGCCGTGGCATCGCGGTGGTGGTCAACCTCAAGCCGGTCAAGCTGCGCGGCGTCTGGTCCAATGGCATGCTGCTGGCGGCCGGAGGCGAGGCGGTGCAGGCCCTGCTCGAGGCGGATGTGGAGCCCGGGACGGTGATTCGCTGAGCCCGGGTCCTGGCCCGAAAGCGCTCGGATGGGCCTTCGACGCCCGCCATGCCATCCACAAAGCGCGTGATCCCGACTGGCGCGCAGCCGGAGGCCTCCAAGAACAGCGGGGCCGCCTGGTCAGGCATGCGCAGGAGCACTCGCGGCCAGGGGCGGTGCCGGATAGTTGCCCTACTTGGCGCGATACGGTAATGGTGCCTGTCCCACCTCCAGTAGATTGCGGACTTGGCCGAGTCGTACCCCCAGCTCCTTCCACTAGCGCGTGCGTGCTGCTCTCGCACCGCGAACGCTGGGGGGATTCCTGCGATTGGCCGATGGTCCTTCCTGGTGCTCGTGGCAGGATCCCTCGGTGGGTGTGGGAGCGGGCCACAGGCGTCCTTCGACCTTCGCGTCGAGCCCAGGCACCTGCGTCTCCCTACGGCGCTCTCCACGTGGCGGACGCCGGGGTCGCTGAACATCGCCAACTACTCGACGCGCCCTGCCTGCGTCCAGGTGCTCGGGCTCGAGGACGCCGCTTGCACCGAGGTCGAGGCGGTTGATGAGCCCTTTCTGCTCCACGGCGGAGCCCGGCGGGCGATCTCCGTGGTCCAGTCCGTGGAGTGCCTGTACTACAACCGGATGGACAAGGCCGTGCTCGAGGTCCGCGCCTGGAGCTCCGAGGGTTGGTCTCCTCGCTGTGGTTCTCCGGACGCTGACAACCCTGCGCAGGAGTCCGGCCTGCCCGTCGGCGTCCACGTGGGCGGCATCGTCCCGCGCGCCTTCAGGGACGGCATGCAGCCCCAGGAGATCGAGAAGTACGCGCGACTGGTGGAGGAGACCCTCGCTCGCGGCGAACCT
>CAYVQL010000178.1:0-22263 GCA_964454135.1 uncultured Enterobacterales bacterium | reverse complement strand
CCGCCCCGCCCCCCCCCCGCCCCCCCCCCCCCCCCCCCCCCCCCCCCCCCCCCCCTGTTCGGACGTTGCGGCCGCAGTGAGGGCTCACTGGCGCTTGGACGTCCGGTTCGAGATCGGGTGTCGATCGGGTGTCAGACACTAGGAACTAGGAATTAAACTGTCAAGATCGGGTGTCAGATCGGGTGTCAGACACTAGGAACTAGGAATTAATCCGTCAGTTCATGGTGATTTTCGCCCAACCTGCCGAACTCGCAGTGTCCTGCGCCAGCGGGACAGAAGCCTGGTGTCAAGCCGGTTTTGTAGTACGTGGAACCATGAATTTTAGTTGTCAATTCCTAGTGCCTGACACCCATCCCCCATCCATAATTGTCAATTCCTAGTGCCTGACACCCATCCGACACCCGACACCCATCCGACACCCATCCCGTGACACCCATCCCGGCGAGAGCCAGGACCTGTTTCCGCCCAACCAGCGCTAGCAACCCTCGGCCGAGCAGGTGAACTCGGCATCGTCACCGTAGTCGGCGGTCGTGCCTTCCACCCAAAGATCCACGGGGGTGTTCGTGTCCTTGTCCTCGCCCCAGCTGCAGGAGTAGGAGATCACATCACCTTCGTAGACGTATACGGCGCCGCCCATGGTGGCGCTGTTGCGCAGGAAGCCGACCTCCATCTTCGTGTCGGAATGCGGAGAGTAGTCATAGCAGCTCACCGTTCCCCCTTGCAGCGCCACGCCACCGCCCTGGAGGGCCTGGTTGTCTTGCAGCAGCGTGTCATAGAGGCCGATGTCGCGCTCACCGTAGATGGCACCGCCGTCCTGCGCAGCGCTGTTGTCCTGGAAGATTGAGGAGTAGGCCCAGACCTGGTCTCCATAGATCGCCCCACCGTCCTCGGAAGCCTGGTTGCCCAGGAAGCTGCTGTCCTCCACCATGACATTGCTTTCATAGGCGTAGATGGCGCCACCATCCTCGGTGGCGCTGCCGTGCTCGAAGCTCGAACTCCGTGCGGTGATGGACGCCCTGCGCCCGTAGATGGAGCCTCCATCCTCCAGGGAATGGTTGCCGCTGAAGCTCGAGCCCATCACTTCGAGCTGACCGTACCAGACGTAGATGGCACCTCCGTCTTCGTCGGCTGCGCTGTCGAGGAAACTCGTACCCTCGATGCTGCTGGACTTGGAGTAGTACAGCCCAATTGCGCCCGCATCCCCTTCGGCGGTATTGCCTTCGAAATGGCAGGCCTCCATGGTCAGCGCCACCTCGTCCAAATCCAGCGCACCAGCGTCTTTCGAGGCGACGTTGTCCTGAAAGACCGAATCCGTGATCGTCAGCGTACCCAGGTCCAGGAACATCGCTGCACCGTATCGGGCCGTATTGCCCACGAACTCAGTGCCGCTGATCTCGGTGGATTCCATATACCCGGTTGCATCTATGGCCCCTCCACGTCCATAGGAGCTGCGAGTTGACGTCGCGGCGTTGTTGATGAAGACGGAATCCGTGATCACCAGTGAGCTCTCAGCAATAAGGATGGCCCCTCCCCCATAGCCACCAGCTGTGTTGCCCTCGAAGAGGGAGTTCTCCACCACGATTTCCCCGATGTTCAAGTACACGCCCGCCCCGCTTCCCTCTGTGCCATTTGAACTGATCTCGGAATCGGAGATGCGCAGCGAACCGACGCCGACGTTCATGCCGCCTCCTGAAGACGTAGCCGCGTTGTCCTGGAACAGCGAATCCTCGATCACGACCACACAAGGCGAATGTTGGCCCCTCTGACAGGCATTGACGCCTCCTCCCTTCTCCGCCGACTCATTGCCCACAACCCGGCAAGCTGTCACCGTGAGGTTCAGGGGCGCCAACACCCCCCCTCCCCTCTCCTCCGCCACCCCCCCCGTGATCGTCAGCCCCTCCAGCTCCAGCCCCCCCTCCTCGTGGCTCTGCTCCACCACCGAACCCGCTCCACAGCCATCCAGCACCGTCTCATCCGCACCAATGGGCCCCCACAGCGACACCTGGGCCGCCGTGACCTCGATGTTCGTGTACCAGGTGCCAGCGCAAAACCGCAGCTCCCCATCCTCGGCCACGGTATGGGCCACCGGGTTGTCCTTCGTGCCCACGGCGAAGGTCGCACTCAGATCGCTCACCGTCCCGTCCGTCGCGACGAAGTTCACCAGCCCCTCATCCCCGTTCCACTCCCCATCGCAGTCGTTCCGGAGCCCATCGCAGATCTCGGGAGCGCCCGGATAGCTGGCGGCCTCGGCGTCATCGCAGTCGCTGGCATCGGCGATGCAGCCCTCGGGCGCCTCGCAGGCCTGCACGGCCGCGTCGGGATCGCCATAGCCGTCACCGTCCGCATCGGCGTACCAGCTGGGAGCCTGCTCGTCGATCTGGCCGTCGCAGTCGTTGTCCAGGCCGTCGCAGAGCTCCTCGGCGTCCGGGTGCACTTCGGAGTCCTGGTCGTCGCAGTCGCCACCGGTGGCCACGTAGCCGGAGGGTTCTTGACAGGATGCCGTCAGCTCATCGTCGTCGCCATAGCCGTCGCCGTCGCCGTCGCCATACCAGAGCTGCGCGCAGTCGGCCGTGTCGATGGGCTCGTCGCCCGGCGCCGAGTCGCCAGGGAAATCCACCTGCTCAGATCGGCAGGAGCAAAACAGCAGGGCTGCCAGGATCGTTCGCGTCATGGTCCCTCCTCCGCGGGCAGCAAGGCCCGCCCTTGGGTGATGGCTTCTCGCAGCTGACGAATGCGCGTGTCCACCTTGACGCGCGAGGGCTCGTCCAAGGTGTCGAGGCCCAGCTCCTGCAGCAGGTCCAGGGCGCGCTGCGGTTTTTTGGAGACCAGGCAGTCGGCCAGCTGCACCACCGCTGCGGCGGGTGCGGCCTGGCTCTCCGCGCAGAAGACCTCCAGCAGGGGCCGGGCGCGGGCGCAGCCCCCCTGCGCGAAGGCCAGGCGGCTGGCCAGGTCCAACACCTCGGCACGGCGCTGCTCGCTGCCGCTGGCCAGGTAGCTCTCCGCCAGCTGCAGGGCCTCCTCCCCTTCCCCGCCGTCGGCCAGCAGGCGCATGCGCAGCACCTGCAGCTCGCGGGCCACGCCGCCGCGGGCGGACTCCAGGGCCAGGGCGCGCTGCACGATGGCATCGGCTTGCTGGGGGCTGGCGCCCTCCGCCAGGCGCTGGCGCGCGTGGTGCAGCGCCGTGGCTGCAGAGCGGTAGCAGCGCAGACCCTGCTCCGGGCCCAGGCTGCGCGCCGCCTCGCCGCGGCAGCGCGCCTGCACACGACCGCGCTCCACGGCCACTGCCGTGCCCAGCGCGTCCCGCTCCACGCTGAAGCGCGTTCCGGTCACGGTCACGGTGGCCTCGGGCGTCTTCACGGTCAGCCCGATGCCCTGGCCGGGCGCCACCTCAGGGGTCAGGCGGCCGCTCTCCCAACGGATCACCAAGGCTTCGGGCCGTCCCGCCGCATGTCCCAGGCCCTGGTAGGACAGCGCCGCGCCTTCCACCAGGTCCAGGCTGCGGGGGGCGTGCGGTGCCTGCAGGGCGACGTCCACGCGCTTGTCGGGGAAGAAGAACCAGAACAGGGCGGTGATGGCGCCGGCCGCCAGCGCCAGGGCCAGCCCGGGCCGCCTCGGCCGCGCAGCGGGCCGCTCCACGGCGACCTCCACCTGCTCGACAAGACGCTCGACCGCCGCTTCTTCCGGCGCTTGCTGGCGCGCCAGGTCCCGCAGGCTGGGCTGGTATCTCCACGCAGTCATGGAATCCTCCTGCCCCCCTCATCCGGCCCCGGATGTTCAATGTCGATGGCGCCCTCTTCCAGCCCCAGTCGACGGGCGCGGCGCTCGAAGTCCGCGCGCGCCCGCGTCATCTTTCGGTTCAGGCTGCCCAGGGACAGGCCCAGCTGCGCGCAGATCTCAGCGCGCCGCAGGCCCTCCACGTAGGCCAGCCAGAGCAGCTGCCGGCGCTCCAGGCTCATCTGGTGCAGGATGCGCCGCACCAGGCGGGCCCGCTCGCTGAGCGCCAGGCTGCGCAGGGGCCCGTCCTGACGGGCCCGCGGCTCCCGGGTGGGCATGGGCAGGCGCAGGCGCAGCCAGGCTCGCCGTTGCTCGTCTCGCACCCTGCGCCAGGCGATGTTGCGCAGCCAGGCCTCGAAGCTCCGAGGATCCCGCAGGGCTCCCAGCTCGGCCGCCATCACCAGCAGCACGTCCTGGGCGATGTCGTCCGCCTCCAGGCGCGGATTGCAGAGCCAGCGACACCAGCGCAGGACGTCCGGCGCCCAGATCCTCGTCAGCCGCGCGCGGGCCTGGGCAGCGCGCCCATCCGCGCTGCGGGCCAGCTCGACCAGCAAGGCCGAGACCGCAGTCCTGCAGGCGCGCCGTGCGGCCCAGGACCGGTCGTCGCTCCTTTGCGCCAGGATGCCGCGCGCCCGCTCCGCGGCCAAATCCGCGTCGGCCAGCTCGCCGCCGTAGCGAGAGCAGCAGCGACGAAGCGCATCCAGGCTCGGGGCGGTGGTCGCGGGTTGGGGTGGTGCCATTGACATGGAGGTAGCGCCAGGCGCGTTCTCCGATCAGCTTTCGCAAGCGGGCACCGAACAGAAAACGCTGATCCTGCCGAAAGTTCGAGGAGCTCCCGCAGTGCTCTATCAGGGCTGCGTACGCAGCCCTGCGCCGCTCATCAAGCGGCGAAGATGGGGGGGAGAGGCGGTGTCCGCCTCGGATAGGGGGGGAAGAATCTGTCTTCCCCCCAGAGAAATGGCGCCGGCTGTTTCCGCCGACTGTGTCGGTGGAAATGGGCGGTGCCCCGGTGCGCGCCAGCCAAGGGCCAGCTCGAGCTGCAGGGACCAGGCCTGCATGAAACCCTCGGAGATGCCCGCCTCCAGGATCTCGATGGGCTTCAGGTCGCGGCTTACGCCCAGGCGCGGCACCAGCTCCGTGTCCCAGGGCAGCGCCTGGTGAAAGGCCAGGGCCAGCTCGGCGCTGGGCACGTGCCGCCGCTCTCGGAAATCGTCTCTCTCGAAGTCGCGCTGAGAGATGCCCAGGCTTGCGCCCAGCCCCAGGCTGCGGAGCAGCAGCTCGGCCCCGACCTCCAGCCCCGCCTGCTGAAAGCTGCGTTCCAGGCCCAGATCCTCCGCACCGCTCACGCTCGCCCCCAAGCCCAGGCGCAGCCACCTGGACGCGCAGACGCCTCCTCGTACGCGCAGCTGCGGTGTGGCGCCGTAGCGCGTGCGCCATGCCGCGCCCCCCGCCACGGCGAGCCAGGCGGCCGGGCCCGCACGCTGGGCACCCTCCAACTCGGCCGAGCCAGCGGCCCGGTCCTCGCTGATGGCAGCGCCCTGGCTGGAGCTCGTCTGCGAGTCTTCAGCTGCCTTGTCGGCCGATGCGGGCCATGTCGCGGGCGTAGTCGGGCCGGCTGCGTTCTCTTGCAGCTCGCGGGCACTGGCTGCAGGGCCTTCCTCGGCAGCCGCCCGCTCCGAGATGGCGGACTCGCCGGAAACTCCACGCCGGGCTTTGTCCGCGGCTGCTTCCTCGGGCGCCGTGTTCTTCCTAGCGAGCGCCAACTGAGCTCCCGCGCTCTCCCACGGCTCATCGCCGCTCGCGACACCGCCGTCTCGCGCTGTCGCCCCTTCGGAATCGGCGACCAGGGCGGCGCCTCCGGGCGCGGACGCCGACTCGCCGGCCGCCGTCCGAGACGATCCTGGGTCCGGCACTGCAGCCTCGGTCGCGCTGCCGAATCGGGCCGCAGCGTCGACACCGCTCGTCGAATCCCGGTGCGGGGACTTCGTCTCGCCCTGGCCACGCCCCGCCAGCCCGACGGAAACAACGTGCCCAGCTGCGCCCCCGGCACCGGCCTCGAGAGCCTGTCTTGGGGAAATCCCCGCCGCCTGGGCGACCTCCAACTCACCGAGGCCTGCGGCCTGGCCCTCGCCGAGGCGCGCGCCCTCGCTGGAGCTCGTCTGCAGATCTCCAGTCGCGCTCTCGGCCGTTGCGACCCATGCCACGGGCGGGGCGAGGCCGGCCGCGTTCTCGCGCAGCTCGACGGGCGCCTCCCCGACCACGGCGGCGACCAGCGCCTGCGGAGCAGCCCTAGCGTCGATGGCACCCAGGGCCTCCCCTTCGCTCTCAAGCTCTGCGTGCTCCACCCACCGCCAACCATGCCGCCCGATCTCATCCTGGCGCTCGCCCACCAGCGGCTGCCGCAGGCTGACCGCCAGCAAGAGCAGATCCCGCCGGCCCTGCGCGTCCAGGGGCGCCTCCAGCAAGACCTGGTGCAGCTGATCCGCCTGATCGCGGACCCGCAGCAGCCAGCGCTCGCCGCGCAGCACCAGCTCTATGGGAGCGGGTCCCTCCCCGATGGCCAGATCGGTGCCCTCCAGCGCTTCGGCCCACTCCGCTTCGGATTCACCCACGGGCAGGCGCACCAGGGTCTGTGCCTGCGCGGCGGCGCAGAACCACAGGCCCAGAAGCGAGATCAGCAGTCGAGAGACCTTCCCCATGGCATCATCATGCCACGAATCGGTCCCGGTTTCTTTGAGGATGCCCCTCAGAACACCCGATCCGCCAGCGCCTCCAGCTTCTTGAGCGAGCTCTTGTCCACGTCGGCATGCAGGCTGTTGCCGTGGGCGTCCATGGTGACGAAGACCGGGAAGTCCCTGGCCTCGAAGTGCCACATGGCCTCGGGCACGCCGAACTCCTCCAGGTAGTGCACGCCGGGCACGCTCACCAGGGTCTGGGCGCAGTACTGGGCCGCGCCGCCCACCGCGTTGAAGTAGACGCCGCCGTGCTCGGCCAGGCCGGCCAGGGTCTTGGCGCCCATGCCGCCCTTGCCGATGACGGCCCGCAGGCCGAACTTCTTCATGATGTCGGCCTGGTAGGGCTCCTCGCGGGCCGAGGTGGTGGGGCCGGCGGCCATCACGCGCCAGGTCTCGCCCTGCTTCAGCATGACCGGGCCGCAGTGGTAGATCACGCCGCCATCCAGGTCCACCGGGCTGTCGTGCTCCATGTGGTAGGCGTGGAAAGTGTCGCGGCCGGTGTGGATCATGCCGGACAGCAGCACCACGTCGCCCACCTTCAGGTCGCGCATCTCTTCTTCGGTCAACGGCGTGGTCAGGCGCTTGACCGCGCCGCCGCCCAGGCCGCCCTCCTCACCGGGGAAGAGCAGGCTGTCGGGGGCGTCGTCGCGCCCGAAGTCCAAGCCGCGCACATCGAAGCTGTCGCTGTCGAGCTGCACGCCCTGGCGGCGGTAGGCCCAACAGTTGTAGGCGATGGACACGTAGAAGCTGGCCGGTATGCGGTTGCGCTTGCCCACCTTGCAGCCCAGCACCGTCAGCTCGCCGCCGAAGCCCAGGGTGCCGACGCCCAGGCTGTTGCCTGCCTCGACGATGTAGTCTTCCAGCGCAGCCAGCTGCTCGTCGGGGTTTTCGTCGTCGCAGGCGCGGAAGAGCTGGGTCTTGGCCAGCTCGTAGCTGCCCGCCCGGTCTCCGCCGATGCCCACGCCCAGAAAGCCCGGCGCGCAGCCCTGGCCCTGGGCCTTGAACAGGGCGTGCAGGATGCACTTGCGCACGCCGTCCAGGTCGCGACCGGCCTTGCCCACGCCCTCGAGCGTGGCCGGCAGCGCGTACTGAGCGCTCTTGTTCTCACAGCCGCCGCCCTTCAGGATCAGCTGCACGTGCAGGTGGTCCTGGCGCCAGGGGTGGAAGTGGATGGGCGGGTAGAGCGTGCCCTCGTTGCCCTGGTTCTTGCCGCTGACCGAGTCCACCGAGTTGGGGCGCAGCAGGCCCTCTTCGGTGGCGCGTCGCAGGGCCAGGCGGATCTGCGCCCGGGCCTCGATGGTGTCGAAGCCCAGGGGATGATGGACCTCGAAGGTGGGCATGCCCGTGTCCTGGCAGATGGGCGCGCGGTCGTTCTTGGCCATCTCGATGTTGAGGGCGATGGCCGCGGTGGCGATGCCCGCCCGCGTACCCGCATCTTCGCGGGCGCGGCCGGCGGCCAGGGCGTTGATCACGTCGTCGGACAGCAAGGTGGAGGTGCGAACGATCAGCTCGTACATCCGATCCTGAAAAGCCTGCATGGCGTCTCCTTAGGAACGCAAAAGGTTCAAATGGGACATTCTTCGTTTTCGACGCCAGGCGTGCCCAGGTCCCCGGTGCCGATGTCCGAGGAGCTGGAGCACCAGTTGGCGCCGTCGTCATTGGAGGTGGCGTCGAGCTGCGCCGGATCGAGGGACATGGAGGCCCCCGAGACGAGGGGGAAGCCCGCCTTCTCGCTCCAGGCCACGCGATCGAAGACCGTCTCGGCCAGCGAGAGCACGATCTCGTCGTCGGCGTTGGACAGCGAAAAGCTGCTGTAGTCGTAGTCGTAGTCCACGACGATGCCGCCGTTTGCCTTGGGGTTGCTCGACGCGCCGAATACCAGGTAGGACTGCGCCGGCAGCACCAGGCTCGCGGTGACGGTGAAGCCCTCGCCGTCTTCATCCGCGACCCGCAGCCCGAGCAGCTCCACGTCCGATTTCAAGAGATTGCGGATCTCGAACCACTCTCCGTAGTCGTCGTAGACCGCCTCGGGGTCGTTCATCACCTCGCAGATGACCAGGTCGCCCACGGCGAGCTGCGACAGGCAGAGCCGCTTGCCGCAGTCCTCCACGAGGTCGTCGTATCCCACCAGGTCGGATTCCTGACGCGGCATCAGCACGAACTCGGACCCGTCGAACCAGAGCACACCGGTCAGGCTGGCCAGGCTGGCACCCGTGATCACCGTGGCGCTGTGGTAGAGCGCCCCGACGGCCAGGTTCTCGTCGACGCGCCAGCTGCCCGTTCCGCCCTCGGTGACCGTCAGGGGGCCCAGCTCCAGCAGCATGCCCTCGTAGGGCTCGGCCGTCTCCGGATCCGCCAGGACCGCTGGCTCGACGACGACGGGCTGGGCGGCGCTGCCCTTGCCCAGCTGCCAGACGCCGCCCTCGCTGGTGTCGAGGGTGGTCAAGGTGCCGTCTCCCTCGGCGGGAGGGTCATCCGGGTTGGGGGTGGTCTCCAGCACGAAGCCGGTGATGGAGACCACGTCGTTCTCGCTCAAGGAGGCTTGCTCTTCTTCAAAAGCGACCCACAGCCCGTTGTGGCTGTCCCCGCCCTTGGGATCGGTCACGTGGAAGCCATCCGAGACCTGGGGGCCCACCACCAGCACATCGCTGAGCAGAACCAGGGAATCCGTGGCCGCCTTGCCCCGCTGGATCTCCTCGATGCTGACGGAGAGGTCCGTGTCCGCATCAGCGTCGGTGTCGGCGTCGGTGTCGGCGTCGGCGTCGGCGTCAGCTTCTTCCGCGCTATCATCCAGGTCGTCGGCGCTCGCGCCAGTAGCGTCGTCCCCTCGTTCGCAGGCCGCCAGAGCGGCGAGCGCGGCCATCATCAGCGGTCGTGCGTGCATGGGCGTCTCCCTATATGCCGAGTGGCGGCGCAGGGGGCTGGCAATGACAGGTCGTCTTGATAGCCGGGCCCAGGATGGGAGGCAAGGCAGGCATGACGCGGGCACTGATCCCCGAAAGGCCATTTGCAAGGGCCACACGCGCAACAGCAATCCAGGGATTGGGTTCCAATTCCTGTCCCCGGGCGCTCCCCACGGCCCTTCGTGGTTGACATGGACGGTCCGGAGTTGGTACGCATCGGTGCGGCCATTCGTTCCCCGCAAGAGGATGTACGATGCCCAGAACCATGATTCTTCTGTCCGCCCTGGCGATCGGCTGTCCGGATCCGGCCGACGCCCCCGTCCCCCAGGAGCTCTCGCAGGAGGATGATGGCAAGACCATCCAGCCCGACGAGCCCCGCGATCCCAACCAGCCGGCAGGAGGTGCCATCGCCTCCTTCAAGGTGGTCGAGGGAGAGGGCGTGATGATCTCGGGCACCGTGAGCTACGCGGGAGAGAAGACGGGTCGCATCAGGCTCGACTTCCTGCAGGCCAAAGACAGTCAACCGCCCATGCTGGCCCGCACCCTGGAGCTGGCCGATCTGGGCCCCTGGTCCATCGAGGCTCCGAAGGATTTCGGCCCCCTCTACGTGGTGGCGTTCTTGGACCAGACCGGCGATGGCCCCAGCGAGGACGACCCGGCCAGGGCCTGGCCTGACATCTTGGAGGTGGGCGGCGATCCCCTGGAGGGCATTGACCTGGAGCTGCAGGACGACGCAGACCTGGGCAGCCTGACACCTGGAGGCCCGCCCCCGGAACCCGGCTCGAGTCCCGAAGACCAGGGGGACCAGCCCGAGCAGCCCGAGCAGCCCGAGCAGCCCGAAGGGCAAGAGGGAGAGGGCGGCGACCAGCCCGAGCAGCCCGAAGGGCAAGAGGGAGAGAGCGGCGATCAGCCCGAGCAGCCCGAAGGGCAAGAGGGAGGGGGCGGCGATCAGCCCGAAGGCGAGCCTGGCGGCGAGACACCGGAGGAAGGCGGCGCTTCAGAGTGACCTCCCCGCCCGCTTCCGCTGCCGACCCCAGGGTCTCGATCGTCATCCCGGTGTACAACGAACGCGAAGACGTGCAGCGGCTGCACCAGGGCATCGCAGATGCCATGGGGGACGAGCGCTTCGAGGTCCTGTACGTCGACGACGGCAGCAATGACGGAACCTCGGGCATCCTGGACGAGATCGCGCGCGAGGATCCCCGGGCCAGGGTGGTGCACTTCGTGCGCAACTACGGGCAGACCGCGGCCCTCACCGCTGGATTCCGCAATGCCCGGGCGCCCATCCTGGTCACCATGGACGCCGACTACCAGAATGACCCCGCCGACATCCCCATGCTGCTTGGACACCTGGAACACCACGACGTGGTCTGCGGCTGGCGCAAGGACCGCAAGGACACCTGGCTGACCCGCAAGCTGCCCAGCCAGGCGGCCAACTGGCTGATCTCGGCGCTGTCCAAGGTGCCCCTGCACGACTATGGCTGCACGCTGCGGGCCTATCGGCGCGAGTTCGTGGAGGACATCCCCCTCTACGGCGAGATGCACCGCTTCATCCCCATCTACGTCACCTGGGCCGGCGCGCGCCTGACCGAGGTGCCGGTTCGCCACCACCCCCGCATCCACGGCGAGACCAAGTACGGCCTGTCCCGCATCTTCAAGGTCCTGCTCGACCTCACGACGGTCAAGTTCCTGCGCGATTTCTTCGTCACGCCCATCTACTTCTTCGGCTGGGTGGGCTTTCTGCTGGTCTTCGCCGGGCTGGCCACCGGGCTCGCGGCCATCCTGGGTTGGGCCCTGTTCGACAGCATCGAGCTGCAGCTGATAGCGGCCTGCCTGACGGTCACCGCGCCTATGCTCGCCATCTTCGGCGTTCTGGAGATCACCCTGGGAATCATCGCCGAGGTGCTGATCCGCATGCACTTCGAGCTGCAGGCCAAGGTGCCCTACAAGATCCGCTCGATGCGCAATATGGATCCACCAGCGCGGGACACCAGCTGAGATGTGCGGCATCGCGGGCATCTTCCGCTTCGACGAGCCTCCGGATCTGACGCCACTGGATCGCATGCGCGACGTCCAGGCCCATCGCGGTCCGGACGATGGCCGCTCCCAGCGCTTCCCCGAGGGGGGGCTGGCGGTGCGTCGGCTGGCCATCCTGGATCCGCAGCGCGGCGCCCAACCTCTGAGCGATCCCAGCGGGCGCTTCTGGGTGGCCTTGAACGGCGAGATCTACAACCACTGCGCCCTGCGGCGCGAGTGGCAAGCCCGCGGCACGCGCTTCCGCACGCGCTGCGACACCGAGGTCGTGGCCCACCTGGTGGCCGATCTCGGCCTAGGCCAGGCCTTGTCGCGCTTCGAGGGCATGTTCGGCCTGGCTGTCTGGGACAGCCGTGAGCGCGTGCTCTGGCTGGCGCGAGACCGCATGGGTGAGAAGCCGCTGCACTACGCGCGCACGGCCGATGGGACGTTTCTTTTCGCCAGCGAGCTGAAGGGTCTGCTGGTGCACCCCGGGCTGCGACGGCGCGTGGATCGGGCCGCCATCGCCCGCTACCTGCTCTTCGAGTACATCCCCACGCCGCGCACGATCTATCGCGACGTGGCGCGCCTGGAGCCGGCTCATATCCTGCGCGTGGACCGCCACGGCCAGCGGTTGCAGCGCTACTGGGACCTGCCACGGCCCCAGCCTGGAGGCGGCAGCCCCGGCGCCATGAAGCGCTGGGCCCACAGCCTGGCAGGCGCCTTCCAGGTCTCGGTGCTGGCCCGTCGCGAGGCGGACGTGCCCGTGGGCGTGCTGCTCTCCGGGGGGCTCGACTCCTCCGCCGTCCTGGCCGTGGCGGACCGGGGGCGGCAGGAGCGCTCCCGCAGCTTCACGGTCACCATGGGCCTGCCTTCGTTCGACGAGGCCGCACCCGCCCGGGCCACGGCCCAGCGCTACCGCACCGAGCACCAGGAGATCTACCTGGGCGAGCAACACCTGTCGGAGCTGCTGGACGACATCGCGGGCAAGCTGGATGAGCCTCTGGGGGACTCCAGCCTGCCCGCCACCTGGCACCTGTTTCGACACGTGCGCGACGCGGGCTTCAAGGCCGTGCTCTCGGGTGACGGCGGCGATGAGCTGATGGCGGGCTACCCCACATACCTGGCCCATCGCTGGGCCAGCCTGGCACGGCCCCTGGCCCCGGCGCTGCGGAGCCTGGCCGCTCGTCTGCCCGTCTCCTACGACAACGTCTCGTTCGACTACAAGCTGCGACGCTTCGCGGCCGGGCTCTCGCTGCCCATGGCCCGCCGCAACCAGGTCTGGCTGGGGGCCTTTTTGCCCGACGAGCTGCCCGCGGACCTGGCCGAAGAGCTGTGGAGCGAGACGGATGCCCATGGGGCAGCGCTGCAGGGGCTGCCCGCGGTCTGCCGCGCCATGGCCCTGGATCAGCGTCTCTACCTGGGAGACGGCGTGCTGGTGAAGGTGGACCGCGCCTCGCAGGCCCATGGCGTAGAGGTGCGCACCCCCTTCCTGGACTACCGCTTCGTGGAGCTGGCCGCTCAGGTGCCGGAGCGCTTCAAGCTGCACGGCACGCGCACCAAGGCGGTCTGGCGCCTGGCCGCGAAAGAGCTGGTGCCGCCCTCCATCCTGGACAGGCCCAAGAAGGGCTTCGGCACGCCGGTGGGCCCCTGGCTGCGCGGCCCCTGCACCCAGCTGCTGGACGGCCTGGAGGAACGGGTGCGCGACTGGCTGCCGGGCGAGCAGGTGCGCCGCCTGGTGCGGCAGCACCGCCAGGGACAGGCCGACCACCGGCGCCGGCTGTGGTCCCTGCTGGTGCTGGGGCGCTGGCGCGAAGGGCCCTGGGGGCCGGGCTAGACGGCTAGCGCCTACCCACGAAGTAGGCCCGCGCATCGGCGAAGGCGGCCAGGGGGGTGCCCTCGCGCAGGTCGATCCAGACCAGGTAGTCGCTGGCCTCGGTGAGCACGTGGGCGGCGGCCAGATCGCCCTCGGGCACTCGATCCAGCGCGTCGAGCACGGCAGCCGCACCCACCACCTGGTCGAGCATGCCAATGGCGCCGAAGCGCGCGCGGTGGGCTCGCCAGAGAGCGCGCAGCACGTCGCGATCCTCGATGGGCATGCAGTTGGACACGCGCAGAGGACCCAGGCCGCGCAGCTTCTCCTCGATCAGCGCCTGGACCTGCAACACGAGCTGGGAAGGCGCTGGCGCGGATGAGTCCGCGGGCTCTTCCACCTGCAGGCGCTGCGGGGCGTCCCGGCGACGAGCTTCGGCTTGCTTGGACTGCTCGCGCTCCACCTGGATGGCGCGTTGGATCACGTCCCCTGCTGACTGGATACGCTTGGCGCGCCGCGAGAGCGCCTCGACGCGGCTCAGGGGGCGCGCGGGCTCGGCCGGGGCGGGCTGCTCCGCGGGCTCGGTCGGGGCGGGCTCTGGCGGGGGCTCGGCCGGGGCGGGAGCCGGAGGGGGCTCGGCCTCTGCCGCCTGCCTCGAGGGACGGGGCGGTCCGGCCTTGGCCACGGCCGCCCGGGCCAGCGCGCGGGCCAGCACCACGGGATCCTCGGCAAGCGGCGGCGGTGCCGCAGCCTGCTCCACGTCGGGAAGGGTCTCGCTGTCGACTTCGACCGGAGCGGACTCGTCGAGGTCCGCCGGGGCGCCGGACTGCGCCGGATCTTCAGACTGCAGCGGCGGCGTGGGATCGGGCTCTACGGCCTCGGGAAGGCTCGGGGGCGCCGGGAGCTCGGGCGCCATGGATTCCTCTATGGCATCGATGATCTCAGGCGCAGGCGGATCCGGCGGTGCCGATGCGGGCGTCGCCATCGGGGGAGCGGGCGGATCCATGGTCACCGGACGCCTGCGACCGCGAGGGCTGGCGATCTCGGGTGCCGTGATGTCCGGATCGCCGCTGGTGATGTGCCGTGCGCGCGGACCGAGGCGCCGCGGGGAGGGAGCCTGGGGACCGTCCTCCGGGGCGCTGAAGTAGGGATCCGTCAGCTCCAGGATGGGTGGAAAGGACGGCGCGGAGGTCTCGTCACCCTCGACGGGCAGCACCTCCGCCTCTTCTTCCGCACCGGGCGTCATGAAGAGGCTGGCGAGAGGATCGAATCCCTTGGGACGCTTGGCCATCGTCAGTTACCCCGTTTTTCAAGAGGCGAGTTTCACGACGGTGTATTCTAGCCGAGATGGCAGAAAGCGCCACCTCTGCAGAAGCTGCCATACGGCAGGCCCACGCGGCGGACATGCTGCCCCTGCTGCTCGTGCGCCATGGGAGAACGGCCTGCAACGCCGAGCGGCGCTTCGCGGGCACGATCGACGTCGACCTGGACGAGGTGGGCCGAGCGCAGGCCCGGGCGCTGCGCGTCCGGCTGCACCCGCTGCGAATTGCCGCCGTCTACGCCAGCCCCTTGCAACGAGCCGTGCGGACCGTGGCCGAGCTGACCCAGCCCATCCTGGTGCCGGCCCTCGCCGAGCTCGACCACGGCGTGCTGGAGGGACAGCCCCAGCATGTCCTGGCACGCGAGCACCCCGCCCTGCTGCGGGCCTGGCTTCAGGATCCCTCGCAGGTGCGCATCCCGGGGGGAGAGAGCCTGGCCCAGTGCCAGGCGCGCGTCATGGCGGCGCTGGAACCCCTGGCGCGGCGCCATGTCCAGGACAGAGAGCCGGTGTTGCTCGTCAGCCACCAGCTGACCATGGCCTGCCTGCTCTGCGGCCTGTTGGGCAGGCCCTTGAGCCGCTTCCGCAGCCTGACCACGCGCAACACGGGGATCAACGTGCTGGGGTGGGACGCGCGCAGCTGGACCTTGCTGGCGCAAGACGACACCCGGCACCTGTCACCGCCGTCCCAGGGCTGAGGCTCAACCCTCCGGCGTTCGCAGCAGCTGCCGCAGCTCCGGCTCGGAGAACTCGTAGCGCTCGCGGCAGAAGTTGCAGGTGACCTCGGCCCCGCCCTGCTCCTCCAGCAGGGCCCGCAGCTCCTCGGGACCGGTGCAGCGCAAGATGTCCAGCGTGCGCTCGCGACTGCAGGAGCAGCGGAAGACCACCTCGCGGGTCTCGAGCAGCTCGAGCGGGAAGCCCCGCAGGCTGCCAGCGGCCACCTCGGGCAGCAAGAGCTGGGGATCGGCCTGCGCCAGATCGTCGAAGAGCTCCCGAAACAGCCACTCGTCCTGATCGGGCAGCTTCTCCACCAGCAGGCCGCAGGCCAGCTCCACCACCCCTGTGACCGGATCCGTCCGAGAAAGCAGGCGCACGACCCCCACCGTCTGCTGGGAGTGCTCCAGGTAGGCCTGCAGCGCGCCCTGCAGGTCGCTGTCCTTGATGGGAGCGAGCCCGCGGTACAGCTCGCGCTGCGCGTCGTGCTTGATCACCAGCACGATGCCGTCCACGGTGCTGAACTCGGGCACCTCGGTGGGAGTGAAGCGGCCGCGAACGGAGCCATCCGCCGCCACGTCCGCCAGCATGGCGAAGCGCGGGCGCTCGCCCTGGATCTGCAGGGTCACCCTCTCTTCGCCCTTGATGTAGGCGCTCATCAGCTGGGCCGCCACCAGGCCATCGGCGGCCAGGGCGCCGGCACGCGTAAACAGGCCGTGACGACGACGCAGCTCTTCGGCAGCCGCCGTGGCGTCCACGGCCAGCACGCGTACGCCGGCCTCGTTGCCGATGCCGCGTATGAACCCAGGGTGGTCGCTCATGTCAGGGCACTCGCGCGCGCGCGCTCTCCATGCGCTCCAGGAAGGCATCCGCCTTGAGGAAGCCGGTGATGGTCAGGTCGTCCATGGACGTGCCGTCTGGCAGTAGGAAGAGCACAGTGGGCAGACCCTTGACCTCGAAGCGCTCCAGCTGGGCCTTGACCACGGGATCGTCGCTTGAGGTGGCGTCGATCATCAGGGTCACGAAGCCCTTGGAGGCCTCCACCACGCGCTCGTCGGTGTAGGTGAAGTGCTCCAGCTCCTTGCAGGCCGCGCACCATTCAGCGGTGAAGTCGACGATCAAAGGCATTTTCTCGCTGGCTGCACGCTTCAGCGCCGCCTCTTCGTCAGACATCCAGACCACAGCCGTGCCACCGCCGCCGTGCTGGTCCGCCACGACGCCCAGGGAGAGCGGCGGCAGGATGAAGCCCTGGGTGCTCAACAGCGCCAGCAGCAGCCAGGCGCCCACCAGGCCGGCCACCACGCCGTAGAGCTTGTGGGCGCGGGCCACCACCACGCCCTGGTCCTCGTCAGCGGGCCAGCCGAAGACCGCTGTCGAAAGCAGCACGCCCGAGGCCAGCAGGGCCACCAGCCAGTCGGGCAGGTGGGCGTGAATGAAGTAGATGGCGCCCAAGAGCATCAGCACGCCGAAGATGTGCTTGACGGACTCCATCCAGGCCCCGGGACGCAGCATGGCGCTGGAGAAGGTGCCGGCCAGGATGAAGAGCACCCCCATGCCCAGGCTGAAGGCCAGCATCAGCACAGCCCCCAGCACCAGGGCGCCCTCGGTGCCTATGAGCACCATCAGGCTGACCACTACCGGCCCCGAGCAGGGCCCGGCCACGATGGCTCCCACCATACCCACCACGAAGGCGCCGCCGTAGCCCGCCCCGCCCATCTGGTTGAGGCGCATGGACATGCCCGAGGGCAGCGCCACGTCGAAGAGCCCGAACATGGCCAGGCCCATGGCCGCGAAGAAGAAAGAGACCGTGCCCACCACCCAGATGTTCTGCATCCAGGCGCCGAACAGGCTGCCCGTGACGCCGGAGGAGACCCCCAGGGCCGTGTAGACCAGGGCCAGACCCGCCACGTAGGTCAGGGAGAGGGAGAAGGCCCGTAGCCGGCTGCCCGAAGCGCGGGCGCCGATGATTCCCATGGTGATGGGGATCATGGGCAGCACGCAGGGAGTGAGGCTGACCAGGAAGCCCGCGCCGAAGACGAAGAGCACCAGCCAGATCAGGCCCTTGTCGCGCATCTTCTCGAAGCTGCTCTGCTCACCGCTCGCGGCGGCGGGCGCGGCCGACTGGGCGCTTGGCGCAGCCGCGTCCTGGCCGCCCTCGGCGCCCAGTACCAGGTCCACGGAGAGGTCCACATGGCGCGGCATCAGGCAGAGCTCGGCCTTGCAGGCCTGGTAGCTGGCCACCAGGGCCACCTTCTGCTCGCCCGCCGGGCCGCCCATGGTCAGCTGCGCGATGAAGTCGCCGCCGATTTCGTGGCGCTCCATGCCGTAGACCGGATCGGTGTAGGTATGCCCCTCTGGCCAGGACTCGGACGCGACGGTCAGGGGCGATCCCTCGGCGACGGAGACGGAGGTCATGGCCTTGTTGACATGCCAGCCCTCGAGCTGGAAGAAGCCCACCAGGACCTGGTTCCCCTCCCCTGCCGCGGCGCGCACGGCCACGGGCTCCTTGTCCGTCAGCTGGGGCCGGGCGCCGAAGGCGGACATGTCCGCGGCTTGTGTCCCGTGCGCCTCTTCCTCGACAGCCGCGTGCGCTCCCTGCTGCGCGGCGGTCACGGTCACCGTGGCCGACACGCTGCGCTCCCGCGGCAGGTAGCACAGGCTGCCCTTGCAGCCCTGGTAGCGCACCTGCACGTCGATCTCCTGGTCCCCCAGGGGATGGTCAGCGGGGGCTGACAGGGGCAGGCTCATCTCCACCGTCTTGTGGTACATCTCGCGTTTTTTTTCGGGGAAGGCCGGATCGGGCTCCAGCTCGCCCAGGGGCAGCTCGGCCTGCCCCACCTGCAAGGCGCCGGGCTGGTCGATGCGCAGCTCCAGCATGTCGCGGTAGACGTGGTGAGCGCCGGGGACGACGAGCAGCACGCGCAGATCGGCCTGCCCGCCTGCCGGGAGCGTGAGGTCATCGGCCTCGACGCGGAAGGGATCGTCAGGCGCTTGCTGGGCCAGGGCGGGCAGCGCCAGCAGGCCGAGCAGCAGGGCGAGCACGCAGCGGAGAGTGCGGTTCATTTCGATGCCTCGCTTCAGGGCGATGGAGCGTGAGGGAGGCGCTTGGCCATAACACCGTAGGAGGCCGTCGGAGGCCAGGAGTTGCCCTGTCAGGGGCAGCGTGTGAAGCCAATCACCCCCCCCCTCCTTCCCCCGAAGCGCCTATGCCCCTGCTCAGCCAAGACCTCCCCTCCCCCCTGCGCACCATCCACATCATGGGCATCTGCGGAACGGCCATGGGCTCGCTGGCGGCCATGCTGAAAGACGCCGGCTACCAGGTGACGGGCAGCGACGCCGCCGCCTACCCGCCGATGAGCGAGGTGCTGCGCGATCTCGGGATCGAGGTGATGGAGGGTTTCAAGGCTGAAAACCTCTCCCACGAGCCCGACCTGGTAGTGGTGGGCAACGTGATCCGGGCCATCTACGACGAGGCGCGCGCCTTGCTGGCGGGCGAGCTGACCTACTGCTCCTTTCCGCAGCTGCTGGGCTCCCTCTTCCTGGAGGACACGCGTCCTTTGGTAGTGGCCGGCACTCACGGCAAGACCACCACCACCGCCCTGGCCACCTGGTTGCTGGAGTCGGCCGGGCGGGTGCCGGGCTACCTCATAGGCGGCGTGGCCGGCAACCTCGACCGCACGGCTCGCGCCTGCGGCGCCCCTCCCGGCGTGCCCCGGCACTTCGTGATCGAGGGCGACGAGTACGACACGGCCTTCTTCGACAAGCAACCCAAGTTCGTGCACTACCGGCCGCAGACCGCCATCCTCACCAGCGTGGAGTTCGATCACGCCGACATCTACGCTGACATCGGCCAGATCGAGGCGGCCTTCTCGCGCTTCGTGGACCTGGTGCCGCCAGAGGATGGCTGCCTGGTGGCCTGCTGGAGCGATGAGCGCGTGTGCAAGCTGGCCAGCTCGGCTCGCTGCGAGGTGCGGCGCTACGGGCCCGACTGCGCCTGGGACGGCCGCGTGATCGACGTGGACCACGACGCGGGCACCATGCGCTTCGAGGTGCTGCGCGCTGGACGCAGCTTCGGCCGCTTCACCAGCTGCATGGTGGGCGAGCACAACCTGTGGAACCAGGTGGCGGTGGTGGCCGCCCTGGATCGCGAGGGCCTGTCCGCCGAAGAGATGGCCGAGGGCTTCGCCAGCTTTCGCGGCATCCGGCGCCGGCAGGAGCTGCGCGGGGTCGTAGGGGGCGTGGCGGTGATCGACGACTTCGCCCACCACCCCAGCTCGGTGCGGCTCACCCTGGAGGCCCTCAAGCTGCGCTTCGGCGACCGGCGCCTGTGGGCCGTCTTCGAGCCGCGTTCCAACACCAGCCGCCTGGCCATCTTCCAGCAGGCCTACGCCCAGGCCTTCGACGCAGCCGACCAGGTGCTCCTGGCCGCGCCCGGGCGCAAGGATGATCGCCCGCCCGAAGAGCTGCTCGATCCCGCCGATCTGGCGGATACGCTGCTGGCCCGCGGCCTTGAGGCCAGCTTCGTGCCCACGCCCGACGAGATCGTGGCTGTGCTCGCAGCCAACGTCATGCCAGCCGATGTGGTGGCAGTGATGTCCAACGGCGCATTCGGCGGGCTGCACGGCAAGCTCTTGCAGGCCCTGGAGCAGCGCTTCGACAGCGCCGGAGAACAGCGCTGAGGCCCAGACACGCTTTCGCTTGCACCTGTTCACGTGTACCGGGTAGAACCAGGATCATGCAAAGAACCACGCTGGCATCGTTCCTCTTGATCGGCTGCGCCGATCCGGACATCGACACCGACATCACGGTGGTCGCCGACAGCTCCACCATCACGCTGGGATTGCAGAATCCCACCCTCGACGCGGATCCCCTGGCAGGCGTCACGGGGCTGCGCCTGGAAGTCGTCGCCAACACCGACGAGATCGTCGCGTCCGAGAGCTTCAACTACCCCGACGACACCGTGGAGATGAACAACCTGATCGAGTACGGGGTGGTTCGTTTCCAGCTGGCGGGTACCGATGGAGGCGATGTGGTCTCCTTCGGCCGCAGCGCCGAGGTGGTGCTCACGCCCGGGCAGGATCTCTGGGTGCCCATCGTCTTCCTGCCCATCAACCAGTTCTTCGGACTGGCCGAAGAGATGGCTCTGACGCGCAGCGAGCACAGCGCGGTCACGCTCCCGGACGGCCGGTTGCTGCTGATGGGAGGTCACGACCCGACCATGCAGAGCAGCTACGACCAGCTCGAGATCTACGATCCGCAAAACGGCGTCTTCTCCTTGCCAGGCAGCTACGTGGATCAGGCGGTGGCCGGCTCTCCCTGGGTGTGGACCGACGAGGGCCAGCTGCTCTTCATCGCGGGCGAACAGCTCGCCGCGGGGCAGTTCATCAGCACCTCCCGAGTCTACAAGTACGATCCCCTGGACGACTCGGTCGTCACCGAGGATCAGCTCACCACCGCCCGGCGGCGCCACTGCGCCGCCCAATACATCCCCAGCCAGATCTTCGTGTTGGGCGGTCCCGACACGGGCACCTCCGCCGACATGGTCTACTACGACTCCAAGATCGACAGCTGGACTGTGGACGCGGACGGCGTGACCCTGCGAGACGGCTTGATCTCGCAGGACGTGACGGCCTGCATGCCCAACGGCGATGGCCGCATCTTCGTGCAGGGCACTGACATCGAGTCCACGGGCATCTGGGATGGCACCACCGGCGAAGGCGCCGGCGCCTCGTTCGATCCCATCACCAAAGAAGCCGAGGGCATCTACGTCTCGGGCCCGCTCGTGCGCCAGCTGGAGCAGGATCTCTTCTGGGTGGCAGGTGGCGTGGACCAGGCCACCAGCGAGGTCATCAAGGATGGCCAGGAGTTTCGCATGGGCTCCGCCACCTTCGTGGAGGGCACTCCCCTCTCAGCGCCCCGGCAGCGCGGCTCCGCGGACGACTGGCTGCTGGACGACTGGCTGGTCGTGGGCTGCGGCTACTCCGATGCGCTGGGCGTCAATGCGATCAACAAGGTGGAGCTGCTCAACCCGGTCTCCGGCGAGATCGGGCCCATCCTGGAGCTGGACCGGGCGCGCCCAGGCTGCCGCGTGAACAGCGTGCTGGACGGCGCGCTGCTGGTCACCGGCGGCTACGACCAGAGCACGGAGCTGGGCGCCGCCTCGGCAGCCATCGCCGTGCCCTACTGGGAAGACTAGGCGCCAGCTACCGCCGGCCCCCGGTCCCCTGTCCCGAGCGGGCCGCGGTCGGTCCTACTTGAGGCCCTTCTGCGCCAGCCAACGGTCGAGCACGTCGCCCAGGGAGGGCTCGCCGGGCATCTCTTCCAGGTCGTAGGCCACGGAGACGATGGGCTTGTTGGGCTGGATCAGCTGCGGCAGGTCGATGGGCGTGCCGCTGACCACCAGGTCGGCGGGCACGGCATCGAGCGTGGCCTGCAGGTCGGCCTGCTGCTGGTCGGAGTAGCCCATGGCGGGCACCAGGGGGCCCAGGTCCGGGTACTTGCGGAAGGTGTCGGCCAGCTCGCCCACGAAGTAGGGCCGCGGGTCCACGATCTCGGCGCCTGCGCGCTGCGCGAGCAAGGTGCCTGCCCCGTAGGGCATGCCGCCGTGGGTGGTGGTCGGTCCATCCTCCACCACCACCACGCGCTTGCCAGCCAGCTGGTCTTCCTGGAAGTCGATGGCGGTCAGGCTGCTGTCCACGGCGATCACCGTGGCCTGCGGCGCCAGCTTTGCGGCATGGGCCTTCTCGGCCGCCACCGCTTCGGGTCCCGCGCTGCGGCTCTTGGCGATCAGGATGACGTCGGCCATGCGGACCAGGGTCTCGGAGGGGTAGTAGCTCAGGGCGTGACGCGGCCGGTGGGGATCCATCAGCACGACATACAGGTCGGGCTTGATGAAGGCCATGTCGTTGTTGCCGCCATCCCAGAGGATGAGATCGGCCTCCTGCTCGGCCTGGGACAGGATGCGCTGGTAGTCGACGCCGGCGTAGACCACGC
>CAYVQL010000177.1:0-22310 GCA_964454135.1 uncultured Enterobacterales bacterium | reverse complement strand
AGCCGCTTCCGATCGCCTCGGGCGGCGTGGCCGCGGTGGCTCGGTCCGTGTCTCGGGGGGGGGGGGGGGGGGGGGGGGGGCGCCGGGGGGGGGGGGGCGCCGCGGGCCGCGCCCCCCCCCCCCGCGCCCCGGCCCCCCGCGCCCCCGCGCCCCCCCCCCCGCCCCCCCGCCCCGCCCGCAGTTCCTGGGGAAGTGGCGGCGCGGCTGAGCGTCGAGAACGTCGCTGCTTTGCACCGAGGTCGTAGCGAGGAACACAAGCTGGACGCCTCGGGATTCTCTTCGGCCAGTGGCGTCCACCCGTCGGGAGCGACCGTCGAGCGTCGAAGTCTTTCGACGGATCTTCGTCACTTCGACGCTTGGGCTCGTTGGAGCCTCACGACAGTCTTCTGGAAGAGTCGCTTGGAAGGTCTGATAACATTCATTCGTCGCGGAGCTGGCGGCCTGGCCCGACTCTTGCTTGAGGGGGAAGTGTCGACCAAGACTCTCGGAGGACCAGCCCATGAAACCCCTTGGATTCCACATCCGCTCCCGCCTCGCCAACTACGACATCCTGGCCAAGGACATGCAGCAGCTGCGCATCGTGGCGCGCTGCGTGCTGGCCCAGGGCCAGCCCTTCGGCTTGCTGGCCTTCGGTCTGGCCGACACCCACCTGCACGCCGAGGTGACCTGCCAACGACCGGAGGCGGGTCGCTTTGCGCGGCGCGTCGCCCTCTCGCTGCGGCGTCGGCTGGGCCTGGAGGTGCCCTTCGACGCGACCTGGTTCGAACCCCTGCTTCGGCAGGGTCACCGCTACAACACCTTCCACTACTGCATGAGCCAGGAGGCCAAGCACGGCACGGCCTTCGACCTCTGCCACGAGGCCAGCAACCTGCCTGACCTGCTGGGCCTGCGAGAGCTGGGGGCCTACACGCGGGCCAGCGTGCGCACGCTGCTGCGGCGGGTCGACCGCGACCGACTGCTGGAGCACCTGGGGGTCAAGACCCTGGAACCCGCCTTCCACCCAGAGCACCTGGTGGAGTCCTGCTGCTCTGCGACCTGCGCCCTGCACTTGCACCAGCGCTCGCGCGAGGGTCTGCTGGCGCGTCGGGCCCTGGTGCACGCCGCCAGCGGCCTGCTCTCGAGCCCGCGCCTGGCCGAGATCCTGGCTTGCTCGGAGGGCACGGTGCGCCGTCTGCGCCGCCAGCCCCTGCCCGCCTGGCTGTTGCCCGCCGTGCAACTGCAGATGGACCTGCGCCACCAGCTGAGCATGCCCGTCCCCGGCTGATGGCGGCTATTCCAATCCGACGAAACTCAGGAAGAGCGGTACGGGATTGGGGCAGCTGCTGCATTCCAGGGCCAGCTGCCACGAGCCCTCGTCGTCGAAGCCCGGAAAGGGGGCGCCGTCGACCGACTCGGCCAGAGAGAGGTCCAGCTCGCCCAGCCCTTCCACGTCCGCTGCGTAGCTGTCTTCCGCGGTCTCGTAGAACTCGAGCGGATCGCCCTCAGATCGGTCACTGCGCCTCAGGGCCAGCTGATCGATGTTGCTCAGCGCGAGCTCGTTGCCCTTTCCGTCGGTCATCAGTTCCATCCAGTCGGCCTGGTACGACCGGGCCCGCTCCACTGGCACGCTGGCGCCGGGGAAGGCGGACTCCAGGAGCCAAGAGGAGCTCTCGTCGATGACGACGGTCGTAGACGCTGCGCCCTCCACCGGGTCGAAGGCGGCCATGCCAGCCCAGCTGTACCACTCGGCATAGGTCCAGACGAAGAACCTGGCGTCCTCCAGTACCTCGGTCTGCACGTCGAGCATGGTCCCATGGAACCCGAACTGCGACAGAAGGGCGGAGGTTTCGCCAGCGCTTGGCTCGTAGGTGTAGTACCCTGTGCAGGAATCCTGGAAGGAGAGCAGTTCCAGCAGCGCCTCCTGGTCCAGAGCGGGATCCTCCAAGGTCGTCCCCGCCTCGCAGCGCCAGAGGTTCAGCAGATCCGGATCCTGCGGATCGATCTCATCTCCAAAGAGACCGCTGTCCAGCCCCGACCAATCCACCCGCGTGTCCTCCCCGGCCGCCACCTGCTGGAACATGACCTCGAGTTCCTGCTCGAGGTAGTAGTTCTGCCCATCCCGCAGCTCGATGCGGAAGCCGCCCTCGCAGCTCGCCAGTAGCGCCGCCATGAACCAGAATCTGCCCATGTCCGACAGGGTAGCAGGTTTTTCAGCGGCTGGCCACGTAGCGGGCCTTGTCGCTGCGCCAGCCCTGCACCTCGTCGCGGATGCGCTCGTACAGGATGCCGTCCAGGTTGTTGCTGCTCACCGGGCCGGTCACGCCGTGGCTGGCGGCCGAGGCGGCGGTGGAGCCGTACTCGATGAAGATGAACTGGCCCTGGGTGAGTTGAGCCACCTGCCGGTAGATCAGCGAGCCGGCGCCGGCGTAGCCGTCCAGGCCGCTGGCTGCCACGGCGTGCACGCGGATGCCCTTGCCCACGGCGTCCAGGGCGCTGGCGCCGTAGGGTCGATCACCCTCGTAGTCCATGTGGGGCGGGGCGTCGGCCACCAGGAAGACCAGCTTGCCGGCCACCGAACGCCACTCCATGGCGTGCACGGCCTCGGCCAGTCCCTGGTTGAGAGACTCGGGACCGTCGCCGCCCCCGTTGGCGCTGATGCCCTGCAGCGCCTGGTCGAAGGCCTGCACGTCGGCTGTGAAGCCGTGGCGGCTGGTGACGTACTCGTCGCCCAGGTCGCGGTAGAGCACGGCACCGTAGCGCAGGTCCACGGGCCGCTCCAGCTCCTGGATCTGGTCGGTGACCGACAGCAGGGTGCGCTTGATGCGATCGATCTCATCGCCCATGGAGCCCGTGGTGTCGATCAGGAAGACCACGTCCATGGGCACGGCGCTCTCCGGCTCCACGGCCTGGTCCAGCTGCACGGTGAGCGGTCCGGCGCCGTCCCAGGCCGCCACCTGGCGCTCGCCCTCGTAGCTGACCTCCACCAGGTAGCCCTGGCTGGCGGCCTGTCCCTCGGCCAGGCCAAGCAGGGGGTAGAAGGGCACGGTGCCGTCGCCGTAACAGCTGCCGGCCTGCAGCACCTGCTGGCCGCTGGCCACGCGCACGCGGGCCCCTGGCAGGGGCTGGCCCGCGCCGTCCAGCACGCGCACGTACTGGCGGCCGGCCACGTCCAGCTGCTGGAAGCCCTCTTGCAGGGCGTTGCGATCGGTCCAGGTGGCCAGGAACTCCAGGTACTCGCCAAAGGCTTCGTTGTCGTCGGTGCTGCCGGCGCGTAGGGGGCTGGCGCTCTGGGCGTTGTACGCGCTGGCGCCCCCTGGCGCGGCGCTGGAGACGGTGGTGGGCACAGCCTCTTCCATGGCCATGTCCATGGCCATCATGGGCGCGGAGGGCACTGCCCTGGTGACCCCGCGCTTGGCGCGGCTGGCCAGGCGGCGCAGCACGCCACCCTTGCTCTCTCCGGCCCCGCGCACGCTCAGCTGGCCGCTGCGGACCACCCAGGGGCCATCCTCGCGCTGCTTCAGCTCGCTGCCGTTCAGCACCTCGTAGCTGGGAGCCTCGCCTGCGCTCAGGGCGGGGAACTCGGGCTCGGCCTGGGGATCGCCCAGCTCTGGAATCAACAGCGGATCCGCGCCTTCCAACTCGGCCTGGCCGCTGTCGAAGGGCCCGGTCTGGTGGCATGCGCAGAGGGTCAGGGCGAAGATGGTCATCCTGTTCCGCATGGGAAGCTCCCGTTTGTCTGGGCGCTCGCGTCGTGGAGAGCGCCTTTGGATTTCGAGGGCGGAACGGTGCAGGGGGGGCGGGGCTTACAGGAGGGGGCGGTTTTTTGTCGCCAGGGCCGCTGCGTCGCTCTTGTCCGCCACCCCACCCCCCACGTTATCCTGCGCGCCTTTCCCACCGGAGGCCCCCATGCGCGCGCTGTTCCTGCTCCCCATGCTCCTGCTGGCCTGCAACAAGGACGAGGACAGCGGCGACGTCGCCACGACGACCATCCCCGACCTGCCCACCGGCGGCTGCGACATGGCAAGCTACGACTGGCTGCCCATCGAGCAGATGGGCGGAGTGCTGGACAGCGACGAGGCCGACGACCTGGCGCTGGGCGCCGCGGCCATCGACTTCCTGCTGCAGTCCTACGGCATCAACCAGTTCTCGCCCTTGCCCTACGACGTGCGCGCCTGGCGCATCCGCTACGTCAGCCAGGACAGGGGCCAGCAGGTGGAAGCCACCATGGTGCTGACCATGCCCGACGACAGCGCGGGCAGCTTCCCCCTGGTGCTCTTCCCCCACGGCACCACGGGCTTCACCGACGCCTGCGCCCCCTCGGCCGGCGGCATGGAAGAGAATGCGCTGCCCATCGTCTTCGCCTCCATGGGCTACGCCGTGGTGGCGCCCGACTACCTGGGCATGAGCGGCTTCGGCGAGCCTGCCGGCATGATGCACCCCTACATGGTGCCCGAGGCCACGGCCGTGGCCTCGCTGGACGCTGTCCGAGCCGCGCTCGCTTTCCAGGAAGAGGAGCAGCCCGGACCGGTCATGGATCCCGCGCGCACCGTGCTCTGGGGCGGCTCCGAGGGCGGCTTCGCCGCGCAGTGGGCCGAGCTCTACGCCCCCCAGTACCTGCCCGAGATCCAGGTGGCGGCCACATTGGCGCTGGTGCCTCCCACCGACCTGACGGCCATCGCCCTGGCTGGGCTGCAGCAGAACATTGACGCCTCGGACGGCCTGGTGGCCGCCTGGGTCGGGCAGCACACCTGGTATCAGGCGCCGGGTGCCGATCTCTCCCAGGTGCTGCTGGACGACCTGGCCCAGGCCCTTCCCGACGAGATGATGGCCGACTGCTACGACTTCCCCAGCCTGGATTCCGCAGAGACCCTGGAGGACGTCTTCCAGGCCGACGTGCTGGCGCAGGCCGCCAAGGGCAGCCTGGAGGGACTGGATCCCTGGGACTGCTACCTGGGCATGGCCGACCTGGTCCAGGACCGCATCGTTCGCGAGATCGACCCGCCGGTGCTCGTGGTGAACTCGGGCGCGGACGAGCTGGTGGTGGCGCATACCGTGCGCGACTCCGTCCCGGAGCTATGTGATCGCGGCTACGACATCGACTACCTGGAATGCGCCGGCGCCGATCACGGCGAGGGAGCCGTGCTGTCTCTGCCCTACCAGTTCGAGTGGATCGCCGCGCGCCTGGAGGGCCAGGATCTGGGCGCCGAGAGCTGCGTCATGGATGAGCCCATCGACTGCGAGGAGTTCCTGGATCTCGAGGAGTGAGGGCGTCGAGCAGCCAGGATCTGGGCGCCGAGAACTGCGTTATGGACAATTGAACGCGAGGAGCACCTGGCTTTCAAGATAGCAAGCTCCTCGCCGGGAGACCCAGCGTTGCTGCCCCTCCTCGTCCTGCTCGCCTGCGCCCCCCAACACCTCGAGCCCGAGACCGCGGCGGCTGCGCCCGCGCCCCTGCCTGCCGAACAGCTGCTCATCGAATACGGTTCCTGCGCCGCGCCAGCGGCCGCCGCCCTGTCCCGCGACCAGGTGCTGCAGGACCTGGAGCTGCTGGAGCTGGCGTTGCGCCAGGGCTACGCCGGCTTCGACGAGCTGGCGCGCCAGGGTCTGGACTGGGAGGCGCTCTTCCACGACATGCGCGCCGGCGTGGCGCGCCTGCGCGAGCCCATCAGCACCGCCCGCCTGCAGGACTACGCGCTGCAGCACCTGGCCGCCACCGGCGATCAGCACCTGGCCCTGTTCCGGGTGACCGAGGAGGGCTGGTGGATCTGGCGCAGTGCCGGAGCCCACCAGGATCCCTGGATCGCCGAGCCGCGTTTGCTGCGTGACGAGCAGGGTGGCTGGCGCGATCCCACTGGCCGGATCCTGGCCGGCTGCCAGGGCTACGATCTGGACGCGCTGCTGCAGCCCGTGCTGGCTTCGCTCGAACCCCTGGAGCTGGCCTGGGCCCCTCTGCTGCTGGCCCAGGCCGAGCCGCCGCCTCTGCAGTGCGACCTGGGTGGAGAGGCGGTGGAGCTGCCCCTGCGCCCCCTGCCCAGCCAGGATCTGGGCGAGGGACCGGCCTACGAGGCGACCGCCCTGCAGGGCATGCAGCTGCTGCGCCTGCGAGACCTCAGCCTGGAGCAGGGACAGCTGCTGGCGGCCTTTGCGGCGGCAGGCCGCGAGCTGGCCAGCGAGCCTGTACTGCTGGATCTGCGCGGCAATGGCGGCGGCTCCGACCGCACCGCGCTGGAGTTCTTCGGTGGGCGCTCGTCCACGGCCCTGGCTTGCAACGACGTGGCGCGCCTGGAGTCCCTGGTCACGCTGCTGGGACGGACCAACTGGCGCCGCTGCAGCCTGGACCGCGAGCAGGATCCGGACCGGCGGCAAGAGCTCGAGGCCGAGCTGCGGCGGCTGGCCGCGCGCCGGGCGCTGGCCACGGTGGCCCAACAGCGGGATGGACATGCCTCCCGCAGCTGGGAGCGCTGGACGCCGGAGCTGAGCGCCTCGGTCAGCTCCGACGAGCCCGCCCCGCTGGTGGCGCTGATGGACCGCGGTTGCGCCTCGTCCTGCGAGACCGCAGCCCTTCTGGCCCGCCAGCTGCCCGACGGCCTGCTGCTGGGCGAGAATAGCGGCGGTGTGGGCGTCTTCGGCGAGTCGCTGCGCTACCGGCTGCCCAACAGCGGCCTGAACCTGATGCTGGGCAGCAAGCACTTCCAGCACCCCGACCCGGCCCTGGCCGTGCAGGAAGGCGTGGGACATATCCCCGATCTCTGGTTGGTGGAGGGCGACGCCCAGGTCGCCGCCCAGGCCGTGCTGGCTTGCCTGGGCGAGGAGTCCTGCGCGGAGCCCCTGCGCGACCAGCTGGCGCGCCCGCTGCCCCTGGCCGTGGCGCGCCATGTCCCCGAGTCGGCCCCCATCGAGCCCCTGCTGGATCCCGCCTCGCTGGGTGTGGCTCCTGAAGCCCTGGCCGAGCTGATGCGGCGCGCCGAGGAGTCGCGCACGGACGCCCTGGTGATCCTGGTGGACGGCCAGCCCCTGGTCTCGTGGCCGGAGCGCCAGCGGCCCATCGAGACCATGTCGGTCACCAAGTCCATCCTGCAGCTGGCCATCGGCAAGCTGTTGGAGGAGGGGGCCATCCCCTCCCTCGAGACCCCGGTGGCCCACTTCTTCCCCCAGTGGAGCGAGGGCCCCAAGGCGGCCGTGACCTTGCGCATGCTGCTGGAGCACAGCTCGGGCCTGGCCGCGCCCCCTTCGCGGGAGATCCGCGCCTCGGGTGATTTCCTGCGCTTCGCCCTGGACTCACAGCTGGACACGGAGCCAGACACCGTCTGGAAGTACAACAACAACGCCACCAACCTGGTGGCGGGCATCGCCAGCCAGGCCGCGGGCCAGCCCGCGGATGCCTATATGGAGCAGCGCTTCTTCCAGCCCATGGGCATCACGACCTGGAAGTGGGATCGCGATGTGGCGGGCAACACCCAGGGCGGGGCCGGCCTGGCCCTGCGGGCCGAGGACCTGGCGCGCTTCGGTATCCTGATGCTGGACCAGGGGCGCTGGGGCGAGCGGCAGCTGGTCAATGCCGACTGGGTGGCATCATCGACGCGGGCCGCGCCCCTCAATCCACGCTGCGGGCGGCTGTGGTGGCTGGTGAACGAGGTGCAGCGCAGCGAGGACGACGGCGCCACAGCTGGCAGCCCAGGCTTCGTGCAACGCGGCTTCAAGGCCGACGGCTGGCTGGGGCAGTACCTGGTGGTGATCCCCGAGCGGCGCATCGTGGCCGTGCGCCAGATGCGCAGCCGGCCCGAGCACTGGAAGTACGGCGACGAGGGGGCGGACAGCTTCAAGGACTTCGAGAAGCGGGTGTTGGAGCTGGTGCGATAGTGCGAGGGGGACGTTGCCGATGCCTGCAGCGCCCCATCACGCTGGTGCTGCTGCTCTACCTGGCCCACTACCTGGTCTTCAGCTGGTTTCTCTTCTCCGAAGCTGCCATCAGCATCAGCTACGCCCGCAACCTGGTCTCGGGACAGGGCCTGGTGGCCTTTGCGGGCGGCGAGCGGGTGGAGGGCTTTTCCAATCCCCTATGGGTCCTGCTGATCGCCATCCCGCTGGCGGTGGGCATCCCCGGCTGGCTCAGCGTCAAGCTGATGGGCGCGCTCTTTGGCTGCGGCACGCTGCTCGTCGTGGCGCGGCTCGCCCGGCGCCTGCGCGGCAAAGACGACCTGCTCAGCCTGGCGCCGGCCGCGCTGCTGGCCTGCTGCACGCAGTTCGTGGTCTGGAACGCCTCGGGCCTGGAAAACCCCCTCTTCGGGCTGCTGCTGATGGCGGCCCTGCTCTGCACGGTCCGCGAGCTGGAAGAAGGGGGCCGCCCCTGGTCCGCCGGCCTCTTCGCCCTGTTGGCGCTGACCCGTCCGGAGGCCGCCATGTACGGGCTGCTGGGCGCTGGCGCGCAAGTCTTCAGGGCCCTGCGCGACCGCAGGCTGCGGCCGCTGCTGCTGTGGCTGGCGGTCTTTCTCGCACCCGTTGGCGCCTACCTGGCCTGGCGCATGCACTACTTCGCCTGGCCGTTACCCACCGCCTACTACGCCAAGATCGATGGCATGCGCTTTCGGCCCTTCAGCTGGGAGGTGCGAGGCTGGGGCTATCTCCACCGCTACCTGGCAGACACGCTGCTGCGCTACGCGTTGCCGCTGGCGGTGCTGAGCCTCTGCGGGCGCCGTGGCTGGCGCGCTGCTGCGGCTATCGGCCTGCTGACAGGGCTGGCGCTCTTCAGCGGTGTGGACATGCTCTGGCACTCGGCGCTGACCATCAGGTTGCGCGTGCTCTGGATCCTGGTGGGCGCCCCCCTGCTGGGCCTGCTGGCCCTGGGCCGGCCAGGTGGCGCCGGGCGCCTGCTCTGCTGGCTCAGCTGCTGCGCGGCGTTCTTCTTCATGCTGTACACGGGCGGCGACTGGGCCCAGGGACACCGCTGGGGGAACCTGCTCGCTCCGCCCCTCTTCCTGCTGCTGGGCCTGGGCGTGGGCGAGCTGGCGGATGGCTTGCGAAACCTGCGCGGTGCCCCGTGGCTGCGTCGGATCCCTGTGGCGGCGGCGTTGCTGATGGTGGCGCTGCCCAACACCTGGCTCTCGTGGGAGTTCCTGTGGCGGCCCGAGCTCGGCGTCCGCAGCGTGGTCAGGTTCGTGAGGGCGGAGAGGGCTATCCAGCGCAGGCTGCACCTGGATCGCGTGCAGGTGCTGTCCGAATCGGGGGCCGGCGTCATGTACGCCACAAATTGGGAGCTGATGGACGTCACGGGCTTGATGGACGTGCCCTTCGCCCAGCAGCGCTACGATCCGGCGTTCTTGCAGGAGTACGTTCTGAAGGAGAATCGGCCCGATATCGTCATGATCGGCGAAGGGTGGCTGCGCAAGGCTGGCCTGCGCAAGATCCCGGGTTTCCTTGAGCGCTACGGGCGGGTGCCGCTGCAGCTGAGCGGCGACTACCAGCGCGAGACCAACTTCGTGGACAAGCGCCACTGGGTGGCCAGCCGCTGCCCCGTGGCGGCGGAGCCCGTGGCATTCGAGGGGGGTGTGGTGCTGGAAGGCTGGCAGCTGCCCTCGCCCGAGGTGGCCAAAGAGAGCGCCTTCTTTCTGCAGACCTGCTTTCGAAACCCCGAGGCGCGCGCCTTTCGTTTGCTGGCCTTCGCTGCGGGGAGCGAGGGCGGCCAGGCCGCCTGGGAGATCCAGCCGGGCTACGGCTGGTATCCCCCGCAGAGCTGGGGACAGGACGAGCGCGTCTTCAGCGGTCACGATCTGCCGCTCTCGGCAGCGCTCGCCCCGGGCGCCTACCGCATCGGCCTGGTCCTGCTCGACGAGGCAAGCGGACGCGTGCTGGCAGCGCAGGATCCCGGGGAACCCCTGTACATGATGGGCGAGGCCTTGCTCCCGGCGCAGCTGCGCATAGTCTCCAGCGAAGCAGCTCTGGCCCCGGCTCGGCGTGACCACGAGCGCGCGCTGGCGCTGGCCGAGGAGGGCGCCTGCGATGCGGCTTGGCAGGCCTGGCGCGACGCGCGTCGTCATGTGTTGGGGCAAGAGAGCTGGGAGCGCGAGAGAGATCCCACCATGCGCAGCGCCATGGCCGCCTGCCTGTCTGCCAGGGCCGCTGCGGTGGCTGAGGTCGGGCGGCAGCTGGAGCTGCTGCTGGAGGCGCGACGATGGGACCACCGCTGTCCGCAGCTGCTGGCGCAGGCGCTCCCTTTGGCGGATCGACTGGAGGCCGAAGGGCAGGGTCATTTGCAGCGCCAGGACTGGGAGGCCGCCTACCGGGCTTTTTCCAAGGCCGTCGCTCTGAACCCCCGCAAGAGCTGGTCCCGGCGCCACGCGGAGGAAATCAGGATGCGCCGCTTCGAGTGAGGATTCCGGTGGCGTAGCCCTATTTCTCCAGCGCCAACCAGCCGGCCCCGCAGACGAAGACCGTCAGGCCCGCCGCCAGCCATGAGACGGGCGCGCCCAGCCCCGTGGCACCGGCAGCCTCCAGGACCACGGCCCCTGCTACGCACGTCAGCCCCAGGGCCATCAGGCCGCACTTCAGGGCTCGCTGGGCCCGCTTGCGCTCGGCTTCCTCGTCCTGCTGCAGGCGCAGGCCGAGGTGTCCGGCGTCGGCCCGCCGCAGCACGCGGGTCAGCTCCACGGGCAGGTTCAGCAGTGAGCCCTCGGCCTCCAGCAGGCGCATGGCCAGCCCGCGCAGCAGGCTGGGCCAGTCCTTGGCGGCTCCCTGCACCAGCTGGGGCAGGTGGCCCAGCATGGCCTTGCGCATGCTGATCTGCGGGTTGAGCGTGCGCAGCGCCCCGTCCAGGGTGCCGAAGACCTTGTCGAGGAAGAACAGGTCCGGCGGGAAGGCCACCTCGTGCTCGGTCACGAAGTGCAGGAAGATGCGCATCTGCTCGTCGGGCTTCTGGTTTCCGCCCACGCTGCGGAACATCTCCCGCAGGTCGGCCTGCACCTGTCGGATGTCGGCGTCGTAGCCCACCAGCTCGTGCTGCAGCAGGTGCTGGGCCATGCTGCGGTGGTCCTGCTCGGCCATGTCGCGCACCAGGTCGGTCAAGGCCCGTCGGGTCCAGCGGTCGAAGCTCCCGAACATGCCGAAGTCGATCATGGCCAGGCGGCCATCATCCAGCACCATCAGGTTGCCGGGGTGCGGGTCGGCGTGGAAGCGGCCGTGCAGGAAGATTTGCTCCAACACCACCGACAGCAGCTTCTTGGCCACGCTAGTCAGGTCGTGACCGCTGCTGCGCAGCCGCTGGATGTCCGAGACCTTTGTGCCCGCGATCCACTCCAGGGTCAGGGCGCGCTTGCCCGAGCAGTCCCAGTGCACAGCCGGGATCACCAGTTGGTCGTCGTCGGCGTGCTGCTGGGCGAAGGCCTCGGTGGCGTGGGCCTCGCTGGCGTAGTCCAGCTCCAGCAGGATCACCCGCTCGAACTCCTTCAGGATGGCCACCGGATCCACCGGTCCGGCCAGTCCCGCGGTCGCAGCGGTCTCGGCCAGGCCGCGTAGGATGGCGATGTCCTGGCGTATGACGCGCTCGATGTCGGGCCGCTGCACCTTGAGCACGGCCGGGCTGCCGTCCTGCATGGTGACGCGGTGCACCTGGCCGATGCTGGCCGCGGCCAGGGGCTCCGGATCCACCTCGGCGAAGACCTCTTCCAGGGGCCGCCCCAGCTCCTCCTCGGCCACGGTCTTGATCTGCTCCCAGGGCAGGGCGGCCACGTCGTCCTGCAGCTTCTTGAACTCGGCGGCGTACTCTGGCGGCAGCAGGTCGCGGCGCGTGGACACGATCTGCCCCAGCTTGACGAAGGTGGGGCCCAGGTCCTCGAAGAGGTGGCGCAAGCGCTCGGCGAAGCTCATGGGCGGGCGCGGCTCGTCCTGCGCTTCGCCCTTGGCCAGGCCGGAGAGCCCCAGCTTGTCGAACAAGATGCCCATGTCGTGGCGTGCGCAGATCTGGGTGATCTCCAGGTAGCGGCGCTGGCGGTCGAGGAATTCCATGGTTCACCTCCTGAAGCTGGACAGGCCATGATAGCGCAGTGCGGTCTGCGCAGGGCTGGCGCCCCCGCCGGTGACGGACGCCCATCACGTGTGGCACCATGATGTGGTATCGGAGCCCGTGGAGGTGAGACGTGACAGACAGGCCGGTGCTCGTCATCGATCCACTCCTGAAGCGGCGTCGCCTGGTGATGAGGGAGCTCTTCCGTCAGTTCCGCGTCATCGAGCTCAAGAGCTTCGAGCAGGCTGCGGCGGTCGTCGAAGCGCACCATCCCGCTGCCGTCGTGGCGAACCTGCGGCAGATCGGGGACCACGGGCTGGCCCTCTGCCAGGCTTTGCGCCTGGTGCTGGACAGCCCCGATATCTGGATGATGGTGTACGGAGCGCCCACCGGAGGCGGTGGTGAGAAGGGCTCCCCCGAGCGCATCGCGGCCCTGTACGAGGTGGACGCGTTCATTCCTCGCGAGCTGGACGCCCGAGAGATCCTGCGCACGGTGCACAACGGCCTGGCGCAACGCCGCAGGGCCAAGCGGCGCGCCCCCGACCCCCGAGCCAGCGCGCTGACGGCCCGGCGAAAGGCCCCGGAACGGAGTGCGTTGGGCGTGGAGGTAGCGGATGACCCCGACGACACGCGGGAGGCCGGCTGGGGCGATCTTCTGCGCTCGCGCGCCAGCGCCGGCAACCTGCGGCGGCTGCTGACCAAGGAGATCGGCGTCACCTCCGAGCCGGAGGACACCCAGGAGGCCAGCTGGGCGGAGCTGCTGACGGCCAAGGCCTCGCTGAAGAGCGCGCGCCGCGTGGTCAAGAAGCTGGGCGGGGGTAAGGGGGAGGCGGATGAGGAAGGCTGAGGGCCATGGCTGGGAGGTGGGAGCGTGAGGCGCTTGGTGCCGCTGTCGGTGTTGCTCTTCCTGGGGCGGGGGGAGGCTTCGGACTCCGCGCCCTGCGAGGACTGGCTTGCCTCGGAACCCTGCGACTGGATCGAATTCGGGGAGATCGTCGACTGCTCCCTCTTTTTCGACATCGATTGCGACACGAGCGGGTACTTCAACTGCCTGGAAGACGTGATCGACGACCTAGGCTGCGACGAGGAGACCCGTACGGAAGATCTGGCGGGCTGGTCGATCTGCGATGCCCTGCTGGAGGAGGAGCTGGAGGGCTGCCCGTGGCGCCCACTTGGGGGGTGCGATGGAGGGTAGTCCGCGGCGGCGTCCCCTCTCGCGAGGTGCGAAGGAGGAGGGATCTTGAGGCGCTTGGTGCTGGTGCCTGTGTTGCTTTCCCTGGGGCGGGGGGAGGCCTCGAATGCCGTGCCCTGCGAGGACTGGGTTGACTCGGACCCTTGCGGCGAGTTCGATTTCGGGGAGATCATCGACTGCCCCCTCTTGTACGAGACCAATTGCGACACGAGCGAGTACTTCGACTGCCTGACCGACGAGCTGATCTGCGAGGAGGAGACCAGTAGCGTGGACCTGGCGGGCTGGTCGAGCTGCGCAGCCGAAGCGGAGGCCTGCTGGGAGAACAGGAGCGTCACCCAGTGCTACCTGCACACCTGGTGGTGGCGCTGCGGTGAATTCGCGGTGGGCTCCCTGGTCGACTGCGAGGCGCTGGACCGCCACCCCTGCGACCTGACACCCTACTACGAGTGTCTCCGGGAGAACACGGCCTGCGACGAGGCGTACAGCATGCCCGACGTCTCCGGCTGGTCGGCTTGCGATGCGGTGCTGGAAGAGAAGCTGGAGCGTTGCGACAGCGGGCTCTTCGGGGGGTGCAACGGGGGATAGGGGGCGCTACTTCGCGCCGAGCGCGATCAGAGCCTCCTCCTCGTCGGGGATGCGGATGGCAGCCGGCAGCTCGCGGATTCGGCGGGACGTGCGGTGCGGGCGCTCGAGGCGGTCTGTGAGCGGTCGTGATCGGAATGAAGCGCGGCCGGGCGCACTTCAGCAGAGGAAGCGCTACTCGTCGTCCTGGTCGGCGTCTTTGTCCGTGTCCTGGCTGGTTCCGGCGGCCTCGTTGGCCTTCTCGACGGCGTCCTCCACGGCCTCGACCGCCTTGACGGCCGCACCTCCCAGGAACTCGGTGGCCTTCTCCAGGGCTTCTCCGGTGGCGTCGGAGGCCTTCTCGAGAGCGTCTCCCACGGCCTCGGAGGCCGCTTCCACCGTCTTCCCCACGGCTTCCACGGCGTCTTGCACGGCCTCGCTGGCGCTCTCGGCGGCCTCGTCCGCGGCATCGCCCACCTGCTCGGCCGCTTCTTCACTTGCGCCGACGGCCGACTCGATGGGGGTGGTCTTGCGGCACGCGGACAGCGCCAGCAGGGCAGGGATCAGGAGGCGGTAGCGGCCATTCATGGTTCATCTCCTTTGTTCCGGTTGTCATAGCACGCTGGCAGGGCCATCAATGCTCCCCGAACCAAGCTGCGATCTCCGTGGGCGCTTCGGGCAGCCATTCGTGTCCCGCCTGCGGATCCACGAGCGCTTCGCAGGTCAGGCCGGCGTCCTGCAGGGCCTGGCAGTAGTCCTGCATGGTGGAGAGCGGCACCACCCAATCCTGCTCGCCGTGCAGGAAGAGCGTGGGCGGGTGGTCTGCGGGCAGGTCGGGGAGGGAGCAGAGCGCGCCGCTGCAGGTGGCGTAGCTGCCGCTCTGGATGGCCAGCGCGCGGAAGCTTCCTTCGTAGGAGACCGCCATGCGGCTCGTCATATAGCCGCCGCTGGAGATGCCCGTGGCGTACAGCGCATCCGGGTCCAGCGGCCCCAGCTCGCCGTCCTCCATGCCTGCCAGCAGCCCCTGCATCAGCTTGTGGTCGCGGCTGCTCTCCCAGAGCTGGCTCCAGGGAAGCACGTTCGTGTCCCACCAGGTGCCGTCCAGGCGAGTGCCCGGCGTGACCACCGCGAAGCCGGCCTCGAGCATGGCTTTGCTGAGCTGAGCTTGCCACCAGCCGCCCCAGGCATCGTCCCGACCGGCTTGCCAGCTACAGCCGGCGCTCTGGCCCGTGCCCTGGAAGACGAGCGCCGCGGGCCAGCCGGACGCCGGCGGAGCGCCTGCAGGCAGCTGCCACAGTACGACGCGATCCAGGCTGCGGTCGCTGTAGCGACTCTCGTGGTGCACGCAGCGGATCTCCTGGCCGTCATCGCTGCATGGCTGGTCTGGACCGTTGGTGGGCACCTGCTGGTAGTCGTGCTCCCAGCCCGCGGGAGCGCAGGCCAGCAGCAGGGGGAGTGGGAGAGTCGGCATGGAGAGCAGCTTAGCCTGGTCCTGGGGCGGGACTGCGCTGGGCTGCTAGTCGGGGCGCTGTTGTACTCCGGAACGCAGCCAGTCGACGAGCTGTCCGCCCAGCCTCTCCGCAGTCTCCTTGTCGCCGCTCCAACCCGTTCCAAAGGGTCGGCCCGAGGAGTGCACCAGGAAGAGAAGGGTCTCTCCACCTTGGCCGGTCATGAAGCCCACACCGCTGATCTGGTCTCGGGGGACGAGAACATCTGTGCGGCGAAACCCATCCAGCAGGTTGTGCCAGGTGTGCCAGACCCTCATGCGAAGGCCCGCGTCGTTTCCCTCGAGGGTTGCAGGAACCATCGCGTGGAGCACCAGCTGAGCGAGAGCGGCGAGGCAGTAGCTTCCGACCAGGCCGCCAAGGAGAAGGCCGACCAGCACAGAGATCCAGGCAAGCGGGGAGGACGGAGAATGTACGAAGGACCAGGTGCCAGCGGCGGCGGCGCCGTACCCCAGGCTCATGAACGCGAGAAGAGTGATGGGCCAGGCGAACGGGACCGTTGAGCACAGCTTGATACGGATCGAGGCCGTGCGCCCTTCCTCGCGGGCACCGGTAGGATCCTCGACATCAGAGCTTGGCCACCAGAGGCCGCATTCAGGACACGTGTTTCGGGCGAGAGCTTGGCTGCACAGGGGGCAGGTTCTGCAGAAGATCCGCTCGTCCATCATAGGGTGTCCCTCATCACAAGCCCGCGAGCAGGACCCAGGCTTCCTCCCCGCTCGTCACGACGACATCGGTGACTCCGTCGCCATCGAGATCGCCAGTCCAGGCGGCGCTGAGCGCGGTGGAGGACCACAGCTCGTCCACGCGGTAGACGCAGCTGGACGCGTCGAAGCGGGGCAGGTCCGCCAGGGGGCCATGCAGCAGCGAGGCGGCGTCGGCCTGCTCGATGCCCCCCAGATACCACTCCGCGTCGAAGCTCGCCTGCAGCAGGTCGGCCAGGCCGTCGCCGTCCAGATCCGCGACCGCGGCCAGCCAGCCTACGGCGCCGAAGCGGGCCGCGAGCTCGGCGCCGGCAGCCACGGGACCCTCGTAGACGAGCACCTCGGGCAGGAACACTCCGGGGATGGAGATGTCCTCCGCCGCCATGACGATGTCCGCGATCCCATCGGCGTCGATGTCTGCGACGCGCAGGGACGTGCCGTCGATCCAGCAGCCCCCCAGAGAGAGGGTGTCGGTCGCCGGCGGGACGACGATGGGCGCCTCGGTCAGCGCCAGGCTCCCTGCGGAGAACGGTCCTGGAAAGATGCGCAGCTCGGAGGCCTGGGAGCTGCAGCCGAGACCCCAGGGAACGCCCACCAGGAAGACCAGGTCCTGCGCTCCGTCTCCGTCCACGTCTCCAGGGATTCCCACGCGGCTGGTCCCCTCGCCAGAGGACCACAGCACGTCGCCCTCGTCCCCGATGACCAGGTCGCGCTCGATGGGGCCGAAGCAGATGCCGCCCTTGGCGACCAGGTCCAGCTGCCCGTCCCCGTTCATATCCGCGGCGGTGTGCTGGGAGCCAGTCCTGCTGCCCTCGCTCCCCTTCAGCTCGAAGTGCGGCGTGTCCCAGGTCACGGGATCGGTCACGGGGCCTGGGAAGACCACCACTTGCCCTGCGCCATCGTCGCTGTTGGGAAGCCCGATGGCCAGGTCGTCGATCCTGTCGCCCGTGAGCTCGGCTACCAGCGGGTAGTTGCCGTCGTTGCGGGATACCCAGATCTCGGTGACGGCGGTCCAGCCCTCGCCGTCCAGCCGTGCGATGGTGCCGTTCGTCCCCACGTAGATCTGCGGCGTGCCGCTGCCGGCCAGGTCCCCCACCGCGATGGATACCGCGCTTTCCGCGAAGCTCGTCGGGTCGGGCAGCTCGCGAACGCTGTCCGCCCCCAGCGTGACACCCTCAGGACAGGCGAAGTCATCCAAGGTCGGACAAGGGCCCCAGAAGCCCGTGTCCGGCACGGATCCGCGGTCTTGGCAGCCGGTGAGGACGAGCAGGACAGGGAGACGCATATCGAGAGCCTACCACGCTTTTCAGCATGTCGAACCGCCTGCATGCGGGGCGAACCTCACTCTACGCAGCACACCCCATGGCGGCAGGCCTCGACCTCTGCGATGGGCGTCGCCCAGAGGGCGAAGAACGGCACCGCTCCGCAGTCCGCCACCCAGCAGGGGCCGTTGCGCTCGATGCGGGCGATCACCAGCTCCTCGTCCTTCAGGTCCTGGTAGAAGCCCTCCAGGCGTTCTTCGGAATGAGTGCAGACCTCTCCCGACCAGTAGCTGCTGAACACCAGCACCTGCTCGGTGGAGAAATCCACCCTCGGCAGGGGAGCCTCTTGTTCCAGGCAGTTCCGGTCCCAGAAGAGCTCCAGGCTCTGCGGATCCCGCATGATCTGCAGCTCGCCGTTCGGCAGCTCCTCGAAGCAGCCGCCGCCGGACAGGAGCTCCCGCGATGCCACAGCGGGACCTTGAACGGCCTGGCAGAGATCGAAGTCCTGGTCGCCGCTCTTGCTGGTCCCGCCGAGCGCTGCGAGGCAATCGAGCTCCGGGGAAAGCCCGCAGCTGGAGGCGGAGTCCAGCAAGGGGCAGGGGCTGCTGTCGACTGTGTCGGTGGTGGTGGGAGGTGGGTCGGCCGCTTGCGCTTTCTCGTCGTCTACGCAGCTGACGCAGCCGGTCGAGAGTGGCAGGCTGAGTGGCAGGCTGAGTGGCAGGAACGGGATGAGGATTCTGCTCATTCTCCACCCTGTTCAGAACCCCGCCCCGACGGCCGCGCAACCCGTGAGGTTCGTATGGCGCTCTTCGGGCTTCTTGAAGGTACTGAGCTCCAGTCCGCCTTGAACCCGAAGAGCGCTTCCGAGGTAGAAAGTGATGCCACCCCCTATGGAAGGGGAGAGCGAACGGTACTCCTGCCAGTAGTCGTCCCCGGTGTGAGCGGAGCCCTGCTGCCAGGCCAGGCTCCCCAGGCCGAGGCGCAGGTAGGGCCTGGTGTTTCCGCTCCACGAGACGAACTTGAAGTGGGCACCGCTGAAGCCGTACCAGCTATGGCTGTACCTCTTGAACGAGGCGCCGAGACCACTCCACAATCGCAGGCCGAAGGCCACCGGAGGCGCGAGCCAAAGCTCGCCGGTCAGCCCGATCCCCAGGTCGATCCACTCCCATCCCACGCCGGGACGCAGTTCGCCCCAGATGGTGAAGCGATCTTGCCCATCGAGATCCTGTCCCGATTTGCGCCTCGTCGCCTTTCGTCGCGGCTGCTGCGCCTCCGCACGCACCTCGCGCTGGTTCGTACAAGGCAGCGCCTCGCACTCCCCGTACTCCACGACCTCCCACCCCCCTTCCTGCGAGGCCACCACCCGCAGACCGCAGCCACAGCCCCCTCGCTCCATGGCGTGCTGCACCTCCCACTCCTGGTCCCCGGCGTAGGGCAGCCGTGCCAGCTGCACGCCCTCCAGTTGGTCGAGTGTGGAACGTCGGAGCGCCTTCTCGGCTTCGGAACCCACCGCCCCGAAGAGCAGGCAGGATCCGTCAGCCGAGCCCGTACCGTGCGCCAGACGGAGGAGCTTCTCACGCACCTCGTCCCTGTCTCCGACCAGCTCGTGGCCATCGGCGGTCCGCCCCATTCGCCCCCAGAGCAGGCCGAGAAGCGCCACACCCCACCCCAACCGGCCCAGCGAGCGCGAAAGGGGATTCCTGGGAATCACAAAGCCTCCTCCAGCGGGATTGCCCCTCCACCTTACCACCTGCAGAGCCCGCCCTCGGGTAGACTCCTCACCCTTGCCACCCATCCCCGTCCGTGCTTTCCTGCGACTACGCCCCTGCACCGGGAGGTCCCCATGCGCCACCTCGCCTTACCCGCCCTGCTGGCCCTCGTCGCCTGCCGCAACGACCTGGTGAAAGACAGCGCCGTCCCGCTCTGCCCCTGGTACGCCGACGCCGACGAGGACGGCTTCGGAGACCCGGCCGCCGAGGAGCAGGGCGACTGCGCCGCGCCGCCAGCCGGCTTTGTGGAAGACGCCAGCGACTGCGACGATTCCGATGCCGGGGTCCATCCCGAAGCCCAGGAGAGCTGCAACGACCTGGACGACGATTGCGATGGCAGCGTGGACGAGGACGCCATGGACGCCAGCAGCTGGTACGCCGACGCGGACGGCGACGGCTTCGGCGACCCCCTCTCGACGCAGGAAGCCTGCGATGCCCCCGATGGCCACGTGGCGGACGCCACGGACTGTGACGACGGAGACGATCAGACCTATCCCGACGCCGCCGAGCGCTGCGATGGGGCCGACAACGACTGTGACGGTGAGATCGACGAGGAGTTGGTAGAGGTGTGGTATCAGGACCTGGATGGCGACGGCTTCGGAGATGTGAGCGAGTCCCTGGAGTCCTGTGATCCCGACCAGGGCTGGGTGGCTGACAGCTCGGACTGCGACGATCTCAACTCCTCGGTGCATCCCGGCGCCGAAGAGACCTGTGACGACCAGGACAACGACTGCGATGGCAGCGTGGACGAGGACCTGCTCTCCGCCTGGTACGCCGATGCCGACGGAGACGGCTACGGCGACCCCGACAGCTTCATCGATGCATGCGAGCCAGGCGAGGGCTGGACGACTGACGCCAGCGACTGCGACGACAGCAACTCGGCCATCTCTCCCGCGGGGCAGGAGGCCTGCAACGGCGTGGACGACGACTGCGACGGCCTGATCGACGACGAAGATCCCGACGTGACGGGCACCTCTGTCTGGTACGCCGACGCGGACGGCGACAGCTACGGAGACACGGACAGCCCTGCCCAGGCCTGCGAGGCCCCCGACGGCCATGTCGCCGACGCCAGCGACTGTGACGACGGCGACGCCGCCGTCAACCCCGCCGCCAGCGAGATCTGTGACGATCAGGACAACGACTGCGACGGTGACGTGGACGAGGACGACGCCAGCGATGTCGCCACCTGGTACGCGGACGCCGACCAGGATGGCTACGGCGACCTGAGTAGCACAACCGAGTCGTGCGACGCACCCTCGGGCTACACGTCCGACGCCAGCGACTGTGACGATCACAACGACCAGGTGCATCCCGGAGCCGCCGAGAGCTGCGATGGTGTGGATGAAGACTGTGACGGCAGCGTGGACGAGGATGCCAGCGACATGGACGCCTGGTACGCCGACACGGATGGCGATGGCTACGGAGATGCGGACAGCAGCGCCCAGGCCTGCGAGGCGCCCTCCGGGCATGTGTCGGACGGCACGGACTGCGACGACGGATCCGCTGCGATACATCCTGGCGCAAGCGAGACATGCGACGGTGTGGACCAGGACTGCGACGGCGACGTGGACGAGGACGCCAGCGACGCGCTGACCTGGTGTCTCGACGCCGATGGCGACAGCTACGGCAACGCCAGCCACTCCAGCGCGGCTTGCGACCAGCCCGAGGGCTATGTGGCGGACTGTAGCGACTGCGACGACGGCGATGCCAGCAGCAACCCCGGCGCCAGCGAGGTCTGCGATGGCGCGGACAACGACTGCGACGGCGACACGGACGAAGAGGCCAGTGACATGGATGCCTGGTACGCCGACCTGGATGGCGATGGCTACGGCGACGTCGCCAGCGCTGTCGCGGCCTGCGCGGCGCCCAGCGGGCACGTGCTTGACGACAGCGACTGCGATGACGGCGACGCGGCGATACATCCGAACGCTGCCGAGACCTGCAACGGCACGGACGACGACTGCGACGGAGCCACGGACGAGGAGGCGAGCGATGCGCTGACCTGGTACATCGACGCGGACGGCGACGGCTATGGTGACACGGGCTACACAACCGCGGCCTGCAGCCAGCCCAGCGGCTACAGCGCGAACGATAGCGACTGCGATGACGGCGACGCCAGCAGCAACCCGGGGGCCAGCGAGATCTGCGATGGCGCGGACAACGACTGCGACGGCGACACGGACGAAGGTCTTGAGAGCGACTGGTATCTGGACTACGACGGAGACGGCTGGGGAGCGGACGACACCGTGCTGAGCGACTGCGAAGCACCCTCTTCGCACTACGTGGCTGTGGGTGGGGACTGCGATGATACCGATGCAGGCCATGCTCCCGGCGCTACGCCCGGCTGTGATGGTGACGACTACGACTGTGACGGCCACGTGGACAGCGACGCGGACGGCGACGGCTACGCCGACGCGGCCTGCGGGGGAGATGACTGTGACGACAGTGACGCCAGCCTGCTGCCGGAAGCAGGTGGCGGCTGCGCCGTGGGTCTGAGCTGTCTGGACATCCTGCAGCAAGGGCGATCCGTGGGAGACGGTGACTACACCATCGATCCCGATGGCTACGCCACGGGCCTGGATCCCTTCGAGGTGGCCTGCGACATGAGCACGGACGGCGGCGGCTGGACAGCCATCGAGTACGACAGCGACCTGGCTTTTCAGCAGCACTTCACCAACGGAGACGGCTACCAGTACCTGCCCGACGACTTCAGCCTGCTGCTGGAGGATGAACAGGTGCAGGCGCTGCAGGACCTGTCCGCGGAGGGATTCCAGGTCTACGAGGGGCTCTGCGAGCATGTGATCCACTACTACTTCGACGAAGGCGCCAACTACGAATACGCCGTGGGCTTCATGTTCTTCGACGGGACCGAGACGCCTACGGCCAGCTCCTCGTACTCGCCCTACGACATCGCGGTCACCCAGGACGGCTGCGCGGTCAACGGGGGGGAAGCGGGTGATCCCTCCATGGCGACGATCTTCGAGATCAGCTCGGTGTTGGTACCCGTGGTCAACATGCAGTGCAGAGACTGCGGCGACGAGTTTCCGGAGGAGTTCGGCTCGACGCTGACCGACAATCCGGCCTGGCTGCGCTGAGGATCATGAGCGCGAGAGAAGGGTGGGACGGGCCTCGGCGGCGCGCTACGAACCGGCTAGAAGCGCGCAGGAGACCCAAGATGAAAACGTCATTCGCAGCGCTCCTGGTAGCCGGAATGGTCCTGACAGCCAGACCCGCCCAGGCCGTCCAGGGGCAGGGCATATACACCAGCGGCTGCGTCTTCGGCATGATCGGCGGGCCTTGGTCATCGTTGCGGCCATTCGGCCGCAACGATGAGTCGGCCTGT